>CAZHSO010000059.1:0-12564 GCA_964535105.1 uncultured Gemmatimonas sp.
CGCTCGTTCCCCTTCTTCCACTCGAAGGGGGCGCGCCCGATCCGGTCGCGATCGCGACCTGGCACCAGGCGCTGGGCGCGAGCACCGCCGTCGAGGTACCCCACGACTTCTTCGCCCTCTGGCTCTTCTCGGCTTCGGGTGGAATCGTGCTCCTCGGCCCGGAGGCGCTGGCGCGGGACCGCATCGACGTTCCGCTCCCCGACCCGGCGCTCCGGCAGGACCAGCTCTTCAAGCTCGAAGAAGTCTTGCGCCGCGCGAAGTACTCCTCGGCGATCGCCGTACCAGTGAGTCGTCACGGCCGCGATGTCGCGGTGATGCTGCTGGGAAGCTTCCAGCGCGCCGCCTTCGGCCCGGCGCAGGCGCTCGCCCTGCATCGGCTGGCCGCCGCGCTCGAAACGACGTTGTCATCGCTCGCGCAGGTCATGCCTTCGGTGACGATGCACCCGGCGGTCGAGCCGGTGATGTCGGCGGAGGAGCTCCCCGCCCACCTGGCACGCGCCTCGGTCGAGTCGGCGAGCGGTCCCGATCTGGTCCGCCGGGTGAGTGGCGTGCTCTATCCGCTGCTTCCGCACGATCGCGTGGAGATCCTCGCCGTCTCCGCGGGAGGCTCGCTCGTCCCGTTCAGCGGGAACGCGCCTCGGCGGCGCTGGACCGCCAGAGGGGGAACGGTCGAGCCTTTTGCCGCGATCGTGAGCCGCTTCGGTCACGCACCGACGCTTCTCATCGAGTATCCCGACGAGCTCGGCGCCGACGGGGCATGGAATGTCGGCAGTGGCGCCGCGCCGGCGCAGCCCGCCCGCGCGGTGATCGGCGCGCGACTCGAGGTCGGCGGCAAGGTGGTGGGATATCTCCTGCTCGGCAGCGTCGCGCGGGATGCCTATCGCCCCGAGGACGAGGACACTCTGGCAATTGCCGCGCGGCTGGTGGCGGCGCGCGTACACGGTCTCCGGCTCGCGGCGGAGGTCGACGGTCTCCGCGCGATCGCCGGCGCGGTGGAAACTCCGGCGCTGCACCTCATCCGCTCTGCCTTGGCGCTCGCGGCCACGTCCCACCTCGGCGAGGCGCTCCGCGAATTCGGCAACGGACTGCGCGAGCTGCTCCCCCACGAAGCCATGTTCCTCCACCTCCGCCGGGGGGACGACGAGGTCATCGCGATCGACCCCGAGGCCCCGCGTCCCTTCGCCGACCTTCCCGGCATTCCGATCGCCTCGTTCGAGGGCGGGCCGGTTCTGAGCGGGGAACGCGAGTGGCTGGTGCGGTCGGTCGAAGGCGCAGAGGAGATCGTCGTCGCGCTCAGAGTCGCGGGGCGGGCGGTGGGTACCCTTGGGGTGCGCGGGAGGAACTTCGTGTCGACTCGCGAGGCGGCGGCGGTGGCCCAGCAGTTCGCGGACATTCTCGCGCCGCATCTCGAGCTGCTCCGCCGTGGAGCAGCGGTGAGTAGTCCACCGAAGGGGGCGTCCGCCCGATTGGCGCCCTAAGGGGGCGCAGCGACCGGAGAGGCCCATCTCCAGCTGGAGAGCGGATCGTCGCCGTACTCAGGGTGATACGTGGTTCCTCACTCCGGACACTCCCTAACCCTCCACCCGCCGGACCGCGGAAAAAACGCTGACGACGACCAATAGCAACCCACAGGCGCAGACGATCGCCGCCCCCGTCGGCAAATCCAGCCAGTACGACGCCGAGAGTCCCAGTAAGCTCGCGGTCGCCGCGATCGCCCACCCGATCGCCAGCCGCCCCATCCATCGCGTCGCCAGCATCACCCCACAAACCGCGGGCACGATCAGATAGGCAAAGGTCAGCAGGACCCCGGCCACACGCACGAAACTCACCACCACCAGCGCGAACGCCGCGTAGAAAAGGAAGTCCCACAGCCGAACCTTCAGCCCCTGGGCGAACGCTGATTCAGGGTCGGAAGAGATCAGTGCAAAACGCTGATGGAACGCGGCATAAAACGCAGCCAACACCCCAAAAATGACGGCCCGCTGGCCTACTTCCGCCCCCGTCACGTTAAGGATATCGCCGGTCAACAAGTGCTCAAGCTCCTCCTTCCCCCCGGCCACCCGGCTCAACAACAGAATCACCCCCGCGGCGGCGACCACAAAGGTGATGCCGATGATCGCTTCCTGCGGGACGGGGCCTTTCCTGCTGCTGCGCGACCAACTGAAAAGCGCCGCTCCCAGGAATGTCACGCCGAGGGAAATCCAGAACGTGATGTGATCATCGAACTGGTACCCCATGATCAGTCCCACACAAGTGCCCAGCGTCGCCACCTGCGCCAGCGCGAGGTCCACAAAGATCACCTCGCGCTTCACCACGTGCAGCCCCAGGTAGACCAACAGTGGCGGCAGGATGAGACACGCCGCCAGCGGCCATTTCATGACCTGCCAGACCACCGTGAGATCCACGGGCATCATTTCTTCTCCTGCAAGGCGGTGGCCAGCGTGCGCACCATGTAATCCATGAGCGCAAAATAGTTTTCGGTTCCTTTCAGGGCGCCCGGCTGCTGCCCGATATCCAGCACCACCGCGTTGGTCTGACGCGCGACGGTTTCCGCCGTCTTGCGATTCTGGTATGGCTGCACGAGAATCACCCGCGCACCGGTCGCCTTCATGGTGGAGATGACCTTCGCCAGATGCGCGGGCGAGGGGGCAATGCCAGGCTTGGGCTCGAGGGTTTCGACGACCTCCAGCTTGAACCGCTCGGCCAGATACACGAAATCATTGTGGTAGGTCACGATCTTCACTCCGCGGAACGGCGCGAGCTCCTTCTGCCACTCGGCTAGCTTCACGTCGAGTGCGGCATTGAACCTGGCGAGGTTGGCTTTGTAAAGTTGCGCCGATTTGGGATCGACCTGCGCGAAATGGTCGGCCATCTGCGCGACAATGAGTTTCACATTCTGAGGATCCAGGAGAAAATGCGGGTTGCCGTACGGATGCACATCGCCCCTGGAGCGGTCGAACGTCGCGGGGATTTCGAGCATCCGCACGCCTTGCGACGCCACGATCCGGCCCGGGGCGCCGGGGGCAATTTTGGAGTTCCGGGAGGTCTCCAGCAGCGGCGGCAGCCAGCCGATCTCCAGTTCCGCGCCGCCTTCGATGAGCACGTCGGCGCGGTTGAGCGTGACGATGTGGCTCGGTCTGGCGTCCACGTAGTGAGGATCTTCCGTCGGTTTGGCCAGCGCCTTGACCTCCACCGCGGTGCCGCCGATTTCCCGGGCGAGCGCCGCCAGATCGGGCGTTGTGGCCACGACGCTGATCGTGTCCGCGAAAGAGGGTGTTGCCGGACCCGGCAGGGCGAGCAGCGCCGCCGTGGCGAGTCGAAGTTGGGCTGTCGCAGTCATATGAGTATCGTCGCTTTTAGAATTTGTGTGAGGCGTGCGCACCCAGCAGGAACTCGAACTGCATCCATACCGAGTGATCGCGGCCGATGCCCTGGCGATGGTCGTAGTTGTACTGCAACCGCAGCTTCGAGAATTCGGTCGGATACCAGGTCAGATTCGGCGAGAGCCGAAAACGATCGGCGCGCAGCTCCGAATCGAACGCCGCCTCGTTGCCGCTGGCGAATTCGCCGCGCAGTCCCGCCACCACCCGCGGCTTGATTCCCCACAAGACCTGGGAGTAAAACCCCCGGTCGCTGAGCGTCTCGGCGAACAGTGTGACCGTGGGATCATCGGCGGATACGCGCTCGGCCGCTTCGTACCGGCGGTAGAGCAGTTCGGTCTGCAAGGAGACGAAGGGGAAGCCCTGCGCCGCCGTGGCGGACTTCCATTTCCAGTACACGTCGGCCCCGTAGATCCGGGTGCCGGCGCGAGGCCCGGAACTATTGGGACCGAATGCCGCCGACGCTCCCAACAGCAGGGTTTGCGTCGCGGTCAAGTCGACCGACGTGGCGATACGCGGCACCAGCAGGAAGTCTTGCAGTCGTTCCACGTCGCGCTCGTGGGGGACGCCCCCATGGATCTCGGATGACTCATCCGAGCGAAAACTGAAGGCCGTACCGCCGGCACTGTTCAGAACGCTCACCATGGCCTCGGTGTACCACGAGGTCGGCACGAGCCAGGAGACTCTCGCCCCCTGGCTCCGTAGTCCGTCGGGGCCGAACATGCGGTTGAGCACCAGCGGCTGGTCGACAAAGGCCCAGGAATGGGGGTGCTGCGGATTCTGGCGGCCGAACTCGGTGTAAAACTGCCCGGCCTTGATCTGCAGGTTGGCCGGCAACGAGGTGGTCAGGACATAGGCCTCCTCCAGCTCGAGCCCGGTTTCGGCTTTCTTGTCGAGTTTGTAGACGATATTGCTGAAACCCTTGAAGTAGGGGTCCACTGCTCCATCGAGCGCAAGCTCCACGTTGGGAATCGTAAAGCCGCGGACCTGAGGGTCGTGATCACCGAGCTGGAGCGAGCCGACATCAGGCTCGGTGGACCAGCCGAAGTCCGTCAGTCCAACGAACCCGAGGTTCATGTAGGCACCGGCCGTGCGAACCTGCGCGGCCTGCTGCGTCACCGGATCTTGCGGGAGCCGGCCCCTCCTGCTGGTGTCCCCACCGGGCAGCGCCGCGAGCTCGCGCACGATCCGGATCGAATCGGCGCGCGCCCGGGCGGCGCTGTCGGCGCGGGTGCTGTCGGGACGCTGGGCGGCGGACTGCCGGACACCCAGCAGTGTCACCGTCATCGCAATGATCAGTGTTCGCATGATCCCTTCTCCGGTTGACTTCTGAACGAAAAACTACCGGGCGTTCAGACGGAGGGAGGGGGGGCTCGCGAGAGGTGGCTGGTGGAAGTGGGTGTCGGCGGCGGGGCAGGTATTCCAGGCGGCGGGACGTCATCTTCGGGAGCGGCCGCCTTCACGGCGGGCGTCGCGAGCGAGGAAGTGAGACGGGATTCGTGCGGCACGGAGCGCACCGAGCACCCATCCTCATGACAGGCGCTGGAGGCTTCGAAGTGGCTTCGGAAGGTCTCGGGGTTTGCGACTGCCTCGTGGAAGACGAGGGCATCGACCGTAGGCAGGCGCCCCCCGCCCACCGCCACGACGGCGAGCAGGAGCAGGGAAACCACCCGGCGGGCGAGCATCCTGATCATGTGGGAATCTACCATCCGAGGAGCGAAGAGCGAAGAGCGAGGAGGGAAAGGTCCCTTCCTCTTCGCTCTTCGCTCTTCGCGACTCGCTACTCCCTCACATCGGATGACGCAGCGGTCCCTCGACCGGGAGGATGAACCAGAACGTGCTCCCCCCGCCAAAGATCGACTCGGCTCCGATTGTCCCGCCATGCATCTCCACGAACTCTTTGCAGAGGGCGAGTCCGAGTCCGGTGCCCTCCTGCTGCCTGCTGGCGGAGCTATCGACCTGGCTGAATACCTGGAAGAGCTTGTCCATGTCCTCGGAGCGGATGCCGATGCCGCTGTCACGCACCGACACCCAGACCGCGTCCCGCGACACCAGGCGGCTCTTCTCGCCGGCGCGCTCCGACGGGATCGCGAGCGGGACCGGCGTGCGCACCGCCGAGAGCGAAAGGACCCCGCCCTCCGGAGTGAACTTGGACGCGTTGGAGAGGAGATTGAAGAGCACCTGCCGCACCCGGGTGTGGTCCGCCACGACCAGGAGCGGCTCCTCGCCTACGTCGATCGTCGCCGTCTGCTGCTTTGCCGTGCGAAGGCTCGTGGTGTCGGTCGCTGCCCCCCGGATCGAGTCCCGGAGATCGAGTCGGGTCAGGTGCACCGTCGTCCGCCCCGCTTCGATCTTGGAGAGATCGAGGATGTTGTTGATGAGGCCGAGGAGGTGGCGGCCGTTTCGCGCGATCGATTCCAGGAAATCCTTTCGCTGGTCGGCGAGCCCGTCCACCTCCGGCATCAGCAGCATCTCCGAGAATCCGATGATGGCGTTGAGCGGGGTGCGCAGCTCGTGGGACATGTTCGCGAGGAACTCGTCCTTGAGCTTGGTGACCCGGACGAGCTCCCGGTTCTTGTCGGCCAGCTCGCGCTCGTTGCGCCGGGTCTCCTCGAGGATGGTGGCGCGGTCGAGCCCGACCGCGACCTGCTCGGCGAGGGCGCTCAGCAGCGCAATGTCATGCTCGCCGAAGAGTTTCCCATCCACCCGGTTGTAGGCGCAGGCGGTGCCCATCACCACGCCCGAGGACCGGAGCGGGACGCAGACCGCGCGCTCCAGGTGGGGCGGCAGGGTGTCGACCGGGAAATTCCGTGGATCGGCATCCATATCGTCGCAGGTGACCGCCTGATCGTTGAGAACCGACCACCCCGCGATCGACCGCTCCACCGGCACCAGGCTCCCTTCCGCGGCGCGTAGCAGCCCGGCGCCTGCCGACACCCGAAGGAACCGCCCCTCCTCCACGACCACCATGATGGCGGCGCCTTCGGCTTCGAGCAGGCCGCCAGCGAGCTGAACCGCTTCCTCGAGCAGCTCGCCGCTGCTGCGCACGCCGAGCAGGATGGAGCCGAGCCGCCGGAAAAGCTCGAGCTCGCGGTTCCGCGCCGCGGCGGCCGAGATCGCCCCTTCCAGCCTGGTCCTGCGCTGCCGCGCGAGGACGTCACCGCGACGGATCGCAAGGAAAGCCCCGGCGCTGGTCAGCAGCCCCAGGACGAGCCCGAGCCACTGATTCTGATAGGCGAAGTAGATCGCGAGCCATCCGGCCAGCAGCGCGAACAAGGTGATGACGGCCGGCCCGGGCAGGCGCCGCAGCAGGGCGTCACGCTGCCGGGTGCTCACTCGGCCCCGGGCTCGATGATCTGGTGGAAGACGGTCTCACCGGTCGACAGCATCCGGCGGAGGTAGGGGCGGCAGAGGCCGCACTGGTCGCCGCAGCCCGTCTCACGCATCAGCACGGCCAGACTGAACCCCCGCGTTCGGGTCAGCGGAAGAAGATCGGCAAAGCGCCGGCTGAGGCAGACGCAGCGGTCGATCGTAAGGGTCACGGATTGGCGGGCCGGATGTCGATCTCGCTGACGAGCGCGCGCACCGGCATCCGGAGCGCGTCGAGGATGGCCTGGGCCACATCCTCCGGCTGCAGCATCGCCGCCGCCGAATCGGCCGGCTTACGGATATTCCGGATCAGCGCGGTATCCACCGAGCCGGGGCAGATCGCCAGCACACGGATTCCTTCCTTGCGAACCTCCAGCATGAGGCTTCGGCTGAACCCGAGCACGGCATGCTTGGATGCGACGTACGCCGTTCCGCCCGCGATGGCGTTCTTCCCCGCGAGGCTCGCCACATTGACGATGACTCCGGACTTCCGTTCCCGCATCCCCGGGAGAACTTCCCGCGTCATCAGGAAAAGACTGCGGAGGTTCGTCGCCATCGTGGCGTCCCAATCCTCGAGCGACAGCTCGGAAAAGGGACGGAAGATGGCAATGCCCGCGTTGTTGACGAGGGTGTCCACCGGGCCGAGCTCGGTGGTGATGGTCTGGATCAGCGAGCGCACCGACTCGGGATTTCCCACGTCCGCAGCCTGACCGGCGGCGGTGATGCCCTCCTTCCGGAGGTCGGCCAGGAGCGCCTCGACCTTGGGGCCGGTACGGGCGCAGACGCCGACCCGGTAACCCGCCCGCCCCAGCGCGAACCCGATGGCGCGACCAATCCCTTCGGTGGCCCCGGTGACCAGGGCGATGGGGGTGGGCATCGTACGAAAGTTAACGCCGGGGGAGTCAGACCGGGGCGGGGACGCTCTCCTCCCAGGCCGGCGCACCCACCGAGCTCATGAAGGCGTCGTACACATCCGGCCGCCACCAACCGCGGCACCGCTGCAGTTCCACCAGGGCCTCGTCCCGCGACATCGCCTTCCGGTAGCTCCGGGTGGAGGTCAGCGCGTCGAAAACGTCCACGATCCCGATGATCTGGGCGCCCAGCGGGATCTCGTCTCCGCGAAGCCGGTCGGGATACCCGGTCCCGTCGAGCTTTTCATGGTGCCAGCGGATGAGCGACTTGAGATCCCAGGGGAACTCGACTCCTTCGAGCAATTCTACCCCGTAGACCGGGTGGAGCTTCATGAGCTCGAACTCGTCTTCGGTCAGCCGTCCCGGCTTGTTGAGGATCTCGTGGGGAACCCGGACCTTTCCCACGTCGTGCAGGTAGGCGCCGAGGCGCAGCGTGGTCTGCTGCATCGCGTCGAGCCGGAGCGCGCGGGCCACCGCCACCGCATAACCCGCCACCCGCTCGCAGTGGCCGAAGGTATAGTGATCGGCGGATTCGATCGATTGGCCCCAATCTCGCACCACGGCGAGGTAGGCGCCCTCGAGCTCCGTCATCTTCCGGCCCACGTCGACCAGGTCCCGCCGCGCATCGAGGCGGTTGAACAGTCCGTGCGCCGTATTGAGGAGGGTCAAGGCCTCCTGATTGCGCCCGGTGCCCTGATAGAGACGGGCCAGCTCCCGCGACGCTTCGGCCTGTCCCAGGATCCATCCGGTTTCGACCGCGACCGAGCACGCCGTTCGCAGTCGCGCATCGGCGAGCGCGGACCGGCCGGTGTCCCGGAACACCATGCCGATGAGCCGGTAGGCGTCGGACTTGTCCATCCGGGCGCCGATCTGCTCGAATGTGGCCAGCGCCTTCTCGGCCCGGAGCATCGCATCGCCGTACTGCTGGCGGGCGTGACAGACTTCGCCGAGATTGAGGTGACAGAGCCCCTCGAGGTAGACGTCACCGACACGAGCCGCGATCGCGATGCTGCGGCCGAAAGACTCTTCCGCGTCGGCCAGCGCACCGCGCTGGGTGGCGACCATGCCCAGATTGTGATAGGCGATGGCGGCGCCCCGCTCGTCCCCGGCAAGCTCGAAAGCCTCGAGCGAGCGCCGGTAGTGCAGCGAGGCGCCGGCGTGATCGCCCTGGATGTTGGTGAGAATTCCGAGATTCTGCTCGACGCGTCCCCGAAGCAAGGCGCTGGATCCCGCCAGCGCGAGGGCCGCCGCGTAGGTCGCGCGCGCCGAGGCGATCTCTCCCTGCTCGACGTCGAAGCCGGCCAGCGCGTTCAGCGATTCACCGGCGAGCGTGAGATCGCCGAGCGTCAGCGCTTCCTCGTGGCTCCGCCGGCACAGGGCGCGGGCCAGCTCGGGCTGACCGCGCCGGTGATGGACCACGCCAAGACGCCGCAGCCCCTCGACCAGCACGGCGCGCTCCCCGGTTTGCTCGGCGACCCGAACCGCCTCCTCGTACGCCGCGACCGCGTCGGCCATCCGGCCGGCGCGGTCGTGGGCTCCACCTTTCCGAAGCATCGACCCTGCGGGACGATGCTCGGGATCAGGGGGCGAGGGAACCTGTTCCGGTGCCATCCTGCTCAGTACGCGATCGCGTAGCGGGAGAAGTGATCGAGTCTACCGCGGACGTACTCCTTGCTCTCATAGTCATTCGAGCTAAGGATCTCGAGCGGGTTGAGCAGTGCATCAGTATAGACGATCTTGTTGGGGAGCAACTTGCCTGGGCCAAAGCAGTTGCTGTACGACATGGTGAGGCTTGCGCTCTTGGCGAAAACGAGCCCCTCGGGATAGAACCGAACCGAGTTGGCACTGCCCGAGACCACCTCGGCGGTGATCGCGACCGACTTGTTCAGCGCACCCCTAGGGATGACCAGCGTGTTCGGCCCGAAGCTGATGGTTCCACCGGAGGCGCCAACCACGACCGACTTGCTGGTCGCGGGGAGCGGGTTGCACGAGAGGAGGACCGTCGATAATGAACCGGTCACGGACCATGACGGCACGCCCTGCGGCTCGAGTGGGGAAGCCTTATCCCCGGCGCACCCTGCAGCGATGACGACGCCGAGGATCGTGTTCAAGAAACGGGGACGGCGCATCGTGATACTCTCCTGTTGAAGTTGGTTTCGAGCTGTCAAACTTCTGTGCATATACATGGGCAACTGCCGTGCCGACAATAACGATCGACGTCAGATTCTTTACAGCTCATGCCCGGTTTCCACTACCGGCATACCCTGCCGCCGGTTAGCCCGTCGCAGGTACTTGCGCTCAAGGGAGCATCTTCCGATGCCGTATGATCTTGGGTCACTTCGGCACCAGATCCGAATCCGGGCACCTACACCGGGTGTGGCGCCCATGCCAGTGATCATCACCATCCTGACGGTTTTGCTCGCCGGGGGAATCGCCTGCGCCCGAAAGCAGGACAGTTGCGCTCGATGTGGAACCCTGGTCATCGCCGCAGCCGGCGAGCCGGATGCGTTGCTTCCACCGCTGGTGGGAACCACCATCGGCCGCGATGTCAGCGACCTGATCTACGAGCGGCTGGCGAACCTGAAGAGCGGAGGATCTCCGATCGACAGCTCCGAGTACACGCCGGGGCTGGCGACGCGGTGGGAGCGGATCGATTCGGTGACGCTGCGCTTTCACCTTCGCCCCGGCGCCCGCTGGCATGATGGTGGTGCCGTCACCGCACGCGATGTGGTTTTCTCCTTCGGTGCCTACGCCGATAGCTCGCTGGACGCATCGGCACGGGCTCTCCTGGCCGGCCGCGTCGCGGCCTCGGCGCCCGATGATTCGACCGTGATCGTCAGATTTCGCGAGCCGGACCCGGAGCAGTGGTACGACGCGACCTGGCACGTGCGCGTGCTGCCCCGTCACATTTGGGAGTCGATCCCCTTCGGAAACTGGAGCCGGGATACCACGACCGCCCGGCTGGTCGGGTCCGGCCCCTTTCGCCTGGCGGCCCGGACGCAGAGCCAGTCACTCACCCTCGATCGAGAAGGTTCGTCTTCGGGGGAGGGGGAGATCCGGAGCGTGGTATGGCGGTTCACCGAGGATCAGGACGCGGCGCTCAACCTGCTGCTCAGCCATGAGGCCGACCTTCTCGAAACCGTGGGCGACTCCGCGCGCGCCGCGCGGGTGACCGCCGATTCCGCGCTTCGGATCATCACGTATCCGTCGGCGGTGTACGGATTCCTCGGCTTCAACCTGGGTCGCGCGGGCGCCCCCGGTACACGCGAGGTTCGCCGCGCGCTGGCGCAGGCGATCGACCGGGCGACTGCCGCCCGTGCGGTGCTCGGACCCGGGGCGATTGCTCCGCCGGGCCCGATGTCCCGTCTGCTCTGGATCCACGAGGATTCCATCGCTGTGCTCCCCTTCGACACGGCGGCGGCGGCTACTGCTCTCGACCGAGCGGGCTGGGTCCGCGGCAGCGACGGGATTCGCCGCCGATCGGGAAGGGTCCTGGCGATTGATATCCTCGTGCCTGCCACGAGCAATGCCCGAAGGAACCTGGCGCAGGTGCTCCAGGAGATGTGGCGCAAGGCGGGAGTGCGAGCGGAGATCACCAGTGTCGACATGCCGGTGTTCCAGCAACGGCTCCGAACCGGGAAGTTCGAGAGCTACATCGGAGCGTGGCTGGATGAGCCGAGTCCGCGCGGTCTGGCCGACCAATGGACGGCCGCGGGTATCGGCCTCTTGAACTACGGCAAGTACCGAAGCGCGCAGTTCGACTCGCTGTTCCGACGGGCGGCCGGGGTGCGGAGCTCCGCAGCCGAGGCGCGTCGAGCCTGGCGTGAAGCGATCGACACCCTCAACGCTGATGCACCGGGAATCTGGCTCTATACGCCGATGAATGCGGCTGGCGCAGCGCGACGGATCGAGCGGATCACGATCAATCCGTACTCCTGGCTCAGCACCCTGCCGGCCTGGCGGCTCGGGCCATCATGATGTTCGCTACCGCCGCGGCGGGCTCGTCGGGGCGGGGGGAATCCTCCCGAGCGTTGCGGTGAGAGGAAGCGTTGCGAGCACGAGAACCGCGGCGACCCCGAAAGGGCTGCCCCGGCCGAACCGGTCCATCATGAAGCCTGCGAGCAAGGGGAACCCGACCCGCCCGAGCCCTCCGAATGTTTGCTGCACGCCGAGGAATACCCCGCGCTCCCGTTTCGCCACGATGCGAGACAGGAGTCCCGTCACCGACGGGAACAGAAACGCGGTTCCCACCGGCATCAGCGTGAAGGAGGTGAAAAGCACGGCGTACCCCTGCCCCACAGCCGCGAGCGCCAGGCCGGAAGAAAGCAGCAGAATGCCCAGTCGGGCGAGCCGAACTTCACCGAGCCAGGCGACCATGCGGCCGAGGATCCCTGCGCGCACGACGACTCCGATGCCGGCGAAGTACATCACGATGTAGCCGATCGTCTTCTCGGTGACGCCGAGCCGCTCCTCGACGAGAAGCGGCAGCACCGCGGCGGTCCCGTAAAACGCCCCGATCGCCAGGGCGTAGATCCAGATCAGCCGCGGGGCCGGCTCGTGCCACCGCGAAATGACATGCCGCATTGCCTCGACCCCCGTTCTCGGCTTTTCCGTGATCGGCATGCTGCCGGAGGACGGCATGTCTTTCGGCTCGGTGAGAAACGCGGCAGCCAGGAGTGCCACCAGAAGCGAGAGCCCCGCGGTGAAGAGTCCGGGTGCCTGGGCACCCCCGACCGCCACCAACACCGAGCCGAGCGCCGATCCCGAGAGCCAGCCGAGACTGGTGACGGTCGTGAGCCAGCCGATCGACCGGGTCCGCTCATCGGGCGGACTGGCATCGGCGACATACGCCTGCACGACGCCGATGGTCCCGCCCCCGAGTCCCTGCACCAGCCGTGACACCA
>CAZHSO010000059.1:12664-18007 GCA_964535105.1 uncultured Gemmatimonas sp.
CCGGGTCTCCATGTGCGCGACGAAGAGGGACTGGGACTGCGGCCCAACATCGGGATCCGGGGCCTTTCTCCCACCCGCTCGACCACGGTGATGCTGCTCGAGGACGGGATCCCCTTTACGCTCGCGCCCTACGGCGACAACGCGGATTACTATCATCCGCCGATCGAGCGGTTCGACCGGATCGAGATCCTCAAGGGCTCGGGCCAGATTCTCTTTGGCCCCCGGACGATCGGCGGGGTGATCAACTACATCACACCCGCGGTTCCGGAACGGACCTCGGGCGAGATCGCGATCAGCGGCGGAAGCCGAGGCTACCTCAACACACGGGCCCGGTTCGGAGGAACCTGGAGCGGCGCCGGTATGCTGGTCGATCTTTCCCGGCGCCACGGAGAGGGCGCCCGGGAAAACATCGGATCGACCCTTCACGACGCAACGCTCAAGACCGTTTTTCCACTGGGCGCCCGCCAGTCCGTCGTCTTCAAGGCCAATTACTACACCGAGCGTTCGAGGATCACCTACTCCGGCCTGACCGAAGGCGAATGGGCGCTGGCACCTCGCTCGAATCCGTTTCGAAACGATTCGCTCCTGCTGAGCCGGGTCGGCGCATCCGCCACGCACCAGATCACGCTCGGCAAGAGCACGACGGTGACGACTGCCGCCTACGGATACCGGATCAACCGTGACTGGTGGCGGCAGTCGAGCAATTCCGCCGAGCGTCCGAACGATGCCTCGGATCCCGCGTGCGGCGGGCTCGCGAATCTCTCCATCACCTGCGGCAACCAGGGACGACTTCGGGAGTACGGCGTGGCCGGCCTCGAGTCCCGTCTCCGGCTTGACGGGACGACCCTCGGCGTCACCCACCAGCTCGACGCCGGCGTTCGGCTGCACCGCGAGAGTCAGGACCGGCGCCAGGTGAACGGCGGCTTTCCCGGCGCCCGCACCCCCGGGCCGGCGGGAGACGCCAACTCCGGTGTCGTCGAAGACAACCTTCGCCGCAATTCCGCCTACGCCGCCTTCGTGCAGGAGCGTTTTCTCGTGGGCCCGTGGTCGGTGACGCCAGGGATCCGGCTCGAGCATGTGCGCTACCTGCGGGTCAACCGACGGCCGGTCGCCGGCAATCCGGAGGGGGTGGAGGGGAGAACCTCTTTGACCCAAGTCGTGCCGGGACTGGGCGTGACCCTGGCCGCGGCGGAGGCGACCACGCTGTTCGCCGGGTTTCACCGGGGGTTCTCGCCACCCCGCACCGAGGACCTGATCGACAACACCACCGGTGGCGTCGTCGAGCTTGGTCCCGAGCTGAGCTGGAACGCCGAAATCGGCTTGCGCAGTCAGCCCTCCGCGGGCCTGTCGCTCGAAGCGACCGGCTTCGGCATGGCATTCGACAACCAGATCATCCCCGCGAGCGTCGCCGGCGGAAGCGGAGCGACCCTGACCAGCGCGGGGCGCACTCTCCATGGCGGATTCGAGCTCTCGGGCCGAGCCAGCACGGCCGGATTCTGGGGCTGGCGCCATGACGTGTCTCTGCAGGTCGCCTGGACCTGGCTCCCGGTCGCGCGCTTCGAGGGGGAACGCTTCGCGTTCGTCGGGCGGAGCGGAAGCGATGTGGTCGGGAAGGTGTACGGCGACCAGAACGCCGCGGGGACGAGGGAGCGGATCTCCGTGCGGGGGAACCGCCTTCCCTATGCTCCGCGCCATCTTCTCACGGCCAGCCTGGGTTGGACAGCGCCACATGGAGTCGATCTCTCCCTGGAGGCGGTCCACGTCGGTTCCCAGTTCGGGGACGCGCTCAACACTTCGTTGCTCGCGCCGGATGGGCAGCAGGGTCCGATCCCTGCGGCGACCTCATGGAACGTGGCCGCTAACTATGCGGTGGGAAGGAAGACCAGCGTGTTCGTCACGGTCAAGAATCTGACCGATAGACTGGTCATCGTGGATCGCACCCGTGGCCTGCTCCCGGGGATGCCGCGCGTGGTGCAGATGGGGGTGGTTTGGGGGTTTTAGGGCGGTGAGCGGTGAGCGGTGAGCGGGAAAAGCTGTCACCCTGAGCGAAGGGACACCTCTCCCAGCACCTGCGCGGCGAGCGCCTCGAGATACTCGGGGAAGGTGTTGAGGCAAGGCAGGTGCACAGCCGAGAGCTCCGGCCGGGCCTGCAGCACGACGCGACCCTCGAGCTCGCTCTCCGCGTTATCGGCACTGAACCCGTACGGGTAGTACACCACCCGCCGGTACCCTGCCCGGGACACCTGCTCCAGCGCCTCCTCCACCGGCGGTTGGGTCCAGCGCCCCCCGTAGACGTGGTTCAGCCAGCCGTTCACGATGAGGCCAAAGTCCGACGCGAGCCCGGAGTGGATCATGCCGCAGATCCGCTTCGTCGCCTCGCGGCCGGTCTCCATTGGCCTCGGCGGCTCGAGCAGCGTCCCGTGGGCCGCCAGCACCAGCGCCCATTCGTTCATCGGTCCGAGTCCGCGCCGGGTGATCTCCTCCCGGATGTATCGGGCCGAGAGCTCCGCGAATACCCGCTCGTCGAGTGCCGGAAGGACCCGAACATTCGCCGTCGGCGTGCCGGATTTCCGTCGGGCATCCACCCACCGCGCGACGGCATCCTGCGTCAGCTCGTGGGTGAAGGCCGACCCCGCGACGTACAGCGGCACCACGTCGGCCTGGCGCCCCGCGGGGATCCGATCGAGCACCTCGGGCACCAGCGGATTGCGGAATTCATAGGCGACGTCGACCCGCCAGGCCGTGCCCGGATCGAGGCGAGCGAGGATCGCGGCGAGACCGGTCGCCTGCTCCCGGGTGATCGCCTCCAGCGGCGAGGCGTATCGCTGGTCGACCCATAACCCGCGGCGCTGGCGGGCCCGCTTCAGCGCGATGAGCGGAATGACCGCCTTGGGAATCGGTGCCACCCTGCGGGTGAGGCCGAGAAGGATTCGCCAGGAGTAATGGAGCTGGGCGAGGAAGCCGGGAGTCGGCGGCTCACCATAAGTGACCAGAACGACGTGTCGTGTCTTCATGCCATGAGGATCTCACGCGCGACCGTCTCCCCCGACTTCACCGCCGCAGTGAGCGCGATGCCGTCATACGAGGTCCCGCAGAGATGAAGCCCCGGAGTTTGTGCGAGGGCGGTGCGGGCGCGTTCTACCCGCTCGCGGTGCCCCGGGGTGTACTGGGCTATCGCGCGGGGATGCCGGGAAATCCAGTGCCGGGCCGGCCGGTTCCGAAGGCCGAGCGGCCCCGCCGATTCGCGCCAGGCGCACTCAAGCAGCTTGTCGTCGGATAGGTGCACCGCCCAGGGCGCGCGGGTTCCGCCCACCATCGCCCGGACGAGCACCCATCCGGAAGGCGCGCGCTCCGGCAGGATGCTCGACTCGAAAACCACGCCGAGGGTCGCCAGCTGCTCGCGGCCAGGGACCATATAGCCGTAGCCGTCGAGCGCGTCGCTGACCTCCGCCACCGGCCACGCCATCGCGACGCTGGCGAGCCCGGCCGACCCGATGCCGGCGAGCGCTTCGCTCGCGGCCGCGTTCCACTCCAGGAGCGGTCGCGCTGCCCACGCCGGCGCGGCCACGACGACGCGGTCGGCGCCGAGCGTGTCACCACCCGCGAGCGTCACCCGCCACTTTCCCGCGCTTGGAGCCACCATCGCCACTTCCGCGCGAGTCCGCAGGGCGCCCCCCAGCGCGGCCGCGAGCGCCTCAACGAGCGTCCCCATTCCGCTCGCGAAGCTCCGGAGTCGCGGAGCGACGCGCTGCTCGCGCCGGCGTGCCAGGAGTCCGCGCACGACGCTTCCGTGGCGCCGCTCGAGCTCGCTCACCGCCGGGAACGCCGCCTGCATCGACAGGGCGGCGCTGTCTCCCCCCGTCATGCCGGCCACCATGGCGTCGGCCAGCACCTCTGCGGTCTCCCGGCCGAAACGCCGGGCCGCGAAATCGAAGACCGATTCTTCTCCCGCCGGTGCGGACCGCACCCAGGGCTCGAGCAGGAGACGGAGCCGGCCCGCGGGCGTGAGCACCCTCGTGGTGAGCAGCGACGCCGGCGATGCGGGAATGGCGCGGAGGCGTTCGTTTCGGAGCACATAGCGGCGCCGCGCGGCGGGAGCGGTCCCGATCACGCTGCCGGACAATCCCAGGTCGTCGAGCAGTCGCCCCATCGCAGGCTCCCCGTCCAGAAACCCCCCGGGGCCCGCCTCCACGAGGAAGCCGTCTTCGCGGCGCGTCGCGACGTTTCCCCCCGCCCGCTCCCCCGCCTCCAGCACCGAGAGCTCGAGCTCCCGGCCCATGGCGCGCGCCGTCTCGCGAATCCTATAGGCCGCCGTGAGCCCGGCGATTCCCGCTCCCACGACCACGACGCGCAGCTGTGTCATACGGTCCGGCTAAAGACCGGAGCGGGTCCGTTGGTGCGGCGCGCGAGGTAGCTGTCGAACACCATGCAGATGCTCCGGACGAACGCCTTCCCCCGCCCGGTCACGATGAGCGTGTCGCCGTCGATCTCCAGCAGGCCGTCTTCTACCGGGCCCCGCGCGGCCCGCAGTGCCGCGAGCTCGGCCGGAAAGCACTCGGCGAACGCGACGCCAAATGCCGCTTCGAACGCCGCTCCTTCGACCCGGAACGCACCCATGAGCCGGATGATCACCCACCGGCGGCGGCGGTCGTCCTCGTTCAGCGCATAGCCGCGCTCGGTGGGGAGACGGCCGGCGGAAATTGCCGTTTCGTAGCCGGAAAGCTTCTTGGCATTCTGCATGAAGGCATCGGCGACGTCGCCGAT
Source organism: uncultured Gemmatimonas sp. (assembly GCA_964535105.1). Classification (GTDB taxonomy): domain Bacteria; phylum Gemmatimonadota; class Gemmatimonadetes; order Gemmatimonadales; family GWC2-71-9; genus JABFSM01. Next base: position 17,429 of record CAZHSO010000059.1, read on the forward strand.
GGCCGAGAGGCCGAGCCCGACCAGGTCCGGCGCGGGCTGGACCGCGTAGCCCATGAAGTTCCGGTGCAGCGTGCCGGTCTCCGCGGCCTGTGCCAGGCTGTCGGTGGGAAGGGCGAAGTGATCCATCCCGATCTGGCGATAGCCCGCGGCGGTGAGGACATCGATCGCGAGGGCCAGCAACTCGAGCTTGACCTCCGCCCCGGGCAACGCCTCCCGCGGCAGCCGCTTCATGTGGCCGTGGAGCCATGGCACGAAGGCGAACGAGTACACCGCCAGCCGGTCGGGACGGATCTCCAGCACCTGCTCGAGGGTCCGGCGGAAGCGGGGCACCGTCTGATGCGGCAGCCCAAAGATCAGATCGAGGTTCACCGAGACAAATCCGTCGGCGCGGGCGCGCTCCACCAGCGCGCGGGTTTCGGCAGGACCCTGAATCCGGCGCACCGTCTCCTGCACTTCGGGGTCGAAGTCCTGCACTCCGAGGGAAAGCCGATTGAATCCCAGCGCCGCCAGCCGGGACAGGTGCTCGGCGCTGGTGACCCGCGGGTCCGCTTCGATCCCGAGGTCGGCGTCCGGAGTGAA
>CAZHSO010000059.1:18107-19413 GCA_964535105.1 uncultured Gemmatimonas sp.
AATTCGACCGCGGTCGGGTAGGAGGTGTAGCGCGGCCCCGGCCGGTCGTAGCGGGCCAGCAATTCGGCGGTGGCGGAGCGGGCCCCCGCGGTCATGTGGCCACCGTCTCCACCAGCGCTTCGACCGAGGCGATCGGCGTTCCGGGAAGAATCCCGTGTCCGAGATTCATGATGTGCCCCGGTCCCCGGCCCTCGTGAAGCACCTGTCGAGCCCGGGTCCGCACCAAGTCCGCCGGTCCCAGCAGCACGTGGGGGTCGAGGTTCCCCTGCAGGGCGACGGTGTCGCCGGTGCGGCGCCGCGCTTCGTCCAGCGGCGTCCGCCAGCAGATGCCGAGCACATCCGCGCCGGTCTGCCGGGCCTCCTCGATCAGATGGTTTCCGTCCACGGCAAAGTAGATCACCGGCGTGCCGTCCGATCGTATCGCGTCGACTACGCGGCGCGCCGAGGGCAAGGCAAAGCGGCGATAGTCCTCGGGGCTCAGGATTCCCGCCCAGGAGTCGAAGAGCTGCACCGCAGCGGCGCCCGCCGCGACCTGGAGCTGGAGCCAATCCGTCGTCACGGTAGTGAGCTTGTCGAGCAGCCGGTCCAGGGTGACCGGGTCGCGGCGCATCAATTCCTTGATCGCCCCGAAGCCGGCGCCTCCGGCCCCCTGTACCAGATACGCCGCGAGCGTGAACGGCGCGCCGGCAAAGCCGATCACCGGCATCCGCCCGCCGAGCTCGCGGGCCAGGAGTCGAACCGCCTCGGCAGTCGCGGGGGCGGCTTCGGCCATGGGCGGAGTGCGGAGCGCCTCGACGTCCGTCCGGGTCCGAATCGGTGCGGCGATCCGTGGCCCGGGCTCGAAAGAGAGGTGGCACCCCATCGCCGCGGCCGGCAGCAGGATGTCGGAAAAGACGATTGCCGCATCGAGCGGAAAGCGCCGAAGCGGCTGGAGGCTCGCCTCCACCGCGAGCTCAGGTGTCCGGCAGAGGGTCAGGAAATCGGCGCGGGCCCGGAGGGCGCGATACTCGGGGAGATACCGTCCCGCCTGTCGCATGATCCAGAGCGGCGGCCGGTCCACCGATTCGCGGCGGCAGGCGCGGAGAAAACGGTCCTTCACCCCGGCACCTCCCGAAAAGCCTCGCGGGCCGCGGCAACGGTAAGCGCGACCCTAATCTTTCGCACCGACCGGCTCCCCGAGTCTCGAGACCGGACTGAACGCCCGCCGGCGCCCGAGCGCACAGGAGAGCTTCGAGAGCGCGTCTTCGAGCATCGCTTCCACCCGCGGAATCTCCGCCTTTCGCCGGGTCAGATGCCGGTTCACCGT
>CAZHSO010000059.1:19513-21964 GCA_964535105.1 uncultured Gemmatimonas sp.
CCGACCCGCTCCGCCGCGAGATGGCGCGCGGTCCGGAAGCCGGTGTCCCCTGCCCCGATCACCAGCACGGTCGCCCGGGAGAGATCGGGTATGACCGCGCGCACCACCCGCACAGCGGCCGAGGCGAGCGAGAGAGTACCGGCCCCGATCCGGGTCGCGGCCCGCGCCTCGCGGCCGAACCGCACCCCGGCGCGAAAGAGCATTCCGAGCTCGGGGCCCATGGTTCCCACTCGCTCAGCCCGCTCCGCCGCTGCGCGCACCTGGCCCAGAATCTCAGCCTCGCCGAGGATCACCGATTCCAGACCGGCGGAGATGCGGAAGAGATGCCTCGCGGCGGCAGCTCCGGTGAGGCGCACCGCCCTCCGCTCAACGAGTCCGCCGCCGATCGCCTCGGCAATCGCGGTCGCCATCACCTGCTGATCGTGGGCGCCCCGCATCCACCAGAAAAGCTCGGTGCGATGGCAGGTCGTGAGGGCGACCGCCTGGATCCCCTCGGCGGTGAGTCGGGAGTCCAGCCACGACAGGGTGGAGGGCGCCAGCGCGGCCTGTTCCAGCTCGGCGAGCGTGGCGGAACGATGATTGATGGAGAGGGCGTGGAGCCGCCACATAGATGGCGTAGAGTAGGCAACCGCCGAACCCCGCACCATTCGGAAGAACACGGAGAACACCCCGTAGTTCTACGGAGTCTGGACGAGACCTTGCCGGATCGCGAATTGGGTGAGGAGCGCCACTGAGCGGAGGCCGAGCTTTCGCATGAGATTGGCGCGGTGCGTCTCCACCGTCCGGGTGCCGATCCCGAGCCGGGCGCCGATCTCGCGGGTTGAGAGTCCCGCCGCCACCAGCGTGAGGACGGCGCGCTCACGATCGGTCAGTCGCTGGAGCGGACCGGTCACGGCGCGGGCGCGGAGCATTTCCGAAAGCAGGCGCTGCACTTCCGGGCTGTGAAATACCCGGCCCGCGAGCACCGCCTCGATCCCCGCAACGAGGTCCTGGACCGCGGAGTCCTTGAGGAGATAGCCGTCGGCACCCTCGTGGATCGCCCGCGCGACGTATTCCGCGTCCGCATGCATGGTCAGCACCAGGATGCGGATCGACGGGGCGACGTCGCGTGCGCGGCGCAGCACTTCGAACCCGTCCATTCCCGGCATGCTAAGGTCGAGGAGAAGGACATCCACCTCGATGGCCCCGAGGGCGCGCAGCGCTTCTTCGCCGTCAGAGGCCTCGCCCACCACCAACATTGAAGGGTGGGACTCGAGCACTTTCCTGATGCCGGCCCGCACCAGCGGGTGATCGTCCACGAGGAGCACGCGGGCCTTTGGCATCACGCCGCACCCATTGGGGCCGGGATGGAGGCCGACAGCCGAACGCCGCTTTCGGGACCTCCGGCGATTTCCACCACTCCCGAAAGCGCGTGGATCCGCTCCCGGATGCCCAGGAGACCCAGGTGGGGGATCAGATCGCCTTGCAGGCCACGGCCGTCGTCTTCGACGGTGAGATGGACCCGGCCTCCCTCACGCCCGAGGCGCACCACCACCGAGGAAGCACGCGCATGCCGGGCCACGTTGGTGAGCGCCTCCTGCACCACGCGGTAGAGGGCCACCTCGGTCTCCGGCGGGATTCCGCCGAGAGTGCCCGGGCCGTCGAAGCGCGCGGCGATGCGCGTCCTGCGGCCGAAGTCCTCGACCAGCGTACGCATCGCGGGGATGAGCCCCAGGTCGTCGAGTACGCGAGGCCGGAGCAGGTCGCTGAGGTTCCGGATCTGGCCGAGAACTCGGCCTACCAGGGCGCTGCTCTCATGACGTCCGTCCAGATCGAGCTCGATCTTGAGTGCACTCAGGACCTGACCCGCCTCATCGTGCAGCTCTCGGGAGACGCGTCGCCGTTCATCCTCCTGGGCATGGAGGAGGAGGCGAGTGAGCTGCTCAAGCTGGCTCGTGCGCTCTGCGAGCGCGTGCCGCCCCTCGCTGAGCGCCAGGAAGAGCGCACCGACCGCCGCGGCGCCAATCAGAAATACGTCGGCGAGGACACCGAAGAGCACCGCGGTGCCCAGCGGGCGGAGGAGCGGATAGTCCAGGTGGTGCAATCCCCAGAGGATAAAGATCCAGCCCAGGAAGGCGGCGCTCTGGGAGCGCGCCGACTTCCGGCGCCGCCAGAAAACGACGCCGGTCCAGAGAGTGACAGCCGAGAGGGTAACGGCTGCGGAGATTCCGGCCGTGGCGAAGTCGCGCCAGAGGTAGATCGTCGTCCAGGCCCACAGTGTCACCAGCGCGATGGTCCACAGCCACCGGCGCCGGAAGACGATCTCACGGGAAAACTGCAGTGCCGCGATGAGGAGCAGGAACGCGGTGGTGCCGGTGGCGACCTGGTGGGAGAAGAGCCAGAAGACGTTGCGGGTCCGGAGGAACGCGATGATGAAGGCGAGGCGAAGGGCGTAGACCGCCCACGCCGCAG
>CAZHSO010000060.1:0-21964 GCA_964535105.1 uncultured Gemmatimonas sp.
CTTCGATCAACGCGCGAGCGTTGTCCTTGCTGCGGGTGTCCTGCTTTGGCTCGTGGCACTTTTGGCCAGCTACACCCCCGCGCGCCGCGCCACCAGGATCGACCCTACGCTGGCGCTGCGGTGCGAATGAAATCTTGGAGCATCTCGCGGAAAAGTTCAATCATTCAAGAAAGGAAGAGGTGAGGATCATGAAGACCACGCTGTTCTCTCTCGTCGTGGCTGTGCTCGGGACTCCGCTCTTGGCGCACGCCGGAAACCCTCCCACTGACGGATTCTGCTCGAATGCCTCAGTCACGGCTAAGACAGTGATCAATTTCCTGCTGGCCTTAATTGGGCAAGGGCCGATCTGCTGATTCACCATCAATTGGGGCGGCCTTGAGGCCGCCCCACCTCGCTGGCGAATCCCCTGTATCCCGACTGGTACTCGTATAAGGGAGCCACCCGCTGAGGGTGGCCGTTTCGCCGTTTGCGGCCGGCCGTCGTCGCGGCCCTGTAGCGCTCCGAAGGGAGGAGCTCAGCACCCACAATTCACCTGAGGTCGCCCGCAAGCGCGAGCGCAGCCGCGGCGCGCCCGGTCGCCTGCCCCGCCTCAATGTCGAACCGGAATTGAATGCCACTGTAGAGTTGCGAGAGCCCCGCCTCCTCGACCATCGCCTCCAATCGACCGCGCTCGCCCGGAAACGCGTCCGCCAGAACGCCCATGATCGCGCTCGTTGCGCAGGAGTGACCCCCGGGGTACGTCGGAGTGTTTTGAAGCGGGAGGACTGTCGTGATCGCGGGGTCCGCCTGCGGTGGACGGATCAACCAGTACGCATACTTGGTGTCGAAGCAGGCGATCTGCGCGTCGAACGCCGCCGCGTTGGCGTAGGCAAGGATCCGTGCGGCCTCCCGCTCCGTCCGGTGATGCTCGCCAATGAGATCGGCGGCGATCCGGTTGAGAGCCCCGGAGTTGAACGGGGCCGCTCCTGGACTCCAGAATAGTGCGAGGGCGGGTTGCTCGGGCGTTCGCGCGTCGGCGATTGCGCGCACTTCGGCGAGGGCTGACAGAAACTGCGGTGAGCCGAACGCGGGGGGCGGCGGCGAGCGGAGCTGGTTGCCGTCCGGGTCGTTTACATGGAAGCTCCAACCCCTTGTTCGTTGCCGGCGCGCAAGGGTGCGCACCGGCGATCTACTTCTCAGAAGGAGACGATCTTCACGTTGATGTCCGCATAGCCGGTGCCGAGTCCTGCCTGGTTGGGAGTCGAGGTCGCGCCCAGAATTGCGCCGAGGACACCTGTCGCGGTGACGCTTCGTGACCCAACCGGGGCTACCTGGCTCTGTCGCCACACGGGGGAGTGCTGCTCGATCCTGACGACCGAGAAGTTGCCGTCGTTGCGCTCGTGCCACCAGGTCCGGATGGTGTTGTCGCCGGGGGGAGTTGCCGCGGGGGTCAAGAGGGTCGTCGCCGTGGCGACGCTGCCCAGCGACCCATCCGAAGTGAAGAGTGTCGCCGTACGGGCCGCGCCGCTTGCCGTCTCGACGAGCGAGAGCTCGTCGGATTTCCACTTGTCGATCGGTACGCCGGCAGCGTTTTGCAGGCCATGGAGCTGGCCGACATCCGTGTGAGCGAAGAGCTGGTAATAGTGCGTGTTGTTGAAGGCGACGTCCCCGTCAGGCGCTACGATCCTGATACCCGCCGTCGTATAGAAGCCCTCGCCGCGGGCCTGACCATCGACGCTCACCTCCGCACACTTCCATGTGGTGATGTGAACCGTGCCCATCCCTAGGGTCGCCAACACCGTGAACGGTGCGGGCATGAAGGTCTGCAGAAGCGATGCGGTCAGCGCGTTGTTGTATCGCGTGACCAGCACCTCACATCCATCGAGCGTCGCATTGCTGTTGGCGACCCGTCCCTCCGGAGCCCCACTCTGGAGATTGGCTGAAGCTGGGAGTAACAGCCGGCCTGGGCCATCGCCGCAGGCCGACGCCGCAACTGCGGCGAGCAGCACCGTCGAAAGTGTTGAGCATCGTGTTCTCGGGACCATTTTTCCTCCCTGATTCGCTCCCGACGTGCACGCCGGCAGTCGTTGTGTGGCCTGTTCCTGTTGCGGCGAAGAGCCGGGACGGGTAGAATGCGGCCACGGCGCCATCCCGGCGCTACCCAACCGTCACTTGTCAGATAACGGCGACCCAATTCGGCCGGCTGGCACTCCAGCCCTGCGGTTCCACGTCCTCGGCGCGCTCGACCTCCGCGGGACGGGGGGCGACGAGATGCGGACGGTGCTCGTCCAACCGAAGCGTCTCGCCCTCTTCGCGTACCTCGCCCTCGCCGCTCGGCCGCGCCTGCACCGCCGCGACTCTCTCTTCGCTCTCTTCTGGCCCGAGGCCGACATCGAGCAAGCCCGGCGGTCGCTCCGTCAAAGCCTGCACTTCCTCCGGCAGTCGCTTGGCACCGGGGTTCTCATAAGTCGCGGCGATGAGGAAGTCGGTGTCCAGCCGGAGGCGATCTGGTGCGACGTACGCGAATTCGAGCGCGCGCTTGACGGAGGGCACGCCGCCGAGGCGCTGGCGCTCTACCGCGGAAACCTTCTCGAAGGGTTCCACGTCACCGGCGTGGCCCCGGAGTTCGATCAGTGGCTCGACGACGAGCGCGCGCGGCTGCGCGCTCGCGCGGTAGCGGCTGCCACGGCGCTGCGCGACACGGCGGAGCGGTCTGGAAACCTCTCGCTCGCCGTTCAGCACGCGCGCGAGGTGCTCCGCCTCGGTCCGGCATCCGAGGGGGCGCTACGGTGGATGATGACACTGCTCGACCGATCCGGCGACCACGCGGCCGCGCTGCGTGCCTACGACGAATTCTCCAAGCGCCTCGCGTCCGAGCTCGATACGCAGCCCTCCCCGGAGACCGCCGCCTTGGCCGAACGGCTCCGTCAGGAACGGCCGCGCGCCGCGGCGGCCGGCGGGGGAACGGCCCTCGCGGCTCAAGTCCCAGTGCCGTCCGGTATCGGTTCGCCTCACGACGCCTCGCGCACGTACCGCGCGCTGGAGCCGCCGCCAGACCTGGTGCGACGACCGTTGCGTTGGAGCGGTCGCAAGACCGTGATGGCGGCTGTGGCTGGGGTCGCGTTGCTTGCCGTGGTCGTGGTGTTGTATCGCTCGATGATGGGCTCGAGCGACGCGGGCGCCGAGGTCCCGGCGTATCAGCAGCTGACGTTCGACGGCAATGTGACGCTGTCAGCGATCTCGCCTGATGGCAAATCTCTCGCCTATCTCACCGAACGCCGCTTTGCGATGCCAGCTCCGCATACGGCTCGGCTGTTTGTCCAGGATCTGGGTGGAGGGCCCGCCCTCGAAATCGCGAAGTTGGACGGAGCCGCCTCGCTGGCGTGGTTTCCCGATGGCGCTAGCGTGATGGTCACCGGCAGCTGGGGGGTACGTCGGTTTCCCCGGCTGGGCGGCACGCCGCAAGAACTTCCAGGTGGTGTGTTCTCCGCGATGTCGCTCGACGGCGCTCGGATCGCGTCCCTGTCTCAAGCATCCCGGATTCAAGTCCGGGATCTTCGGTCTGGAGACACCAGCTCAGTGCGCATTCCCGGATTCGCGAAATACGTTCGTGGCATCGCGTGGTCTCCCAAAGCTGACCTACTTGCGGTGCTGACCTCGCCCGGATACGGGAACCCCGCGCTCTGGACTCTCGCGGTCAGCGGTCGGGATACGGCTCTGGTCGTGGAACCGACAGAGGGCAGGGTCGACTCGTGGACTTGGGCCGCGTCCGGAGATGCGATCTATTTTGTCGTCAACGATCAACTGTGGCGCGTACCCGTCGACGCAACTAACGGGCAGCGCAGGGGGCGTTCCCGTCTCCTGCTGAGCAACACTCCGATTTATTCCCACGATTTCCGCAACTCAGTCTCCGTAACGGCAACGGGTCACCGGCTTGCGTATACCAAGGTTGAGGGACATGGCAACGTCTGGGTTGGAGAAGCCGACCCAATGCCCCGACGCGGCGACTCACCCAGGATGCGGCAGATCACCACCGGGACCGGCTTCAAAGTGGGCCTTGCTGTGTCCCCCGATCTTCAGCGCGTTGCCTATCTCGAGCGCGCCGGAGACGGGGGCAGTGACATCTACACGACGCGACTTTCGAGTGGCGCGACCGAGCGGGTGACTTTCACCGGAACGGTCGACGGCGGCCCGGTCTGGTCTCCGACAGGATCGTCGCTCGCTTTTTTGGCGACGGTTGACGGTCAACGTCACGTCGCGGTCGTGTCGGCGAGCGGCGGCAGCGCCCCGCGCATCTTCGCCAAGACTGCCGGCGACCAAATCGCGTGGTCGCCCGACGGGCGGATTGCCTATCACGTCCCGGGGAACCGAAACTTCAGTCTCTTGGATCCAACAACGGGAGCGGAGCAGCGCCTGGTGGCGAATGATTCCGTGGGGTACATGTTCAATCCCGTCTTTGCGCCTGATGGCAAAGGGGTTGTTATCAGCTGGAACCGCCCTCGTGGCGTCGGCCTTTGGCTCGTGTCGCTGGTCGACAGTTCGCAAAGGATTCTGCCAGGCACGTCATACAGCGATGGGGTTCGGGGGTGGACGCGAGACGGGCGGTCCTTGTTCATCGAAAGGGCTGATGGTTCGCTGCGCCGCGTTCCTGTCGCTGGCGGTGAAGCTACCATCGTTGCGAAGCCTCCAAATTCAGAATGTCAGCCCCGTGAGCGACCAGAGGGTCTCACGCTCGCCTGCATGATCGGCGAGTACACATCCGATGTGTGGATGGTCGAGCATTTCGATCCGGCGGTTCGAGCCCCAAAGAAGTAGCCTCGAAAGAGCGGACGACGGCGGCGTTGATCATGTTGGCCGCGGCTTGATCGACAATACCCTTCACGCGGCTGACGAACACCAAATGCTCGCGCCGCGGATCCCTGACCGCTTTCTTGGTCCCGGGTCCGAACAAGGCATTCCGGCGCTCGGGGAGGGGAACGAAAAAGTCGGGCCATTCCAGCTCGGCGTGCAGCTGGCGGACATCGTTGCCCTGCATCCCGGTCGAGAGGATTCTGCCGCGCAGTCTCATGGGTGGGAGAATAGACCCTGGAGAGGGGGAGCGTAATAGGCGGTGGGCAGGAAGCGGTGAGCGGGAGCCGTCTCCTACCACGCAAAGCGTCAATCGCGTGAGTCGCCCGGGCGACGAGTGGGGCTCGCCGTAGGGGACGTCCGGCCGCGAGGGTTCCGTGTGACGATGGGAGATTCGTTGGCCCGCAGGCCCCGTGGGCGAGTCCCACTCGAGCCGGTGGGCGAGACCGGCCCCTTCGCCTCGCTCAGGGTGCCAGGGCGCGTCCCCCGCCCCTGCGAAACGAGATGATTTGTGAACCTGTAACTCTTGATATTTGAGGGCATTAGCGGCATCTTTCCCCTCTGATGATCAAGGTCACTGCTGTCCACCCCGGATCGATCGCCGACGAGCTCGGCCTCAAGCCCGGCACCGAGCTGCTCTCCGTGAACGGGCGGGAGCTCGAAGACTTTCTCGATTGGGAGTTCCTCACCGCAGACGAAGAGTTCGGCCTCCACATCCGGCAACCCGACGGACAAGAGATCGAGTTCGAGATCGAGCGGCCGCTCACCGAGCCGCTCGGCGTTCTGGTCGAGCCGCCGCGCATCCGCCGCTGCGCCAACCGCTGCGACTTCTGTTTCGTGGACGGTCTCCCGGAGGGTCTCCGGGACGTGCTCTACATCCGGGACGACGACTATCGCCTCTCGTTTCAGTACGGCAATTTCGCCACGCTGACGAACCTCAAGCCCTGGGACGAGGCGCGGATCATCGAGTACCGACTCTCCCCACTGTACGTTTCGGTCCACGCCACCGATCCCGTCATCCGCCGCTGGCTGCTCCGGAATCCGACCGCCCCCGACATCCGCGAACAGCTCGGCCGGTTCGCCGAACACGGCCTTCAGTTCCACACCCAGATCGTGATGTCCCCCGGGGTCAACGACGGGGCGGTGATGGATCAGACGCTGGGCGATCTCTACGCCATGGGCAGTCCCATCCTCAGCGTGGCGGTCGTGCCGGTGGGCCTCACCGAATTCAGCAAGCACAGCCGGGTCCGCGAGCCCACCACCGAGGAATGCCGCGCAGCGGTCGGGCAGGTGGAGCGCTGGGAGGCGAGGGCGCTGGCCGAGCGAGCCTCCCGCTGGGTCCACGGCGCCGACGAGCTCTACCTGCGCGCCGATTTGCCGCTACCGGCAGAGGAGAGCTACGGCGACTTCGAGCAGGTGGAGAACGGCGTCGGCTCGGTGCGTTTCCTCCAGCGGCGTGTCCGCGAGGACGCCGGGCTCTTCCGCGTCTGGGCGGGGAAGCGCATCGGCATCGTGACCGGCACCTCCATGGGCCGCCTGATGCCCCAGGTGCTCGCCCCGCTGGCCGAAGCGTCGCGTGCCCACCTCGAGCTCATCGTCGTGGAGAACGGACTCTTCGGCCCCCGAGTGACGACCGCGGGACTCCTCCCCGGGAAGTCGATTGCCGAGGCGCTGGCCGGCCGCACCGACCTCGACCTGGTGCTCCTCCCCGGGGAGTCGATCAACGACGACCATCTCTTCATCGACAACATGGCGGTCGAGGCGCTCGCCGCCTCCGTCCTCATGCCGATCCACTTCAGCAAGGATTTCAGCGACGCGCTGGACGCGGGAGTAGCCGCGTGAGCAAGCCGACCGTCGCCATCGTCGGCCGCCCCAATGTCGGCAAGTCCACCCTCTTCAACCGGATTCTCGGCGGGCGCGCCGCCATCGTCTCCGAGCACGCCGGCACCACCCGGGACCGGCATTTCGGGGACGCCGAGTGGAGCGGTCGTCACTTCTGGCTGGTGGATACCGGCGGACTGGTGCCAGACTCGAACGAGGTGATGGACAAGGCCATCCGCCGCCAGGTGGAGCTCGCCCTCGCCGAAGCCGACCTGATCCTCTTTCTCGCGGACGGGAAGGAGGGCGTGCATCCCGTCGATCAGGCGATCGCGGAAAAGCTCCGCCGCGCTAGGCGCCCCGTGCTCCTCGCCGTGAACAAGCTCGACTTCGGCGACGATTCCGCCGTGCATGATTTTCACCGACTCGGCTTCGGGGATCCCCAGGCGGTCTCGGCGACAGTCGGGACCCGGAGCGGCGATCTCCTCGATGCGATCGTGGAGCGGCTGCCGCCCCCCGGCCCCGACGACGAGGAAGAAGCGGTGGATATCGCAATCGTCGGACGTCCCAATGCCGGCAAGTCGTCTCTGGCCAACCGGCTCCTCGGAGAGGACCGCTACGTGGTGCACGAGGTCGCCGGCACGACGCGCGACGCGGTGGACTCGGTGCTCCGCTATCAGAACAAATTGGTGCGCTTCATCGACACCGCGGGACTCCGGCGCCGCGCCAAGGTCGACGACGACATCGAGTTCTATTCCACCCTGCGCACCCAGCGGGCGATCGAGCGCGCCCAGGTGTGCATCCTGGTCGTCGACGCGGCACTCGGACTGCACAACCAGGATCTGCGCATCGCGACCGAGGCGTGGGACCGCGGATGCGGCCTGGTCATCGCGGTGAACAAGTGGGACCTGATCGAGGAGAAGGACGCGAACACCGCCAAGCGCGGCGAGGAAATCCTCGTCAAGAAGGCGCCGTTCCTGCAATACGTCCCGTTCGTCTACATCTCCGCTCGCACCGGGCAACGGGCCCGCAAGGTGCTCGACACCGCCCTCGAGGTCGCCGAGGCGCGGGCGCGACGCATCGGCACTTCGGAAGTGAACCAGGTGCTGGAGAGCCTCGTGCAGCGGCAGCAGCCGCCGCAGCAGGCCGGCGAGGAGGTCAAGCTGCTCTACGCTTCGCAGATCGGCACCACGCCGCCCGCATTCGCGATCGTCTCCAACCGCCCCGACGACGTGCCAGAGTCCTACCAGCGCTACCTGCTTCACGGATTCCGGAGTGCCTGGGGATTCACCGGCGCGCCGATCCGGCTCAAGTTTTCGGCGCGGAGCGGCCGGCGGTGACGCGGCTCGCGCCGTGGCTGATCGCGTCCTATCTCCTCGGCTCGATCCCCACGAGCTACCTCACCGTGCGGCTCATCAAACGGCAGGATTTGCGCACGCTGGGCAGCGGAAACCTCGGCGCGACCAATCTGTTTCGGGTGCTGGGCTGGAAGTATGCCGTCCCGGTCGGAATCTTCGACCTACTGAAGGGCGCGGTTCCGGTCCTGGTGTTCGCGCCGCTCGCGGGCGCCTCCGATCTCCGGGCGATTCTGCTCGGTCTGGCGGCCGTGGTCGGCCACGTCTTCTCGGTGTTCGTTGGGTTCAAGGGAGGGAAGGGGGTCGCGACTGGCGCCGGCGTCGTGCTCGGCCTCGCGCCCTGGGCGTTCCTCGTGGCGCTGGCCACCTGGGCGCTCGTCGTGAAGGCAAGCGGATATGTCTCCCTCGGAAGCATCGTGGCGTCGGGAATCCTGCCGGTGGCGGTGTACCTCCTGCATCCGGAACGGCGGCCGCTGCTCTGGGTGTTCGGAGGACTCGCGGCGGCGATCGTCGTCTTGCACCGCGCGAACATCAGGCGGCTGCTGGCCGGCACCGAGAATCGTTTCGGCCGGCGCGCCGCATGACCTCGGTCGCCGTGCTCGGCGCGGGGAGCTGGGGAACCGCGCTCGCCAATCACCTGGTGCGCAAACAGTACGACGTGCTGCTCTGGGCCTACGAGGCCGAGGTGGCGGAGGCGATCAACCGGGATCACCGGAACCCGATGTACGCTCCGGAGGCCCGCCTCGAGCCCGCTCTCCGCGCGACCACCGACGCCGCCGCCGCCGTGCGGGGGCGCGAGGTGATTCTCTCGGTCAGCCCGAGTCAACTGGTCCGGCGGGTACTCTCGCCGCTTGCGCCGGTCATTGATTCCGCCGCCTTGGTAGTGGGTGCAAGCAAGGGCATCGAGATCGAAACACTGAAGACGATGTCGCAGGTGGCGGAGGACGCGTTGCCCGGCCGCTCGTACGTTGTGCTCTCGGGGCCGAGTTTTGCCGAAGAGGTGGAGCAGCGCCAGCCGACAGCGGTCGTGGCCGCGTCCCGCGATGCCGCGTCCGCTGCCCGGGTGCAGCAGCTCTTCGCCGCTTCGACGTTCCGGGTCTACACCAGCGGCGACGTGATCGGAACCGAGCTCGCGGGATCGCTCAAGAACGTGATCGCGATCGCCGCGGGGATGCTCGACGGACTGGGGCTCGGCAACAATCCGCGCGCGGCGCTCATCACCCGCGGTCTGGCGGAGATCACCCGGCTCGGGGTGGCGCTGGGCGCCGATCCGCGCACCTTCGCCGGACTCGCGGGTGTCGGCGACCTGGTGCTCACCACCTGCGGAAATCTCTCCCGCAACCGGTCGCTCGGCGTCGCCCTCGGCCGCGGCCAGACCCTTGCCGACTACCAGGCCGGTCACCGCGCGGTGATCGAAGGCGTCGATACCGCCCGCGCCGCGGTGCGCATGGCGGCTCGCGCCGGGGTCGAGATGCCGATCACCGCCAAGGTCGCCGAATGTCTGTTCGAGGCGAAGCCGGTTCGCCAGGCCATCGCCGAGCTCATGGAGCGAACCCTCAAGCCGGAACTGTGGACGTGACACCGCCGAGGCCGACACAGGAATTCTTTTCCATCGGGGAAGTGTGCGCTTTGACCGACCTCAAGCCGCACGTCCTCCGGTACTGGGAGAGCCAGTTCCGCTTCCTCAATCCCGCCAAGAACCGCTCCGGCAACCGCGTCTACAAGAGCCGGGAGGTCGAGCTCATCATGCTGGTGAAGCACCTCCTCTACGCGGAGAAGTACACCATCGAAGGCGCACGCCAGCGCATCGATCAGTTCCGCAAGAGCGGGGAACTCAAGGCCCACGCTTCCCGGGCCGCCTCCCGTACCACGCTGCGTGAAGTGCGCGAGCGGCTCGACCATGTGCTCGCGCTGCTCGATGGCGCCGAGCCAGCGGAACCGCCGGCGCCGGCATGAACATCCTGGTGACCAACGACGATGGCATCCTCGCGCCGGGGCTCGCTCTCCTGGCCGATGCATGCCGCTTGGTGGGGCAGGTCACCGTGGTGGCGCCCGATCGGGAGCAGAGCGGCACGTCGCATTCGCTGACGCTGCACCGGCCGCTTCGTCCGCACCGCCGGCACGACGGTTCGTTTCAGGTGGATGGCACGCCGACCGACTGCGTCCTGCTCGCGTGTGGAGCGCTGATGCCGGAAAAGCCCGCCCTCTGCTTCAGCGGCGTGAATCACGGGCCCAACATGGGCGAGGACGTGCTCTATTCGGGCACGGTGTCGGCGGCCATGGAGGCGGTGACGCTCGGGATCCCCAGCGTCGCGATCTCATTCACCGGCCGCGACCTCGAGCTGCTGGCGTCGTACGATGGGCTCCTGGCCGGGCTGGTGCAACGCATCGCGGGGGTCAGCGACTTTCCGCCCAACATGCTGCTCAACGTAAACCTCCCGGCGATCAACGCCACCGAATTGCGCGGCGTCCGGGTGACCAAGCTCGGCAGCCGTTTCTTTTCCGCAGGGCTGACCCGAATGAAGGACCCCTGGGGCAGGGAGGTCTACTGGATCGGCGGGGGCGAGATCACCTGGACCGGCGACGACACCTCCGACCACCAGGCGGTGAAGGACGGGTACATATCGATCACGCCGCTCCACATGGACCTGACCAGCTACGGCCTCTTCGAGACGGTGCGGGGATGGTCGCTGGAGGGATAGGGGCGGGAGACAGCTACGGCGGATTCCGGGCCCGCCTCGTCGAGACGCTGCGCGAGAAGGGGATCGCCGACCTTCGCGTCCTCCATGCCGTCGCCTCGGTTCCCCGGCACCGGTTCGTCCCCGAGTCGCTGCGTCATCGCGCCTACGAAGACTCGGCCCTCCCCATCGCCGCCGGACAGACCATCTCCCAGCCCTACGTACAGGCGCGCTCGCTGGAGCTCCTTCGCCTCGGCGGAAATGACCGCGTGCTCGAAGTGGGCGCCGGCTCTGGCTACCAGACGGCGCTGCTCGCTGAGCTCGCCAGCACCGTGCTCGCGGTGGAGCGCATCCCCGAGCTCGCCAAGGCAGCCCGAGCTGCTTTGGAGGAGGTCGGGGTCCGCAACGCCACCGTCGTGGTGGGAGACGGGACCCTCGGGTGGCGCGCGTACGCCCCCTTCGACGGCATCGTGGTCGCGGCGGCCTCGCCGATGGTTCCCCAGCCACTCCTCGAGCAGCTGGCTCCCGGCGGACGCCTGGTGATTCCCCTCGGCGACCAGGAGCAGCAGGTGCTGACCCTCATCGAAGAGCACAACGGCGAATTCCGGAAGACAACCATTTCGGACGTGCGATTCGTGCCGCTCCTCGGACAGTTCGGCTTCGATCCAGGACCAGGGAGCGGCGCGTGATCGATTTCTTCCTTCACCTCGACCGCCACCTGAGCGAGATCATCACGCAGTACGGCACCTGGACCTACGCGATTCTCGCGGCAATCGTCTTTGCCGAAACGGGTCTGGTGGTGACACCGCTTCTTCCGGGGGACTCCCTGCTTTTTGCCGCGGGCACCTTCGCCGCCCTCGGCTCGCTCGATCCGGTGGTGCTCAACGTCCTGCTGTTCGCCGCGGTCATCACCGGAGACAACGTGAACTACTGGATCGGGCGCTACGTCGGTCCCCGAGCCTTCACATCGACCTCGCGCCTCTTCCGCCGGGAATATCTGGAGCGGACCCAGGCGTTCTTTTCGCGCCACGGGGGCAAGACCATCATCATGGCGCGTTTCGTCCCGATCGTGCGGACCTTCACCCCGTTCGTAGCGGGGATCGGCAAGATGAAGTACCCCCGCTTCCTGGCCTACAGTCTGGTGGGCGGCGCAGTGTGGGTGACGGGGTTCGTCTGGGCGGGGTATTTCTTCGGCAACCTTCCTGTCGTCCGCGAAAACTTCGGCCTCGCCGTGATCGGGATCATTGCCCTGTCGTTGGTGCCGGTTCTGGTAGGGATGGCGAGGGACCGGGCGGGGAAGGGGGAGATCGGAAAGGGGAAGGGGGAAATGGGGAAAGGGCAAGTGGGGAAGGGAGGGTGAGGAGGCGGTATCTGATTGCCGGCCGGGTCCAGGGAGTCGGGTTTCGGTACTTCACCCGCCGCGCTGCCCAGCGA
Organism: uncultured Gemmatimonas sp.; assembly: GCA_964535105.1. Lineage (GTDB taxonomy): Bacteria > Gemmatimonadota > Gemmatimonadetes > Gemmatimonadales > GWC2-71-9 > JABFSM01. The sequence goes on from CAZHSO010000060.1 coordinate 12,113, forward strand.
CTCGGCATCGCTGGCTGGGTGCGCAATCTCCCGAACGGGCGGGTGGAGGCAGAGGCCCAAGCGGGGACACCGGATCTGGCCGTCTTCGAGCTGGAGCTCCGCCGCGGGCCACCAGGTTCGCTCGTGACCGAATTTGCTTTTACCGAGATTTCGGATGAGCAGGATGCTGTAAATCGATTCGAACTAAGGTGATGCGCTACATGCTTGAAGCATCCTGGAAGGCTCCGGGCGCTCGGTTCTCAACCAGCAGGTGGCTCGGGGGATGGATTTGGGCTTGCGCTCGAACTCGAAGGTCATAGCTTTCTAATGTAGATACACAGGACGGGAGGAGTTTCTCCCGTCTACCTTATCGAGCGAGGGCGCTCCCGGGCCCGCGAGATGAAGGCGTGATCGAGCTTCTTCGGAAGCTTCGGATTGCGCCTCTTTATGTTTTTTGGGGAGGATGAGCTATGCGGAGAACTCTACTGACGGGGCTTCTGGTCGCGGCGCTTGCCGGCTGCGGACGGGATAAGGACGTGGCGCTGGGCCGGGACAGCACGCTGGCCGGCAGCGACAGCACCTACGCCCTGAACGACCGCCCGGCGCCTTCACCGGCGCCGTCGCCCTCTCCCGCTGCCCCGGTCTCCCGTCCCGCGCCTGCGCCTCCCGCCCCGAGAACCCTCGCGCTGGCGGCGGGGACGCTGATCGAAGGGACGCTGGACCGGACCATCTCGTCCAAGAGCAGCAAGGTGGGTGATCGGTTCACCGTCCGGGTGGCGAACGAGGTAAGGAACGGCAGTGGATTGGTCGTCGTGCCGGCCGGCTCCACGGTCGAGCTCACGATCACGTCGATCGAGCCGGCGCGGGACAAGAGCCAGGCGTTCGGCAAGCTCACCCTCGCGGTGACCGGCATCACGGTGCGGGGCGAGAGTCATCCGATCCAGGCCGACGTCAGCTCGGTGGTCACCTCGATGAAGGGCGGCGGAATCGGCACCGGCGAAGCCGCGAAGGTCGGGGCAGGCGCCGTCATCGGCGGCATCGCGGGCCGGGTGATCGGCGGCGACAAGACCGGCACGATCATCGGAGCAGTGGTAGGGGCGGCCGCAGGTGCGGCGGTCGCGGTGGAAACGGCGAATCGGGACGTCGTCGTGCAGGCCGGCAGTACCGTTGGAATCACACTCAGAGAACCCTTGCGGGTCACCCGTTCGTGACCTGGATCAACCGAAAGGAAGCGAACCATGCTGTATACCATCGCGGTCGTCCTGCTGGTGCTGTGGTTGCTTGGAATGGTGGGCGGTGTCGCGGTCGGGGGGTTTCTTCATATCCTCCTGGTGCTCGCGGTGGTGGCGATCCTCATCCGCGTCATCCAGGGACGCCGGGTCGTATAGCTGAGTTGGACGGCCGTCAGCTTTTTGCCATCAGCCTTCGGCCATCAGCCCTCAGCTGACAGCTGAAGGCTGATAGCATTTTGAATGCTGGTCATTGAGGGCAGGGCAAGGTAGCGGTGCCCCCGGTCCGGCGATTATAGTTCTCCCGCGCCAGCGCTCCCGCCGGGTCGTCCCGGCGGGCTGCACGCCCCCGTAGCTCAGATGGAAAGAGCAGCGGTTTCCTAAACCGTTGGCCGGGCGTTCGAGTCGCCCCGGGGGCACTCGCCCCGAACCCCGACCTCAGGACCCCGATGTCAGCGCCCGTCAAAACCACCGTGAACATTCCGAGCCAGGCCGGCGAACAGCACTCTCCGACCTTCGCATGGATTGAACAGAACCAGAAGCCGCTGACGTACGGGGCGGTGGGGCTGGCGGTCCTTTTCCTCGGCGGATGGCTTTTCCTGGAGACCGGAAAGCGGAAAGAGATCGCGGCCAACGATGCGATCGACCGTGCGCGCGGCGCCTTCGAGTCGGGCAACCTCCCGGCCGCGTCCACCGAGTTCCAGCGCATCGCCCAATCGTTCGGCGGCACAGACGCGGGATGGCAAGCCGAGCTCGCCCTCAACGAAGTCCGGCTCGCCTCGGGGCAGGCGCAGCTCGCCGCCGACGAGCTCAAGAAGATCACCGACCGGAATCCGCCGCCGCTCTACGCATCGGGCGCGTACATGATGCTCGGGGGAGCGCTCGAGAACCTGAAGAAGTTCGATGAAGCCGCCGCCGCCTACCTGCGCGGGGCCGATCTGGCGGCCGAGGACTACCGGCAGGTGGAGGCGCGGATCGGCGCCGCACGGGCCACCCGGCTCGCGGGGAAGGAAAAAGAAGCGCTCGACATTCTGCGCGCCGTGGTGAGTAAGTATCCCAAGGAGACGCCGGGAGTCGCCGAAGCGGAGGTCCGGCTGGCGGAGTGGACACAGGGCAAGATGTAAGACGCGAGGACGCGAAGAGCCTGGAGCAGGATGCTCCGGGCTCTTTTCCTATCGGCTAGCCAGGAGGGCGACGAGCGCCACCGGCGGCGTTGCCTCCTTGCCCCTGGCAACGTGCGTATAAGATGTATTATGTTAAGCTGTCACGTGGACAACTGTGGAAAGGCGCCAGGAACCCCGGGCCAAAACAGTTGTATGTCATTGGGAATGCATTACTTGGATGATTCCACAACCGCTTCGAAGACCAGCCGTCCTTCCCCGCAGAGCCAGGGCTCACGGCCCCAGCCATCTTCGACCCGCCCTGTCACAGAAAAGACGTTCCCGCCCCAGGAGCGAATACTCACCGGGAGCTGGTCCAGTCCGGCCTGGGCCAGTGCGAAGGCTGCGCCCACGGTGCCGGTTCCACAGGCCAGCGTTTCCGCTTCGACACCCCGCTCGAAGGTCCTGAGTCGCCAGTCCGCGGCGTTCCCGGGTCGCTCGGTCCGGCCGATGAAGTTCACGTTCACCCCGTCCGGGGCGAAGGCGGGATCGCGCCGGAGCGCCCTTCCCCGCCGCTCCACGTCCACCGCTGCGACATCCTCGACCAGGACTATCAGGTGAGGCACCCCGACCGTGCACCGGGCAATCCACAACTCGCCTGGCTCGAGGGGGAGGCGCTGTTCCTCGGGGAGGGAGAAGTCCGGAAGGAGGAGCTCGGCGGCCCAGCCGGGGCCTACGCACCGGGTCTTCAGTATCCCGGTATCGGTGTGGAGCTCCATCCCCTCCGACTGGGCGATTCCCAGCCGGGCCGCGAGCCGGGTACTGCAGAGGGCCGCATTGCCACACATCCCCCCCCGGGAGCCGTCGGCGTTGAAGTAGACCATTCTGGCGCCGCGCTCACCTGCGGGTGAAAGGACCACGAGCCCGTCGCCTCCGACACCGGTCCGGCGGTCGCACAGCGTCCGGATCGATTCCGTGCTCCAGGCGTCGGCGGGCGCGCTCCGGCCGTCGAGGAACACGAAGTCGTTTCCCGACCCGGTCATCTTGTAGAAGCGCAGCTGGCTCACAGGCGGCCGAAGAGGCTGGCAAATCGGAGCCACCAGACCACCCACACCCCCTCGCGCACGATCGATTTGCTCATCTTGCTGCTGCCTTCGACCCGGTCGGTGAAGACGATGGGAATCTCGGCCAGCCGGAATCCTTTTTTCCAGGCCCGATAGCTCATCTCGATCTGAAAGGCATACCCGTTGGAGCGAATCTTCTCAAGGGGCAGCGCCGCGAGGACTTCCCTGCGAAAGCACTTGAACCCTCCGGTCGAGTCGCTGAGCGGCATTCCGGTGATCCAGCGGGCGTAGAGATTGGCACCGTACGACAGCAGCAGACGCGACATCGGCCAGTTGATGACGTTGACCCCCGTCTTGTAGCGGGATCCCAGCACGAGGTCGGCCGACGCCGCGGCGGCGATCAGGTCGTTGAGGAATTTCGGGTCGTGGGAAAAATCGGCGTCCATCTCGAACATGAGATCGAAGCCGCGCTCGAGGCCCCAGCCGAACCCGGCGAGATACGCCCGTCCCAGCCCTTCCTTCCTGGCACGATGGAGGACGTGCACCCGCGGATTCACCCCCGCCAGATCGTTGGCCAGGCGGCCCGTCCCATCGGGCGAATTGTCGTCCACCACGAGAATCTCGAGGCGGGGATCCTGCGAGAGGATCTGCGGGACGATCCGGGGCAGGTTCTGGCCCTCATTGTACGTGGGCAGGATGACGAGGAACCGCTCAGGCATCGGCCCTGGACCTCGGACGGAGTCTCGGCGCCACCATCAGTCCCGCCGCCACGAGAAGCGCCAGCAGCGTGATCACTCTTCCCTTCGAGTACTCGGGCGACGTGAATTCGAAGACCACCTCCCTGGCACCCGGCGGAACGACCACCGAGAGCAGCGTATGCTGCGCCCGAATCGCCGGCGCCGCCACGCCATCCACCGTCGCGCGCCAGTCCTTGTACCAGTTCTCCCCGACCAGGAGGTAGAGCGGCCGCTCATCTCTTCCCTCGATCGCGACCCGGATTTTTCCCGGCTCCCACCCGGTGAGGCGGGCGGTCGCGGCGGGTGCCTCCGGCACCCGCGTCAGCGCTCCCGGTGTCACGGGCGCGCTGTCCCCATAGACGGCTACCGAGAGCACGGGAAACTGAGGATTGAGCACGACACCGGACACCTGGGCTTCGGGCACCTTCACGGCGCCGGCCATGAGACGGACATAAGGTGGCAGCGTATCGGCTTCGTAGAGCGAGGCGCTAGGGCCCGGCGTGGTCGCGACGCGACCGGTGACCTGATGAAAGCCGGGGAGATCCATCCGCTGCGCAAGTGTCACGTAGCGCACCGCGAAGAGCTGGAGCAGCGCTTGGTTGACCTGGTTCTTCCAGATATTCTTTTCGCCGAGCAGCTCGTCAAAATTCCGCAGCTCGTTGCCGTGATAGCCGAGCAGCTGGGGCACTCCCGCACCCATGAGCCAGGAGCCCGGGTAGACCTGGAGCTCCGCGTAGCCTCCCTTGGGGTCCCAGACCCGGAATGGGAGCGGGGTTTTCTTCATTTCGGTGGTGAGCTGGTCGTCTCCGAAAAGCTCCGCCGAGGTGCCCGCAAAGATGAAAAAGCGCCGCTCGACGCTCCAGAGGTCGGCGAGGACCACGGTGATCAGCGCCGCCGCCGCATGACCGCCGCGAAGCCGCGACGACGCGATGGCGAACAGCACCGCCCCTCCCACGACGGCCAGAATGAGGACGCGAACCCCCCCCTGCTGGATCTCCAGGGTGTTCTGGACGACGCGGTCCACGAGTTGGGGATGCGCGGTGGCCATCGCGAGGCCGGTGAGCGCTCCGCCGGCGCCGAGCAGGCCGATTGCTGCGAACACGCCGGCGCCGATCAGGATCCATCGCGCCGGGATTTCGCCCCGGAGAAGGCGCTCGGCGCCGAAACCGGCGTACACGCAGATGGGGAGCGCCGTGAGGTAGAACGCCATCCCGACCGCCCGCACCTGCTTCATCTTCGGCATCACCTCGTACCAGAGGCGATAGAACGGCGTGTGGCCCCCGAACGCGACGAAGAGGAACAGCAGCGCGATCGCGCCCAGCACCAGCCGCTCTTTCCGGCGCTCCCTGCCTCCTAACCCGCATATCGCGAGCAGAATGACCAGGAGACCGAGGTACTCGGTGTGATGCTTGAGGCCGTTGCCGCCGGTGTAGCTGTCGAGGATGCCGTTGATTTCCGGGTAGAAGGTGCTGAAGACCTCCGACGGGGGGAATGCGAAGCCGGTCGCGTACTCCCAGCCGCTGCTGGGTCCTCCTTCCGCCCGCGGGGAGAACGGGATGTACGCGGCGAAGGGCATTGCCTGGATGGCATAGATGGCCATCCCCAGCGCCACGGCGCCGAGTCCGAATCCGATCGTGCGGTAGCGCTCGACCCCTTCCGGCCCCGCTTCGTCCCAGAACACCAGATACAGCGCCCAGATCGCCGCGGCGACCAGCAGGTAATAGCTCATCTGCGGGTGGCCGTGGAGCGAGAGCCCGACGATCAAGGCCGTCGCACCGTATCCCGCCATGCTCCGGTGCCGGACGGCGCGAAGCAGCGCGAGGAATAGGAGGGGCGCGAGCGCACTCACGAACAGCTTGCCGTCGTGGCCCGGCGACACCATGGAGGCAACGAGGCCGGTGAGCTCGTATGCCACGCCCCCCGTGACGGCCGCCGCCCATCCCAGTCGGAACGCGCGGAGGAGGGCATACATCGCCACGCCGGCGAGGACGATGTGCAGCGCGAAGCCGAGGTTCATCGCCGTTCCGGTGGGGAGTATCCAGCGCAGCCACGCCGTCGGGTAGAATACGTCGCCGTGCATGCCGCCGACGAAGGGTAACCCGCCGAAGATGTAGGGATTCCAGAGCGGAATGGCGTGGTGGGTTCGCCAGTAGTCCGCCGCGAACTGCCGGAAGCCATAACCCGCAACGTACTGGTCCGAGCCGGGGCCCCCGATGAACTGGCCCGAAAGCATCGGCCAGCAGAGGGTCAGCGCCGCGGCGCAGAAGGTGGCCAGGGCCAGGAGCCCGGCGCGCCTGGGCTCTATGGCAGTCGACCCGGTGGAGGCGGTGCCGTCAGACGGCATGTCGGGCGGTCTCCTTGACGGCGCGAACGAATGGGAGCGCGGCCAGCACGTCGGCCGCGGTCATTCCAAGCCGGGATACGGCCGCGAGCGCCAGCGCGTTGGCGAGTCCGATCCGGGGCTCCAGCATGATCACAAAGACCGACTCCCTGACCCCGAGCCCGCCGGGCGCGAGGAGAAAGAGGAAACCCGCGATGTAGGAGGCCGCGAAGCCGCCGATGGCCTCGACCAGTCCGAGGCCCGCGCCGGGCAGCACGCCGCGGGCGAGCAGCCAGAGTGCCACGCCATACGTCACCCAGGCGGCCGCGTTGGCCACGATGCCGAACCCAACCGCGGCGGCCGAAGGGGTGAGACGCTCGGTCCCGCCGGGCGAGACCAGCCGCAGCCACTTCCCCGATACGTTCGGCGAGAGCACCACGGCGAGTCCCGCGACACTGCCGGCAAGAAGCAGCCAGAGTGCCACGGTGCTGCCGGGCTGCTTCGCCTCGAGCGCGGCGATTCCGGTGATGCCGACGATCAGCGCACCGGTCGCAATCGAGACCACCTGCAGCAGGATCGCCGATGCCGTCGCTGCCCAGGGCGGCACGCCGCGCCGCTCGGCGAGCAGCGCCATTCCGGCGATCGCCCAGATCCTGCCCGGGATGTATTTCCCCATGCTGGAGATGACCCAGACACGGGCCGATTCCCACCAGCCGAGCAGCGGCCCCCATCCCGCGAGCATGCGGCGCCACGATTCGATCAGGATCGCATATGTCGCGAGCACCACCAGAAGGCTCGCGGCCACCCAGCCGGGATGGAACGTCAGGTCGAGCGGGGCCCGGCGCACCTCATCCCAGTTCCGGATCAGGTAGCGAACGACAAAAATGACGACGAGCGCCCCGCCGATCGCCTGGATCCAGCGCCACCATCCCCTACGCACGCAGTGCCTCGCGATACCATCCCTCGAACCGCTCGGCGACGACGTCGGGGGCCAGCTCCTCGCGCCAGCGCTCTCCCGCCATGCGTGCCGAGGCGCGCCGGGCCGGTGTGCGCGAGGTGCGCACGGCACCTGCAAGGGCCCCCGGCATCGGATCGGTAACGATGCCTCCCCCGTGGGCCTGCACCGCGGACACCACGCCGCCGCCATCCCGGCAAGCAACCACCGGAACACCGGCAATCAGCCCCTCGATGGCGGCGAGGCCGAAGCCTTCATTCACGGCCGGGAACAACATGACATCGGCGGTCCCGAGCTCGCGCGCGACATCGGGCCCCGGCAGGAGGCCGATGAATCGCACCCGGGCCTGAAGCTTGAGCGAGGCGACAAGGCGCTCGAGCGCGGGGCGCTCCGGCCCGTCGCCGATAATGGTCAGCGGCCCGTCGAGCTCCGCCATGGTCCTGATGGCAAGATCGACCCGCTTCTGTTTAACGAGCCGCGCCACGACGACCATTCCTCCCCCGCCCCGGCTCCATGGACGGTCACGGCTGTCGATCGGCATCGGCTGCACCCGGCTCATCACGTCCCGCCGCCCGGTGACCCGCACGGCGGTCGCCGCGAGATCCTCGGAGACCGCGGTCACCAGCCGAGCCCGTCGGAGCACCCGGCGGCCAAGCCAGCGGAGCGCGGCCCACCGCTCCAGCAGGAGGCCGTCGGTGCCGTGCAGGGTCACCAGCTTGGGAAGCTCGCGGGGAAGCGCGAGGCCGGCGGGAATCCACCAGTGCGCGTGAACGACCGTCTCCCCCTCCGCACCTGCGGCTTCATTGCGCGCGCCGTCTCGCAGCGCGCGGATGAGGGCGCGAAGAGCCAGGAGTCCCGAAGGAGACCGCACCGCTCCCTGCATGTTGCCCTCGTAGGCGAGGTTTTCGCGCTCCGGCGTGGCGTAGTGGACGCGGCACACCGGGACCCCGTCCAGCGTCTCGCGGCCGTCGCGGCCGCGATCCGCGGGCGCGACCACCCGGACGTCGTGCCCGCGGCGAGTGAGCGCGGTGGCGAGAGGATGCAGAAAGGCGCCGGGCACGTCGCCGGCGTGGCGGGGATAGTTGTGGGTCACGAAGACGACCCGCACCGCTACTCGTCGGTCTTCCGCTCGAGGCGGGCGAGATGTCCGGAAAGCTCCCGCATCTCTTCGCGCGAGCCGGCGATCATTTCCGCGACGAAGCCGAAACCGAAGAGCGAGATGCCGCTGATCACCATCGTCTCCACCAGGTTGAGCAACGGCCGGAAGCCGAAGTCGAACCCGAACCGGAGCACCAGGGCGACGATGCCGGCCAGGAGGCCGACCAAGAAGAGCGCCGCGCCCAGAACCCCGAAGAAGAGCATCGGCTTCCGCCCGAAGCGCAGCTGGAACCAGACCGACAGCAGGTCGAGCACACCCACCGGAATCCGCTTCCAGGTGAACTTCGAGTTGCCGGCGCGGCGGGGATAGACCGGCACGCCCCGGGAGGTGAGACGCCAGCCGTCGGCCGCGGCGATGACCACCATGTAGCGGTGCCAATCGGGGCGGAGGGGAACGCTCCGGGTGATCTCGGCGCGCCATGCCTTCACCGAATTCAGATCCTCGACCTTGACACCGAAGAGCCGGCGGCAGAGTGCGTTGTACACCCCGCTGACGAACGCCTTCTCGTACTTCCCCTGCTTCGTTCCGGTGACGATGTCGGCTTCGCCGGCAAGGATCGGGGCCACCAGCCCCGGAATATCCGACGGGAGGTACTGCAGGTCGGCGGGGTAGAAGACGAGGATCTCGCCCGACGACGCCTCGCTCGCGCTCCGGAGCGCGTCGGCGATCCCCCGCTGCCGGCGGTGGGTCACCACTCGGAGGAAGGAATGCTCGGTCCGCAGACGCTCCAGCACCGTGGCGGTCGCGTCATGGGAGCCGTCGTCCACTATGACCACTTCGAAGCTGAACGGCGCGGGAGTGAGGGCTTCGGCGCACAGCCGGACGAACTCGGGGAGATTGTCCGCCTCGTCCTTGGCCGGGACGAGGAGGCTCACGTCCACGGCCCCGCTCATACCCGCTTCCGCATACGGGCGGGGAGAATGCCCAGCTGATCACGGTACTTCGCTACCGTGCGGCGGGCGATCTGGATGCCCTGCTCCTGGAAGAGGTGAACGATCTGCTGGTCGGTGAGGGGCTTCGAGGGATTCTCTTCATGCACCATCTTCTGCAGCTTGGCCCGGATGGAACGGGCGCTGGCGTCCTCGCCGGACGCGGTGCTCAGCGCGCTCGAGAAGAAGTACTTGAGCGGCAGCACCCCGCGCGGGGTCTGGACGTACTTTTCGTTGGTCACCCGGCTCACGGTGGACTCGTGCATGCTGATCACCTCGGCGACCTCGCGCAGGGTGAGCGGCTTCAGATACTCGACGCCCTTTTCGAAGAAGGCGCGCTGCCGGTCCACGATGAAATTCATCACCTTGAGCATGGTCTG
>CAZHSO010000061.1:0-20493 GCA_964535105.1 uncultured Gemmatimonas sp.
AGCGAGGCGAAGTTGGTCATCGCGTCGGTGCCCGCGCCGGCGGGAATCCGGAAGCCGGCGTTCAGCAGGCGATACCAGACTCCCGCGGTGGTGAGATGATCGCTGAAGCCCAGGACCTCCATGTAATCCACCTTGCCGAGCGCCACGTCCACCGGGAGCGCGTTGGTCAGCGGATCGGGTGAGGCGGGATCCGGTGCAGGGGGATCGAAGGGATGGACGTATCCCGAGATCCCGCCCTGCGCGTGGGCTTGATCGGCGACGAACGCATTGTCGGGAAAGAGACTCGCCGCGGCGGTGTTGACGTACCCGGCATAATTCGGAAGGATGAGATGGCGGGTCAGTCCGAGATGTGAGGTGTGGCCCCAATAGCTGGTGTGGAACTCCTCATCGTGGGTGACGATGGTGCGCGCGGTGGAGACGGGATCGGGGCCGCCGCGGAAGAAGGCGACGTCGGGAATCCGCTGCTCCTTGTTGACGATCAGGTTCTCCACCACATGCAGGTCTTCCGCTTCGGCCTGGAAGCGGAGCCGGGCGGGGTCGGCGCGATACGCTCCGCCATAGTTCATGTGCACGTGCAGGTCGCCGCTCCACCAGCCGCGCGCCGGCAGGTCCATCAATCGCCGCATCCTAACCCGCTCGGCGTTCGTCCCGCCCGCCGTAACCGTGACGCTGCGGGTGACCAGAGCGTATTCCAGCCCGCGTAGCGCTTCCACCGTATAGGTCCCGGCCGGAACGTTGACTATCGCGGTGCCGCGGGCGTGGAAGTAGCTGACTTCGAATTTCCTCGTGCGGCGGTCGAACGCATCGTCGGCATGGCGCCAGGCGGTGTCCGGCGCCCAGCCTCTCCCATCGGCGCCGGTGACCGAGAGCCGCACCGGGATCGCCGCACCGGCGGCGTCGGTTGCGGTGAGGCGGAGTGTGCCTCGCGGGCCGAGATACCGGCGGCTGGTGGCGACGATAGTTTCCTCGGCGCCGCCGGGGACGGCCACCACGCGGAGCGCGGTGTTGCCACCGGCGTTGCTCACGTACGCAATCCGGCGGCCATCGGGGGACCAGCGGGGTGCCGTCTCGTCGCAGGCGCAGTAGGAGAGCTGGAACGGATCGCCCCCATCGCTGGTGGTGACCCAGAGCTGATTCCGCTGGCTGCCGAGGTAGGAGCTGTAGACCACTCGGCGGCCGTCGCGCGACCAGTCGGGCCGGGTCTTCCAGTTGGTTTCCTCGCGGTGGATCTCCCGCAGGGCGCCGCCGGTGCGCGCGTCCATCCGCCAGAGCCCGCCCGATCCCCAGATGTGGCCGCGGTTCGAGACCACGATCAGCTCGTTGCCGTCGGGAGACCAGGTCGGGGAGAGGAAATGATCGAAGCGGCTGTAGTAGTAGCGCGGAAGGGGGCTGACGGTGTCCGGAGTGATGCGTTCTGGGGAGAGGCAAAGAGGCAAGGAGGCAAAGTGGCAAAGAAAAACGTGCCAGCGGCCTTCGTGCGCTGTGGAGACGTATGCGAGGCTCTTCCCATCGGGGGACCAGCGGGGGTCGAGATTGACGGCGCCGTTGGCCACGAGTGCCCTGGTGCTGCCGTCGGTGAGATCGAGTGCCCAAAGCTCCATCGCGTCGTTGCGATAGGAGCTGTAGACCACCCAGCGGCCGTCGGGCGACCAGTCGGGCTGGTAGTCGTAGCCGGGGCCATCGGTGAGCTGGATCGCTTCGCCCGAGCCCAGGCGCTGGCGCCAGAGCGAGCCCTGCATCGAGTAGACCAGCTCTTTCCCATCGGGGGACCAGGCGGCCGACGAGGGGCCGCTGGTGACCTGCGGGAGGTACATCTCGCGGTAGTAGTAACTGTGCGGCACGGAGATCTGCTTGAGGACGGGGTCGCGTTGGGCGAGGAGGCAAGGAGGCAAGGAGGCAAGGAGGCAATGGAGGAGGCAAAGAGGCAAAGAGGCAAAGAGGCAAGGTGTTTTCACTTTGCCTCTGAGCCTCCTTGCCTCCCTGCCACCCTCAGTCAAGCTCGTCCAAGCATTGACTCAGGATGCCCACCGCGATATCCACGTCCGCGTCATTCACCACGAGCGGCGGCGCGAAGCGCAGGGCGTTCTTCCCCGCGGCGAGCAACAGGAGTCCCTTGGAAAAGGCCATCTGCTCCACCCGGTGGACCAGGTCGCCGGCCGGCTCCTTCGTCGTCCGATCGGTGACGAACTCCATTCCCTGCATCAGCCCGATGCCCCGGACGTCGCCGATGAAGGAGTGCTTCTCCGCGAGACCCTTGAGGCCGGCGGCGAGGCGCTCGCCGCGCTGGCGGGCATTCGACACCAGGCCGCCCTCGACCAGATCGAGGGTCGCGAGCGCCGCGGCGCAGCAGACCGGGTTGCCGCCAAAGGTGCTGCCGTGCGCGCCGTGCTCCCAGGTGCTGATGGATTCCTTGGCGATGATGGCGCCGATCGGCATCCCCGATCCCAGACCCTTCGAGGTGACGAGGATGTCTGGCTCGACGCCCTCGTGGTCGCAGGCCCACATCTTCCCGGTACGCCCGATGCCGCACTGCACCTCGTCCGCCACCATGAGGATGCCGTGGCGGTCGCAAAGCGCGCGCAGCGCGGTGAGCCATCCCGGCGGAGGGAGGACGTATCCTCCCTCGCCCTGGACCGGCTCGACGAAGATGGCGGCAACGTCCTTCGGATCGAGGTGCCGGGCGAAGAGATCCTTCTCGATGGTGTCGACGCAGAAGATGCCGCAGGAGGGAAAAGTCTTTCCGTACTCGCAGCGGTAGCAATAGCCGTAGGCCACGTGGTGCACGTCGGGGAGGAAGGGGCCGAACCCCTGGTGCTGGCGCGCCTTGCTCGAGGTGAGCGAAAGGGCTCCGTATGTCCGGCCATGGAAGGCTCCCTTGAAGGCGACGAAGGCGGTACGGCCGGTGGCATGGCGGGCCAGCTTCATCGCGCCTTCGATCGCTTCGGTCCCCGAGTTGCTCAGGAAGACCCGCTTCTTGCTGCCACCCGGCGCGATGCGCGCGAGCCGCTCGCAGAGCGCCGCCATCCCCTCGTAGTAGAAGTCACCGCCGCAGATGTGAAGGAACTTCGCGGCGGCGTCCTGAATCGCCTTGACCACCGCCGGGTGACTGTAGCCGGTGGAGCAGACGGCGATTCCCGCCATGAAATCGAGGAAACGGTTGCCGTCCACGTCCTCGACCATTGTGCCCTCGCCCCGCGCGATCACCAGGGGGTATTCCTTGATGTAGCAGGGCGCAGCAAACGCTTCATCGCGTGCGATGATGGCGCGGGCCAGAGGCCCGGGGGGCGGAGTGACAAGGTGCGGCTTCGGCATAGTAGGCCTCTCGAGAGCTAACGACTGACTCCGATTTTCTCACCCCCGGGCTCGAGCGCCCCCCGGAGGCCAGCCCGCCCCCAGCCCGCGGAGAGCTCAGGGTGACAACTGTTTCAAGGCTGTCCACAACCGCGCGACAATCTCGGCGATCTCCGCTTCCGTGATGATGAACGGCGGCGCCAGCACCACCAGGTCTCCATCGGTGCCGTCGGCATGCCCCGTGTTCGGCCAGACCATGAGACCCGCCTGCTGCGCCGCGGCGGTGAATCGCTCCGCAAAACGTGCCGAGCGCGGCAATGGCGCGCGGGTGTCCTTATCCGCCACGAATTCGATTCCGGCGAGCAGGCCCCTGCCGCGAATATCGCCGACCTGGGAGAGTCCGCGCAGCGGCTCGAGCGCCTCGTGGAGCTTTCGGCCCATCTCGGCACAGCGGGGGATCAGTCGGTGCTCCCGCAGATATCGTATCGCCGCCACGCCCGCGGCGCACATCATCGGTGTATGCGAAAAGGTCTGGGCATGAAGGAGCGCCCCGGACCCCTGCGCCAGCACGTCGGCGATGCGGCGCGGCACCCCGACCGACGCCAGGGGAGCATATCCCCCGCTGATGCCCTTCCCCATCACCTGGATGTCGGGAACGGCGCCGTACGGCTCCAGCGCCGACCAGGTGCCGGTGCGACCGGCCCCGACCAGCACTTCGTCGGAAATCCAGAGCACCTCGTGGCGATCGCAGATTTCCCTGATATTCCGCCAGTAGTCCTCCCTCGGCACCGACGCCCCGGTGGAGGAGCCGCCGACCGGCTCGGCGATGAAGGCGGCAACCTTTTCGGGACCGATCCGGAGCAGGGTCTCCTCCAGCACCCGGCCGCTGCAGCGCGGGCACTCCCGATCCGCACCCCGACAGGGGCAGCGGTACTCATACGACGCCGGTATCCGGGGAACGTCGAGCAGCCAAGGCTGAAAGTATTTCCGGTAGTGCTCGCGCGCTCCGGCGGAGAGGGTCAGCAGGGTATTCCCATGGTATCCGGGCGCCGGCGCCACGAGCACCGATTTCCCTGGCTGTCCCCGCTCCACCCAGTACTGCCGAGCGAGCTTGAGGGCGGCTTCGACCGCATCGGACCCGCTGGAGAGGAAATAGAAATGGGTGAGATCACCCAGGGCGAGCCCTGCCATCAGCTCGGCCAGCTCCTCGACCGGCTGATTGGTGAAGCTCATCCCGCTGACGTAAGCGACCTTGCGAATCTGCGCCGAGACCGCTTCCACGACCTCCGTCACCCCGTGACCCAGCGAGGCGACGTAGGCTCCACCGCAGCCGTCGAGATAGCGCCTGCCCTCCTCGTCCACCAGCCAGCAGCCCTCTCCTTTGACGATGAGAGGGAATTCCCGGGTGAGGTGCCGATAGAGCACGTGGGTGTCGGGGTAACGGCGGGGCATGGGAGAAAGTTACCTTATGGGCTTCTATCTCGCGGCGGGGCCATGATGCTTGGACGGCTGGACGGCTGGATGGCTGGACGGTTGGTCGCGGTAGCGGTCGCGGTGGCTGCGTGCAGCACCACCCAGCCCGCCGACCTCGTGATCCGGCATGGCCTGATCTATCCCGATGCCGGTGATTCCCTCACGGTGGAATCGCTCGCGGTGCGGAACGGCCGCATCGTCTACGCGGGCACCGACGAGGTGGCGCGGTCGTACATCGGAGACGAGACCCGGATTGTCGAGCTGGGCGGCAGAGTGGTCCTGCCCGGATTCCACGACACCCACATGCATCCGCGGGGAGGGATCGGGCTCAGCGAAATCACCCTGGACGACCTCGAAAGCCGGCAGGCGATTCTCGATTCGGTGCGGAGCTACGCCTCGCTACACCCGGACAAGGCGTGGATCCGGGGACGGGGCTGGCAGCTCCCGGTCTTTCCCGGCGCGAATCCGAAAAAGGAATGGCTCGACGAGATCATCCCCGACCGGCCCGTCTATCTCACCGCAGCGGACGGCCATTCGGCCTGGGTCAATTCGAGGGCGCTCGCCATGGCTGGTGTGACGCGCGAGACGAAAGACCCGCCCAACGGCCGCATCGAGCGGGATCTGGCAACGGGGGAGCCGAGCGGGACGCTGCGGGAGAGCGCGGCGGACCTGGTGGGGAAACACCTGCCAAAGCGATCGGCCGAAGAGATCGAGACCGGAATCCGCCGGGCCCTTGCCATGGCCAATGCGGTCGGGATCACCAGCCTCTACGACGCCGACGCGGGGCGCGACATCCTCCAGGCCTACTCGGCACTCGACAGCGCGGGCCTGCTCACCGCGCGAGTCGTCGCGGCGATGGAGACGGACCCAGCTGCGGGGCCGGGACAGGTGGATACGCTCCGCGCATGGCGGGGCCGCTACGCCGGCAGGCGCTACTTCTCGCCCCGCGCCGCCAAGATCTTTGCCGACGGCGTCATCGAGGCAAAGACGGCGGCCCTCCTCGCTCCGTACGAGGGAGACACCGGACGGGGCGAGCCGAACCTCTCTCCCGACGCGATGGACACGCTGGTGGCAACACTCGACGCCGCCGGCTTCCAGGTGCACGTGCACGCCATCGGCGATCGCGCCGTGCGCATGTCGCTCGATGCCTTCGAGTTTGCCAAGCGGCACAACGGACCACGCGACGCCCGGCCGATGATCGCGCATCTCGAGCTGATCGATCCCGCCGACATCCCCCGCTTCGCGGCGCTCGGCGTGATTCCGAGTTTCCAGCCTCTCTGGGCCTATGCCGACGGTTACATCACCGACCTGACCGAGCCGGTGCTCGGTCCCGCGCGCTCCCGCTGGCTCTATCCGATCGGCTCGGTGGCGCGGGCCGGCGCCCGGCTCTCGACTGGAAGCGACTGGTCGGTCTCGTCGATGAATCCCTTCGAGGCGATTCAGGTGGCGATCACCCGGAGGGCGCCCGACGCTGCCCCGGGGGCACCGTGGATCGCGGAGGAGCTGGTGGATCTCCGCACCATGCTGCGAGCCTACACCCAGGGAGGAGCGTATGCCGCGGGAATAGAATCGACCAACGGCACGCTGGAGGTGGGCAAGGCCGCGGACCTGATTGTCCTGGACCGCAATATCTTCCAGATTCCTCTCACGGAGGTGCATTCGGTCCGGGTGCTGCTGACCCTTCTCGACGGGCGGGAGGTTTGGCGGGATCAGTCTTTCCGGTAGTCAATTATCTTTCCCGCCGTACTCTACAGGCCGAGTGTCCGATGTCTGACGTGATCTCCCGCCGCGCGCTGCTGGCGCGCGGCATTGCTGCCACCGCCGCGGCGGTCGTCTCCCCTGCCCTGCTCCGGGCCGCCGCCGGCACACCCATGCTGGTGTACAAGGATCCGAACTGCGGCTGCTGCCACAACTGGGTCGAGATCATGCGGACCAGCGGCTTTGAGGTGTCGGTGAAGGACACCGATGACATGGCGTCGATCAAGACGCGCTACAAGGTCGGGCGGAATCTCGCCTCCTGTCACACCGCCCTGGTCGGCGGCTATGTGGTCGAGGGACACGTGCCCGCCGATGTGATCCGGAAGCTCCTTGCCGACAAGCCCAAGGTGCTGGGCATCGCGGTGCCGGGGATGCCAGTCGGCTCGCCGGGGATGGAGGGTGGGGCGAAACAAGCCTACGACGTTGTGACGTTTGATTCCGCGGGCAAGACCTCCGTGTTCGCCAAGCGATAGTCGCCACGTCTCTCAGCGGGCTCGGGGCGGGCTGGCCGCGCCCGCGGAGAGACGTGAGCGCTGATCATCGTGCTATCGGCTATCGGTCCTCGGCAGTACCATCAATCCATGTTCATCGGTCATTTTGCCGCCGGGTTTGCCGCCAAGCGCTGGGCGCCCAGGGTGTCGCTGGGACTCCTCATCACGGCCCCGCTCCTCCTCGACGTGCTCTGGCCGTTCTATTCCCTGGCCGGGATCGAGCACTTCCGCATTCAGGCGGGAGGCGCCCCGTTCCACACGCTGGTCTTCGACTCCTACCCCTGGTCGCACAGCCTGCTGATGGCGGTGGTCTACGGCGTCCTCGTGAGGGCGCTCTACCGGTGGCGGACTGGTGACCCGCGCGGCGCCACTGTCCTCGGCGCCCTGGTGGTGAGTCACTGGATCCTCGATTGGGTGACGCACGACCCCGACCTGCCGCTCTGGCCCGGCGGGCCCGTGACCGGCCTCGGCCTCTGGCGGTCGGTGCCGGGCACCGTGGTGGTGGAGTCCCTGCTGTTCGTCGCGGGCGTGTGGCTCTATCTCGGCGCGACGCGGAGCAGGGATCGCATCGGCGCCATTGCCCTCTGGGCGTTTCTTGCGTTCATCGTGCTGCTCTACGCGGTCAGTATCGTCGGGCCCCCGCCTCCGGTCGGCGCCGAGCGACTGGTCTCGCTCACCGCCATGGCTTTCCTGATCGTGCTCCCAATAGCCTGGTTGATAGATAAACACCGCGCCGCGTCCGGCTTCAACGAATAGCGAAGTGCGAGGAGCGAAGAGCGAAGCGGCTGTTCCTCTTCAGTCACAGCTGCGTCGCGACCGTGTAGACACCCAGCGCCGCCATGAGCAGAGCTACCGCGGCGCCCGCGGCAAAGAGCAGGGGCGGGTGGCGGTAGCCGTTCATCAGATCGGCTCGGCGTGACGCGAGCAGCATCGCGGTGAGGCCGATGGGGAGGACGAAGGCGTTCACGGCACCGACCGCAATCAGGATCGTGACCGGCCGGCCGATCAGAAGAAAGATGACCGTCGAGATGACGATGAACCCGATGATCATCGCGGACGTTGAGCGGGGATTCTCCCTCCGGGCGGGAGGGAGCAGGGTTCGAACGAACGAGACCGAGGTGTAAGCGGAGCCCACGACCGAGGTGATCGCGGCCGCCCACATGACCGCGCCGAAGAGACGGTAGCCGAGCGCCCCCGCGGCATGGCGGAAAACCGAGGCCGGCGGGTTCACGGGGTCGAGCCGGAGACCCTGACTCACGATGCCGAGGGCGGCGAGGAAGAGCACCACCCGCATGAGACTGGCGACGCCGATGCCGAGCACGGCGGAGCGCGTCGCGGGGCCGATCGAGCCGACTCCGGTCACTCCGGCGTCGAGCAGCCGGTGCGCCCCCGCGAAGGTGATGTAGCCGCCGACGGTGCCGCCAACGATCGTCACGATCGAGAGTGCGTCGAGCCGCTCCGGCGCCACGGTTCGGAGGAGCGCCTCCCCAAGCGGGGGAGACGCCGCCACCGCGACGTAGGCCGCCAGCAGCACCATGACCGCGCCCATGAGCTGGGCAAACCGGTCCATGGCGCGCCCGGCTTCCTTGGAGAGAAAAAGCCCGATCGCGATCGCGGCGCTGAGGGCGGCGCCGAGCTTGGCATCGAGTCCGAGGAGGGCGTCGAGGCCGAGTCCGGCCCCGGCCACGTTGCCGATGTTGAACGCGAGCCCGCCGGTGGCGACGAGGACGATGAGCGTTTTGCCGAGCCCGGGAAATACCCGATCGGCGAGAGTCTGCGCCGGGAGCCCGGAGGCGACGACCATCCGCCAGACGGTGAGCTGCGCGCCGATGTCGAAGAGGACGGAAACGAGAATCGCGAACCCGAAGCTCGCGCCGAGGGTGGCGGTGAAGACCACGGTCTGGGTGAGGAATCCGGGCCCGATGGCCGAGGTGGCCATGAGGAAGGCCGCCCCGATGAGCACACGAAGGCGGCCCGGCATCTTGTCCATTCGAGAAACGCTAACCCTTGGCGAGAGCGGGCGCCATCCACGTAAACTTCCCGCTCCATGACTCAGCCAGCGTGGCGCCCGAGGAAGGTCCTGGTCTCCGACCCCCTGCACGAAGGGCTGGGACACCGTCTGGCCGAGAGCAGGCCCGACCTCGAGATCCGCGAGCGGGGCGTGCCCGACGTGACCGAGGCTGACGTCGCATGGGCCGATGTCTTCGTGGGGTTCCGTCCCCCGAAGGCGGGGCCGTGGCGCACACTCCCCTGGGTCCACTGCATCGGGGCCGGCGTCGATGCGTGGGCGTTCCGCACCGGGCTCTTACCCGACACACTGCTCACCCGCACCTCCGAGGACTTCGGGCCGCAGATCGGCGAATACTGCGTCTCGCGCGCGCTCGCCGTCACCCAGCGGCTCCGTCACCTCGAGGCGGAGCAGAAGGCCCGGAGCTGGAAGCCCCGGCATCCCGAGCCGATTCGGGGCAGCACGACTCTCGTCGTCGGGACCGGGACGGTGGGCGCCGGGATCGCGCGCGCATTTGAGGGTGTGGGCGTGGTCGTGGACGGGCTTTCCCGAAGCGGTGCGGCGCGGGAGCAATTCAGAGCAGTGCACGCGATCGGGGCATTTGCGAGCGCAATGGCGGGGGTGCGTTGGCTGGTCCTCGCCTGCCCGCTCACCGACGAGACCTTCCATCTGCTCGACCGCAACCGGATGGCGGTGTGCCAAGGCGCCTACCTGATCAATGTCGGACGGGGGGCGCTGGTGGAGGAGGACGCCCTCCCGGAAGCGCTCGACAAGCAGTGGCTCTCAGGCGCGGCGCTGGACGTGTTCGAGCGGGAACCCTTGCCCGAGAGCTCGCCGCTCTGGCAGCGCGAGAATGTCAGCATCTCGCCGCACATCTCGGGATTGACGACGGTGCCGGGTGCGGCGGCCGGGTTCCTCGAGGCACTCGCCGATATCGAGGCGGGGAGGGAGCCGAGGTTGAAGGTGGATGTGGGGAGGGGGTATTGAGGCAAGGAGGCAAGGAGGCAAGGAGGCAAAGTGAAGGCCGGTGACGGCGGCCCCGGGGGGATGATAGTTTGCCAATAGCGCCCCTCAACCCCCAGTGCGAAAGCGAGCCATGCCGAACATCGCCTTGTACCACCCTCACCTGGTTCATTTCGTCATCGCCCTCGGCTTTGTGGGCATCCTCCTCCGGATCATCTCGCTCGCCGGACGGGGCGCCTGGCTCAACCCTGCGGCGGCGGCGCTGATCATCCTGAGCGCCGGGACATCGATCGTCGCCGCCAAATCGGGGTTGGATGCGCATGGGCCGGTGGAACGGGTGCCGGGGTCGCGGGAGGCGGTGCAGGAGCACGAGCAGTGGGGCAACCGGAGCCGGAATCTGCTCATCGTGATGGCGGGTCTCGAGATGCTGGTGCTCATCTGGTCCTCGCACCGGGCCAGCCGGATCCTCAAGCTCGTCTCGGCGGGCACCGGGCTGGTGGCAATGTTCTTTCTGTATGAGGCGGGAGAGCACGGCGGCGAGCTGGTGTTCAAGTACGCCGGAGGAGTAGGAATCCGCTCCGGCGATCCTGCCGACGTCTCCAACCTCCTGGTGGCCGCCCTCTACCACAAAGCGCGGCTGGACCGCGATTCGGGGCGGGCCGAGGATGCCGCCCGCCTGACCGACGAGCTGGCCCGTCTCCGGCCTGACGACCCTGCAGTGAAGCTCCTGGTGATCGAGTCGAAGCTCAGGGACAGGAGGGACCCGGCGGGGGCGCTTGCCGACCTGGGGATGATGCAGGTGGCTCCCGACGACGCCCGGCTGGCGCCCCGCCATGGCCTGCTTACGGCACAGGCACACGTCGCCGCCGGCCACTCGGACAGCGCGAAGGTGGTGCTCACCGCGCTCGCCGAACGGTTCCCCAACAACCGGGCGGTCAAGGACGCGCTGGCAAACCTCCCCTAGGCGCGATGGTGATCGGGGCGCCAATGCTGCACGGCGAGCTTGATCTCGTGCTTGGTCCTGATCTCGCCGCTCAGGATCCGATCGAGCAGGTGGGGCACCTCCTGATCGGAGGCGAAGCGGAGCGCGATCAGCTGCTCCATCGAGAGCGACTCGATGTCCTCGTGCCGCCCGGGCAGGAGACGGTTCAGCCGGAGTTGCTCTTCCAGCCGGATCACCCGGTCCTGTACCCGGAGCGCCATCCACCTCGTCAGAACGAATCCCCCGGCGATCGCCAGCGCCACCAGCGCGGCCCAGAACGTCCCGAGCGATGGGGCGCGCGCCAGCATGATCAGCGCGATGATCGCGTTGATGGCGACGATGGGCAACACGACGAAGTGGTAGGGCGGGAGAAAACGCGCGTGGTTGCTGTAGTTCTGAACGTCGTCGTCGGACATGGGGTCCTCGTGGGGAAGGGGGAAGGGTGAAGGGGGAAGGGGGAAGGGGGAAGGGTGAAGGGGGAAGGGGGAAGGGGGAAGGGGTCACCGGTGAGCGGGTTCGTTTCCCGCTTACCGCTCACCGCTCACTGCCACATATCTCCGCTTGCACCACCAGTACACCGGCATCCCCGCAAGCAGCAGTCCTCCGCCGATGGCGGCGTCCCGCGGCGTCTGGATGATGCTGCTCAGAATGAGATACCCCGAAAACAGGATGAACACCACCGGGGTGACGGGATAGCCCCAGGTCCGGTAGGGACGCGGGAGGCCCGGCTCCCGCCGGCGCAGGAGCATCACCGCCCCGCACGACAGCGCGTAAAACAGAAAGCCGACGAAGACCACGTAGGTCAGCAGCTGGTTGTAGGTGCCGCTCAGCGCCAGCACCGCTGACCAGATCCCCTGAACGACGAGCACCCGGTTCGGCGTCTGGTAGGTCGGGTGGAGCCGCGCGGCCCACGCGAAAAACCGCCCCTGCCGGGCCATCGCATAGGGAATCCGCGCCGCGGTGAACATGATGCCGTTGTTGCATCCGATGGTCGAGACCAGGATCGCGAGGGTGATGAATGCCCCGCCCGCGGGACCGAGCACCACCTTCATCGCGTCCGCCGCGACCAGGGTGGAGGCCGCGGTGCCCGCCCGCCCCAGCACGTACACCGCCGCCACGCTCACCCCCACGTAGAGCAGGGCCACGAGGAGCGTCGAGAGCACGATGGAGCGTGCCATATCTCGCCCCGGGTTCCGCATTTCGCTCCCGACGTAGGTGATCTCGATCCACCCGTCGTACGCCCCGAGGACCAGGATCATCGCCAGGCCGAACGGCGCAACCAGCTCCAGCAGTGGTTCCGGCGGCGAGACCGGCTGCAGATTCGCCGCACTCCCTCCGGGAAGGAGGAGACAGAGCCCGATCAGCGCGAGGACGGCGCCGATCTTGATGAGGGTGAGGATGTTCTGCGTCAGGGCGCCGACGCGGAGCCCGAAGTAGTTGAGCAGGGTGAGCGCGCCAAGGGAGGTGACCGCGACCACTTTCACCCCGAGCGGCGACATCGGGAAGAAGAATCCGAGATAGGTGGCGAAGCCCACCGCGACGAATGCGAGCGAGGCGGGATTGATGACCACCGCCGCGCCCCACCCGTAGAGAAACCCCCAGACCGGCCCGAACGCGCGCTGCAGGTAGATGTACTGTCCCCCTGCCCTCGGCATCGCCGCGCCGAGCTCCGCGAGGCAGAGCGCGCCGCAGAGCGAGACCAGTCCCCCGGCAATCCAGACGAACACCGTCGGGAGCGACCCGGTGAACAGCGCGGCGATAGTGCTCGGCACGATGAAGATCGACGCACCGACCATCGTCCCGACGTTGATCATGGTCGCATCGAGGAGGCCGAGCTCGGGGCGGAGGCCGTCGGAGGACGGGTGAGCGGTGAGCGGTGAGAGGTGAGCGGGGGGTTCCGTGCGGGTCATGAGTTTCTTTCGAAGAGATGGGTACCGCTCACCGCTTACCTCTCCCCCGGGTCCCAAGCTACCACCCGGCCCGGACCCGGGGGAGGGTGGCTCGGACGGTGACCGCGGAGTATCCTATGTTCCACGCCTTACGCCCGCACCTCCCCCACAGGACACACGGACCCGATGAGACGCTTCTCCGCCCTGCTCTCGGTTGCGCTCGCGCTGCCCGCTCTGCTTACCGCCCAGCCCGCCCCGGCCGCTCCGGCCGCCCCGGCTGCTAGCCAGGGCGGCGATTCCGCCGCCGGCGGTGGTTCTCGTGCCAGGCAGTTTTCCGGCCTCCGATTCCGCGGTATCGGCCCCGCGATGGCATCGGGACGAATCGGCGAGATCGCGATTCACCCGAACGACAAGAGCGTCTGGTACGTCGGCGTCCACTCGGGTGGGGTGTGGAAGACGGTGAATGGCGGCACGACGTGGTCGCCGATCTTCGACGCCCAGGCCTCCTATTCGATCGGCACCGTCGCCATCGATCCCTCGAACCCGCTCACGGTGTGGGTGGGCACCGGAGAGAACAACAGCCAGCGCAGCGTCGGCTGGGGCGACGGGGTCTACAAGTCCACCGATGGCGGCCGCTCCTGGAACAATCTCGGACTCAAGGAGTCGTTCCACATCGGCCGCATCGTGATCGATCCCGTGAAGTCCGACGTGGTGTACGCGACGGCAATGGGCTCGATGTGGTCGCCCGGCGGCGATCGCGGGGTCTACAAGACCAGCGACGGCGGCAAGACGTGGACCCAGGTGCTGAAGCCGGACAACGAATGGACCGGCGCCTACGAGCTGGCGATGGATCCGCGAAATTCCGGCGTGCTCTACGCCACCACCTATCAGCGGGGCCGCCGGCAGTGGGGCTTCATCGACGGCGGGCCCGGCTCGGCTGTCTACAAGAGCGTCGATGCCGGCGCCACCTGGAGCAAGCTCAGCCGGGGGCTCCCCTCGGAGGAGCTGGGCAAGATCGGGCTCGCGGTGTCGCCCGCCGATCCCGGGGTGGTGTACATCCAGGTCGAGGCGGCCAATCGCGCCGGCGGCTTCTTCCGCTCCCGCGATGGCGGCCAGAACTGGGAGCGCATGAGCACCAGGACAGCCGGTCCGCCGTTCTACTATCACAAGATCGTGGCCGATCCGAAGCAGGTGGACCGGGTCTACTCGGTGGACGTGCAGATGTCGGTAACCGAAGACGGCGGTCGCACCTTCCGCTCGATTCAGGGCCGCTCGATGCACGTCGACAATCACGCGGTGTGGATCGATCCCGACGACTCCGATCATCTGCTGGTGGGGAACGACGGTGGGCTGTACGAGACCAGGGACCGCGGCGGGAACTGGCACTTCTTCGGCAATCTGCCCGTCACCCAGTTCTACAAGGTGAGCGTCGACAACGCGCTCCCGTTCTACAACCTGTGCGGCGGCACCCAGGACAACAACACGCTCTGCGGTCCCTCGCAAACCACCAAAGGGCACGGGGCATCGAACGCCGACTGGCACATCATCGTAGGCGGCGACGGGTTTCAGCCGCGCATCGATCCCACTAACCCGGACATCATCTACGGCGAGTCGCAGCACGGCGAGCTCGCGCGCTACGACCAGAAGACCGGTGAGCGAGTCGGGATCCAGCCGCAGGTGGAGCCCGGCGAGCCGGCGAGCCGCTGGCACTGGGACGCGCCGCTGATCATCAGCCCGTTCGCGAATACCCGGCTCTACTTCGCCTCGCAGCGCGTCTACCGGAGCGACGACCGGGGCGATACCTGGCGCCCGATCAGCGGAGACCTGAGCCGGCAGCTCGACCGCAACAAGCTCCAGCTGATGGGCCGGGTGTGGGGAGTAGATGCCGTGGCGAAAAACACCTCCACCTCGCTCTGGGGCGCGGTGGTGTCGCTCTCCGAATCCCCGAAGAAGGAGGGAATGCTCTGGGCCGGCAC
Organism: uncultured Gemmatimonas sp.; assembly: GCA_964535105.1. Classification (GTDB taxonomy): domain Bacteria; phylum Gemmatimonadota; class Gemmatimonadetes; order Gemmatimonadales; family GWC2-71-9; genus JABFSM01. The sequence continues at coordinate 14,832 of CAZHSO010000061.1, forward strand.
CGATGACGGGCTGGTCCAGGTGACCGAGGACGCCGGCGGAAGCTGGCGCAGGACCGACACGATCCCCGGCGTGCCCTCGCTCTCGTTCGTGGCGGACCTCGAAGCGTCCAACCACGACGCCGGCACCGGGTACGCGGTCTTCAACAATCACAAGCAGGGCGATTACAAGCCCTACGTCTACAAGAGCAGCGACGGCGGACGGAGCTGGACCTCGATTGTCGGCGATCTGCCGGCAAAAAGCCCGGTGTGGACCATCGCCCTCGACCACGTGAATCCGAACCTCCTCTTCGTGGGCACGGAGATGGGCGCCTACTTCACGCTGGACGGCGGAAAGAAGTGGCTCAAGTTCGGCGGGCTACCCACGATCCAGGTCCGCGACATCGCGATTCAGCAGCGGGAGAACGATCTCGTCCTCGCGACGTTCGGCCGCGGGTTCTACATCCTGCACGACTACTCGCCGCTCCGGAACGCCACCGCCACCTTCGCAGAGCGCGCGACACTGCTCCCGGTCAAGGATGCGAAGATCTACATCCCAGCCCAGCCGCTGGGTGGCGGGCCCCGCGGCTCCCAGGGCGACGATCTCTACACCGTCGCCAACCAGCCGGTGGGCGCGACGTTCACCTACTACCTCAGGGATACCCTCCGGACGCTGCGGCAGCGGCGCCAGCAGGCGGAGCGCTCGGCGGCGCGGAAGAACCAGGACGTGCCGTATCCCCCGTGGGACAGCCTGCGCGCCGAGGAACGCGAGGAAGCGCCGGCGGTGGTGCTGACGGTGACGGACGATCAGGGCAACGTGATCCGGCGGCTCACCGGGCCGACGGCGGCGGGCTTCCAGCGGGTGACCTGGGATCTGCGCCATCACGCCTCGACGCCGGTTAGTGCCGGGGGCGGCGGGTTAGGAGGCGGTGGCGGCGGTGGGGGCGGGGGCGGGGGCGGGGGCGGGGGCGCCGATGACGATAGCACGCAGGCCGGTGGCGGTGGTGGCGGCGGAGGCCCCTCGGGTCCGATGGTGGTGCCCGGCAGCTACAAGGTGAGCATGGCGCTCCGGGTGGACGGCAAGCTCACCCCGGTCGGTGAGCCAGAGACCTTCCGCGCGGTGCCGGTCGGACAGGGAAGTCTCCCCGCGGCAGACCGCGCGGCGATCGCCGCCTTCCACCAGCAGACCGCCCGACTGCAGCGCGCCCTGCTCGGCACCTCGCAGGCGCTCACCGAAGCGGAGAACCGGCTCCGCTCATTGCGCCAGGCGATCGATCAGACGCCGCGCGCTCCGGCGGCGCTGGCCGACCGCGGACGCGCGCTCACCGAGCGGCTGCGCGATCTGCGCACCGAGCTCACCGGCGACCAGGTGATCGGCGCCCGGAATGAGCCGGTGCCTCCGTCGGTGCAGGCCCGGCTCCAGCGGGTGATCGGCGGGACGTGGAACAACACCTCGGCGCCGACGGGCACGGCCCGACGAGGCTACGACATCGCGAGCCAAACGCTCACGGCCTTTCTGCCGAAGCTGCAGGCGGCGATGGACGACCTCAAAAAGCTGGAAGACGAAGCGGAAACTGCGGGAGCACCGTGGACTCCGGGGAGGCTGCCCACCTGGAAGCCGTGATCCAGGGAACTGCAACCCACAGATGTACACAGATGACCAATGAAATTCACCCGGGCGACGGGTAGGGCTCGCCGTAGGGGACGTCGGGCCGCGAGTGCCTGACGAAGAACGGGAATGCCTGTTGGCCCGCAGGCCCCGTGGGCGAGTCCTACCCTAGTCCAGGGGGTGAAATCTGTGGGCTGCTGTTGCAGTTATCGCGGCAGGTAGCGTTTCGGAAACTTCGCGATGACGGTGTAGTTGGGGTCGACGACGTTTGCGACGGTGCTTTCGGCGAGCTGTCCAAGCAGCGCGTAGGCGTCGAGCTTGCCGAATCCGTATTCCTCGAGCCACTCGATCAGCTCGATGTGGGCAAGGCGGAAGGCATCGATGAGCGGCCGGGCGCTTCCCGCCACCATGATGTAGCGGTCGTCCTCGAGGCGGGGCCAGTCGATCGCCTTGCCCTTGATGACGTCGATCTGCAGAATCACGTCCATCGACGTTTCGAGCCCGGTGCCCGCCACCTCTCCCTGCCCCTGCCGGGCGTGCCCGTCGCCGAAATACAGATACGCGCCGTCGTGAAAGATCGGCAGGTACAGGGTGGTCCCTTCGCGAAGTTCCGGCGCGTCCATGTTGCCGCCGAAGTCGCCGGGCCAGAGCCCCGCGAACGCCTCGGAGCCGCGCGGCGCCACCGCGATCCGGCCGAGCATCGGCTGGAGATCGATGGTGATTGATTTCATGCGGCTGTCGGGGAGCTCTGTCGTGCCGGTCATCTTCTCGCGGTCGAGCCGCCAGAGATAGCGCCGGGAGTCGATCGGCGGATTGAGCATGCGGACGCGATTGTCGGCCGAGAGGCCGCCGAAGGAGGGCCGGACATTGGCCGCGGCGAGCTCAGAATTCGGCTGCACCTTGATGATCTTCACGACCAGCATGTCATTGGTCGTGGCGCCCTCGACGTAGAACGGCCCCACCTCTCCCGGAAAGGCGCCGCCCTCCCGCGTGTAATACGGCCCGAACATCGTCTTCGAGATCAGCACGGTGTTCGGCTTGATGCGGAGCGCCGGCTCCCGCACCGCGAAGGTCGGGTGGCCGACGGTCGGAGTAAACCGAACCGTATCTTGCGCGGGCAGACTGGAGGCAAGGAGGCAAAGAGGCAAAAACCGCATCGTCGTTCTCCGTGTTGTGGGCCGTCAGAATATGGACCCTCGAGCGGGTTTGGACATTGACCGGCGTGGAAAAGTTATTACATTAATTATTACTTTTTCGGAGACGGAGCAATGCTGGTCAAGGAAACGGTCATCCGGCCCATCGGGAACTCGGCGGGAGTGGCGATCCCCAAGGCGATGCTGCAGCGACTCAAACTGGAAGAAGGCGACAAGGTGTACCTCCGGGAAACAAAGGAGGGAGTCCTGGTAACGCCCTATAGTGAGAGCTTCTCGCGCGCAATGGATGCGTTTGCGGAGGGAATGAAGCGCTACCGTAATGCCATGCGCGAATTGGCCAAGAATTAGAAGTGGCGACCTCCAGAAAGCGGGAGCCGGAATGGCTCGGCCTGGAGTTGGTACTGGCCATCCACGAGGGGGTCCTTGCGTCGGAGGGGGGGCTCGCCGGCGTCCGGGATGAAGGCCTTCTGGCGTCGGCGCTTGATCGGCCCCGGAACAAATGGGGCTACGAAGAGACCGCGGAGCTTCACGCGCTGGCCGCCGCCTACGGCTTCGGCATCGCCAAGAACCACCCGTTTGCCGACGCAAACAAGCGCACGGCCTTCCAAACCATGTTCGTGTTCCTATACGTGAACGGCCTGCTCCTGGACGCAGACGAGGTGGAGGCAGTGCTCACCATGGTCGCCCTCGCCGAGGGCAAGCTCTCCGAGGCCAGACTCGCGGCGTGGCTCAAGGCCAATTCCACAAAACGAGTGGTTGGCTAATGGTACTCCTTCCCGCGAATCCGCAGCCACCCTCCCCCGGGTCCGCCCGAGGGGTCTCGGTGCACCCAGTGGATCACCCCGCCCTTGTCGTTCCAGATGTATTCACCGCGGACGACCACGCTGTCACCCACTTCCAGCGGCGTGATGCGGGGCGAGAGATCGAGATTGTATTCGATCAGCAGCGTCGCTCCTGATTCGAGCCGCAGCACGAACCGCTGGTGGGGGATGCCTTTGCGATCATCCTCGAGGAGCCGAGCGACGGTTCCAGCGGCCTGGCCCCAGACGTGGGAGCGATGCCGCTCGATGGCGGCGAGGATGGCGGCATCGGTGGAGTGCGGGGAAGGGGGAAGTGGGGAAGGGGGAAGCGGCGCGGCGATGGTACCTGGCGCCGGGGACTTCTCCGGAGCGCGGGACCGCCAGGCGCCGTACGACACTACAGCAACGCTGATCAGCAGCGCGAGGAGGCGGATGGCGGGGTTACGGGCTCGGAACACCGGCGCCTCCTGCGCTCAGCGTGACAACGGTCGCCACCCTGAGCATTGAATTCACCCGGGCGACGGGGGAGAGACTATCACGGCACCACTCCGTAGACGATTTCCCCGTTGATCACCGTCATCAGATTCTTCGCCTTGAGAATATCGAGCTCGGGCACCGTCATGATGTCCCGGTCGAAGACGGTGAGATCGGCGAGCTTGCCGGTCTCGATGGTACCCCGCACCGCTTCCTCGAACGCGGCGAACGCGGCCCACACCGTGAACGCCTTGAGCGCCTGGTTCCGGGTCATCTTCTCCTCCGGGTGCCAGCCGTCTCCCGAGCGCCCCTGCATGTCCTTCCGCGCCACCGCCGCGTAGAACTCGATCAGCGGCTCCCCGCGCTCCACGGGCGCGTCGGTCCCTCCCGCGATGGGCACGCCGAGCATGATGAAGCTCTGCCAGGCGTAGGCGCCCACCAGGCGCTCTATGCCGAGCCGCGCGGGCGCGAAGTAGAGATCGCTGATGGCGTGGGAGGGCTGCATCGAGGCGATGACACCGAGCTTCTTGAAGCGGGGAATGTCGGCGGGGTTCACGATCTGAGAGTGCTCGTCACGCCAGCGCGGCTCCGCCACCTTGCGCTGGTCGGCGGGGACCTGCTGCATCGCGCGCTCGTAGAAGTCGAGGGTCAGCCGGTTCCCGCGGTCACCGATGGCGTGGGTCTCCACCTGGATCCCGTTCCGGAGCGCGCCCACCAGCATCGCCTTGAGCGCGACCGTGTCGGTGGTAATGAGGCCCGTGGTACGCGGGTCATCGGTGTACGGCGCGAGGAGCGCCGCTCCCCTGCTCCCGAGCGCGCCGTCCATCACCACCTTGATCGTCCGGATGTTGAGACGATTGCCGAATTCGCCGAGGCTCGCGCCCTGAGCGATCAACTGGTCGGCATCGGCGCCCGGGCCCGAGATCGCCTTGTAGATCCGGATCTTGATCTTGCCCTCGGTGTACAGCCGGCGGATCCGCTCGACCTCGGCCCAGCTGCCGTGCGCGTCCTGGATCTGGGTCCAGCCCAGCATCACCGATCGCTCGACTCCTTTGAGGATCTGCTGGTCGCGCTCTTCCTCGGTCGGATTCGGCACCAGGCGGCTCACCAGCCCCTGGGCGCGATCGATCAGCATTCCGGTCGGCTCGCCCTCGCCGTCCTTGTTGATGTTGCCTCCGGACGGCGCCACGGTGCTCCGGGTGATCCCCGCCAGCTTGAGCGCCGCGCTGTTGACGACGGAGGCGTGGCCGTCGGCTCGGGTCAGCATGACCGGATTGGCGGGCGCGATGCGATCGAGGTCCTGCCTGGTGGGAAAGACCGGCGGCTTCCAGAAGGTCTCGATCCAGCCGCGTCCCGTCACCCACTGCCCCGGCCGGCTCTGATCGACCCGCGCCTTGACCTTGGCCAGAAAATCTTCGAGGCTGGTGGTGCCTTCGAGGTTGAGCGTCATCTCGCGCGCCCCCACCCCCGACAAGTGCATGTGCGCGTCGGTAAAACCGGGAAAGACCGCGGCACCCCGGAGATCGACGACCCGGGTATTGGGGCCGATCATCCTGCTGGCGTCGGCGTTCCGCCCGACGAACGCGATCTTATCGCCCCGGATCGCCACCGCCTCGGCCCGCGGCTGCCGGTCGTTGGCGGTGTAGACC
>CAZHSO010000062.1:0-19392 GCA_964535105.1 uncultured Gemmatimonas sp.
GGTGTATCTCCCTTTGAGGAAAGCTTGTCTTGTGCAGCATAAGAAAGCAGGAGATTGGTTCCAATGTTAAGACGATCAGTCAAACCTGCATTAATGTTTGTTCTGAAATTAAAGCGCTGATACCTGTCATTATCGTAAATTACTATACCATCCTGTTTATGATATCCGGCCGACATCAGATATTGTATCCGTTCACTACCTCCACTTGCGGTCAATTGCAGGTTTTGAGAATGTCCCAACTCGAATAACTCGTCCAACCAATTGGTATTGGCCAAATCACTCCGGCTTTTGTCCGCGGTATACGGGTTTGTACCGGTATACCCGGAATTGTTCCAGGCTTCCTCTACCTTATTCATATATTGACTGGCATTCAACATAGTCGGAAGATTAGCCGCCTGTTGAATACCACTGTAGTAGTTAAGATCGAAAATGGGTTTCCCTGTTGTTCCAGTCTTAGTAGTGATCACAATTACGCCGGCAGAAGCCCTGGAACCATAAATAGCAGCAGCAGAAGCATCTTTGAGCACAGTCATGGATTGTATATCTGCAGGAGTTATAAAGGATATATCGCGGGAAGGTATTCCGTCTACAATAAAAAGCGGACTGTTGTTACCTATCGTTCCTTCACCACGGATCCGAATACTGATTTCCTCTCCCGGCGCACCGGTACTTTGGGTAACCTGCACACCGGCAACTTGCCCTTGTAAAGCCTGCGCCACATCCGCGACCCTTCGAGTCTCCAGGTCAGCGATATTTACAGTGGCGACGGCACCGGTTATGGTCGATTTCCTTTGAGTGGTGTATCCAACGGCCACCACTTCATCCAGCATCACGGCGCTCGCCACCAGCGCGAACTGCACCGTCGCCGTCGCTCCGGCGGCTACGGCAACGCTCCGCAGCTGAGAAGTGTACCCGATGCGACGTGCCCGCACGCTGTGGGTTCCCGCGGGTACACCGCTGAGACGGAATCCGCCGTCACTCCCGGTGACCGTCCCGCGCTGGGTTCCTTCGATCAGCACGGTGACACCGGAGAGAGGCTGTTGGGTCGTGCTGTCGACGACCCGCCCCGTGACTGTGCCGGTCGGTGCCTGCGCGCCGAGTCCGACAGCCCATAACATGCCACCCACGAACGTGGGAAGGAGATAACGCACCGCTGTCATAGAGATGCCCTCACAGGGTAGATAGAGGGAAAAGATGTTTCTTCGGGTTTTGGGGACTATAGCAGTATCCGTCCCGGGAATTGCGATGTCAAGGATGATACGGCCTCCTGAGGCCGGTCTCTGGCAAAGCCCGGTGACGGGGTCGCCATGGCGAGGGTGTCCCCAGCGTTTGTACGGGAGCCGGTCCGATGGAGAGATGGTGCCGGGAACGACGCCGATCTTCGACTCGGAGACCACCCCCTTCGCTGCGCTCAGGGTGACAGCATGCTCAACAGTGGCGTCAGTATCCTCTCACTCATCCCCCAGAGAATCCCTGCTTCGAGATGATAACCCATTGTCCGTACGAGGGTTCCATATCGCTGAAACTCCACTGGCCTGTACATTCCTGGGAGCAGGAGCACTTCGAGCGGCAGCCACCACGCCTCGGCGACTTCGCGATTGAGCACCAGCGAGGGGCGGCTCGGGTGGGTAAAGACGAACGGTCGAACCAGAATCGGCGGGAGTACGGAAGTCCTCGGGGCCAGATCATCCAGGCTACCGAGGAGGGCGCCGGCCGAGAGCGCGAGCCCGACCTCCTCCCGCGTCTCCCGTCGGGCGGTGTCGACGAGGCCGGGATCCCCCGGACTCCATCGCCCGCCCGGAAACGCCAGGTGCCCGGACCACCGGTCTCCCTCGCGGTCGGCCCGGCGGATCAGAAGAATGCTGTCGGGATCGGGAGCGAGGACGACCGCGACCGCCGCCAGCGGACGATCGGGGTCTTCAATGAGAACGGGAGGTCTGGCGGCGAGCCGCGCCGCGAGCTCCGGGATCCGGCTCAGTGCGAGTCAGTGTGGCAGGAGCCGCCGCCGCAGCCACCACCGGGCAGCGGACCAAGGCTGCTGAAGTCGAAATCGTAGATTGGCATGGAAGGAGATTCGCGGGGAGGCCCGCGCCGGTCAAGGGAGATGCCGCGAGAACCAGGCGAGGCTCTCGTCGAATACTCGCTCGAGCGCCGGTGTCGGCCCTGCGAAGGGATGGATCGCGCCGAAGCCGTGCCCCGCCCCGTCGATCGCAAGCAGACGCGCAGCCGGCTGAGCGCGCGCGAGCGATTCCGCCTCGGTGAATGGTACCGACTCGTCGGCGGTTCCATGCACGATGAGCCACGGAATCCGGAGCTCCGCGGACCGCCCTTCGACATCGAGTGATGCAGCGGCATTCCGCTCGAGGTCGTCGAGCAGATCGGTGTAGAGCGGGAGCGACTGGCCGGTCCTCGTGTTCAGGATGGGAACCTGTCCCTCTTCGCGCCATGCGGCGCGCACCGCAGTATCCCAGCGGACAAAGCTACAGATCGCGGCCCAGGTGACCAGCGCCGCGATGCGGGGATTCCGGGCGGCGCCGAGTATCGCCGTTCCGCCCCCACGGCTGTGACCGACTACGCCGATCGAAGTCGGCGTTGCCACCTGCAGCGTCCCCGCGTCGAGCGCCCCGATCACCGCGAGCAGATCGGCCACTTCGGCCGACGCGGTGTTATGCCCGAACCGCTCCGGGAGGGTGAAGTTGCCGTCGTCGTCCACCCCGCTGCCGCTGGTGTTGAAGGACACCGCCGTGAAACCCGCCCGCGCGAGCCGCTCGGCGAAGGGCGGAAACATCGCGAAGTCCTTGAATCCCTTGAAGCCATGCAGGATGACGACCGCAGGTCCTGGCGCGCCGCGTGAGACAGTGCGCACGTCGATGAGGATCTCGCCGAGCGCGCCGGGAAGGGAGTGCTTCGTGAGGGTCGGGGTTGCCACTCAGCCGGTCGGGAGCGCGGCGGGCCGGTCCGGCGTGAGCCCGGCGCCGTAGCGGCACGCGGGAACGTAGGCCAATTCGGCGGTGGCGCAGAGCGCCTCGCGGCGATCCATCGCCCGATGCAGCACGCCGGCCTGCTCGCCAACAGCGACATAGCAGCTGGTGGCGATATCCACCGGCCCGAGCCGTTTGCAGAAGTCGATCCCGTCTTCCGCCTTCGCGGTGACGTCCACAAAATTCTTGACCACGCCGACGAAACACCAGGAGCGATAGCGCACGCTGCCTTGCGAACAGAGCCGGATCGCTTCGGCCGGATCGCGCGCCGTGACGCCGCTCACATAGGTGCCGATGCCCTGGTAGCACACATGACGCATGCGCTGCGGCGCTCCCTCGCACACCTGTGCCACCTTGGCGAAGTCGAGTCCGGTGCGCTCGACGATGAGCCCCGCCTGCATCTGATAGCAGGCGCGCTGGTACCGGTCTCCCAGCACCGAGCAAGGATACAGCAGGTCGGCGGGGTCGCGCACCTTGAACGGCGGGAAAGTATCCGCCGCGACCGCGGCGGCGGGACCGCCGTCGCCATGATCCATCTTCGAATGATCCATCTCGTCGCCCGCCCCTGCGCTGTCGGGTCTGGCCGCGACGTGATGCGACTGGCCACGGCCTCCCACGATGAACTCCATGAACGCCCCGCCATAGCACGACTCGCTGTCCCACGAGTTGCTCAGCATGTCGCACCCGTGCAGCGCACGGGGGAGGTTCATGGTGTACGTCTGCAACAGGCCGTGTCCGATTCCGTGCACGCACTGGAATCGCAGCCAGGCGCTTTCATTGATGCCGGGAGTCTCGCTGCAGAGCGCCGCGACGCTCGCGCTATCCGTGCCGGAGTAGGCGAACACCGCCTGGATTACGCCGTGATAGCACCCCGACTGGAACAGCTCGGTGCACTGCAAGTACGTAAAGCCGATATTCTTGCCTGGAGCCCAGGCATTGATTCCGATCACGTGGCTATAGTCGTGGCCGAACTTGCGAATCTTGCTGTCCTGCTTGCCGAGCAAATCGAGCGTGCTCATGGCAAAGCGCACCTGCCCCCGGCGCGTCAGGTCCAGCAGCGCCGCTTCGAAACATTCCTGGCGCTCGTGGCCTAAGAGCAGGCGGCACCGCCGGTTGATCATCGCCGCGGCGCCGGCGGTGTCCCCACGAGCCGCCGCCTCGGTAAGCGATTCGGAAAGCGAGGGTAGAGGGAGGCCGGGGAGCGCGGCACCCCTTATGCGGGCAACTCCAACCAAGGCGAGCGCGGCGCCAAGTAGTATTACGACGCCCAATCCGATCTTGCGAAGCATGGCTGGATAGTAACTTGTCATTGACCTGATCGCTTCTGCTGTTAGTATTGTGCCGCTCACGGCACCTTCATCCTGGTCGGAGGCTTGGCCCTGCGCACTTCGCATCCAACATTGGCCGCCGCAAGTCGCTCTATTGCCGCCCAGCGCGAGGCGCTGGTGGAGCAGTGGGTCTCCTGGCTGGGCGACCGGATGACCGTCAGCAACGCAGTCCCCGGCGAGATCATCCGACAGGAGCTGTCGCTCCTCATTGACGTGTTCGGCTCGATGGTCGGGCCGCTCCGGCGCGAAACGAAGAGCATCTGGCTCAAGGTGACCGAGGAATACGGTCGTCACGCGGCCGTGCGCGGTCTCGCCGCCGGCGAGGTGGTGGAGGAGCTGCAGTACCTGCGGGAATTGCTGATCCGATTTCTTGCGCCCTCGATTGCGGCCCTGCGCCCGCGGCAGGGAATGGCGCTGCTCCTTCGCCTCAACCGGCTGGTAGATCGCGGCGTGGCGATGGCGGTGGTGGGTTACACCGATGCGCTGGTTGCGAGTATTCTGCCGGACTCCGACGATGGCGGCCCCGGCCGCCGCACTCCAGACCCTGCCGAGCTGAAGCAGGCATTGACCGATATTCGGGCAGAGTTGACCCGCACCATCTCGATTTCGCCGGCCGCCTGAGCGCCTGCCTCCACACAACCAGATGACATAACGCGTCCGCCGGTATCGCATCGGCGGCGAAAGGATCCCTGCGCCTGTGGGTGCCGTCGCGAAGATGCTGTCGCGATGGTTACCCATGAGCTGCTCCGCTCGATCCACAGAATCGAGGATCTTCCCCGCCTGGCGGAGGCGCTGGGCTACGAGGCCCAGTGGCGGGAGCTTCCGGCGGGAAGTCTCGCAGGCCGCGGGACAACCGTCATCGTCGGCCGGCTCGGCGAATTCGAGTGGTACGCCTTCGACGCCTCCGAGGGCATTGTCGCACGCGCAGCGCGCAGCCTCGCCGGTCGAGGCGTTCCTTCCGGGGTGCTCGGATTCGACCAACCCTCGCGCCGCCTTACCGTCGCCGCCGGGTCGGCTCCGCCGCTCGAGCTCCTCCTCGACGCGCCGGATCCTCTCGCGCTGGCGCGGCTTCAGCGAGCGACAGCAGCGCCGGGCGAAAGCGCTCTCGCCACCAGCTTCCGAATCGCCGAAGCGCTCGAGGGACAGGGCGTGGATCTGCGGTTCTTCTCCGGCTTCCGCCGGGTGCTCGAGTCTGTGATGGCGGCACTGCCTCCAGGTGTACCGCGGGTCGATCGTCATGCACTGTCACTCCTCCTTCTCACCCGCATTCTCTTTCTCTATTTCATCGAGGCCAAAGGGTGGCTCGCGGGCCGCCCGCGCTTTCTTCGTGAGGAAGTGGACCGCTGCCTGCATTCCCGCCGCTCGCTGCATCGCGATCTGCTGCGGCCACTCTTCTTCGGCACACTCAACCGGCCGCGCGACGAGCGCAGCGCGCTCGCCCTCCGGTACGGCGCGATTCCCTTCCTCAATGGCGGCCTCTTCGAGCCTCATCCGCTGGAGCGCCGATGGCGGGTGACGTTCCCGACCCCGGTTGTGCGCGATGCCTTCGACACTCTGTTCGAGCGCTTCCATTTCACGCTGGCGGCGCCGACGGGAGAAGCGATCGCACCCGATATGCTCGGGCGGGTCTTCGAAGGCGTCATGGCGCCGGAAGAGCGGCATTCGACCGGCAGTTTCTACACCCCCGCCGCGCTGGTGGACGCGCTGCTTCGCGACGGCTTCGCAACCTGGCTGTCCATTCGCCTCGGCATCACCTGGTCCGACGCGACCGCGCGGCTCGACCTACCCGACCTTGCGACCCGCCGCGCGCTTCGGAGTGTGCGCCTCCTCGACCCCGCGGTCGGGAGCGGCGCCTTCCTGCTGGGCGCGCTCCGCCTGCTCGCGGGACCGGGGAACGCGCGGACGTCTCGCCGAGCCGCGGCGCTCCGCCGGGTGCTTTCCGGAGGATTGTTCGGGGTGGACCGGAATGCCGCGGCGGTGCGTCTCGCCGAGCTGCGGCTCTGGCTCGAAGTGGTGGCAGCCGATCCGGGGGAGCGCCCCGAATCGATCGCGCCACTTCCCAACCTCGACGCTCTGGTACGTCAGGGGGACAGTCTGATCGATCCTGAGGCGGGACTTCCGTTTCCGGCGGCGGCGCGATCTCGCGGGGCGGAGCTCACTCGACTCCGGAAATCGGTCGTGCTCGCAACCGGCGCGGCCAAGCGCGGGGCGCTCCGGTCACTCCGGCTCGCCGAACGGGGCGTGGCGCAGGATGCGATCGCGTCGTCCCTTGCCACACTCGACTCACGGATTGCCGAACTTCTCGGCGCCGCCCGGAGTCCGACGCTCTTTGGCGACCGGCGCGGCTTGACGCGCGCCGACCGCGCCCTGCTGGGCGAGCTGCGCGCGGCGCGGCGCCGGGGACGGGAGAAACAGCGGGCGCTCGCGAGCGCCGACGAAGTCCCGTGGTTCAGCTACTCCACCCAGTTTGCCGATGTGCTCGCGCGCGGCGGATTCGATCTGGTCGTGGGCAATCCTCCGTGGGTCCGGGCCGAATCGATCGCGCCGGACACCCGGCGCTACCTCGCGGAACGGTTTCGCTGGATGAAGGGAGCACGGGCAAACGCCAGAGGATACGCGCATCAGCCTGATCTCGCGGTGGCGTTCCTGGAGCGCGCCCTCGAGCTCTCGGCACCGAACGGAGTGATCGCCTTCCTCGTTCCCGCAAAACTGGCGACCACCGGGTACGCCGCCGCGGCGCGCGCCGATCTGGCGCGACGGACCACCATCGCCCTCGCCGCGGGCGTCCGAAACGATGCGAGGGCCGACTTCGATGCGACCGTGTACCCGATGGCGCTCATCGCGGCAAACGCATCCCCACCGGCGGAGCACATCGTCCGGCTCAGGCTCGGTTCGGCGGAGGTGGGCCATGGGATCCCTCAGCGTCACTTGAGGGAGGGCCCCTGGGTGCTCACGACGAGCTCGGCCGCCGAGCTGATCGCACGGCTTGGCCAGGACCATCCGCGATTCGGTGAGCGATTCACCTGTCACCTCGGGGTCAAGACAGGACTTAACCGCGTCTTTCTCGATCCCGGTCTCGATGTCGAACCCGAGGTCGTGCGCTGGGCGGCACGGGGCCGGGACGTCTGCCCATTCCGGGTGCGGCGGGTCAAGCAGCTGCTCTGGCCCTGCGATTCCTGCGGAAGACCTCTCGACGTCCTGCCGCCCGCGGCCGCTCGGCGCCTGTCCCCGCATTTCGGAGATCTGCGCCGGCGCGCCGACTATCCGGGTGGGAAGCCGTGGAGACTCTTCCGGACCGCGCCAGCCCTCTCTCCGCATCGCGTGCTCTGGGCTGATGTCGCGCGCCGGCTCGAAGCGGCCTCGTTGAGCGGCACGCGCGGTCTGCAGGTCATTCCGCTCAACAGCTGCTATCTGACGCCGGTCCCCGACGAGGAGACCGCGCTCCGGCTCGCGGCGTGGCTCAACTCGACCTGGTGCCGGGCACTCGCCGCGGCGATCGCAGAGCCCGCCAGCGGAGGCTTTGCCCGCTTCAACGCCCGGGTTATCTCGGCTCTTCCGCTCCCCGCATCTGCGCTCGCGTCCACCGGCTTGCTGACGCTGGCGCGTCTCGGAATGGCCGGTTCTCTCGAGCAGAAGGATCTCGATGATTGCTGCGCCGGCCTCCTGGAAATCGACGAAAGCGAGCAGCGTCTGCTGGCCGAGCTGGCTGGCGCGGGCGCCTTCGCTGGTTGCTGAATCGCTGGAACGGGTGGCCGACCCGCTGGCGGCCTGGCTCCGTCCGGGTCCTCCCGCGCCGGCCGACGGTGTTGCGGCAACTCTGGCGCGAGCGCTGCTGCCGGAGGAGGCGACGGACGCTCCTCCTCCCTGGCTCCGGGACGATCAGCGGCTCTCCTTTCGCCGCGCGATGGCGGCGGTGCGACGGCACGGGGGGGCGCTGCTCGCCGACGGCGTCGGCACCGGGAAAACATTCATCGCGCTCGCGGTCGCAAACGCCATTGAGCCGGGCCGCCCGGTTCACGTCATCGCCCCAGCCGCACTCCGAGGACAGTGGTGCGAGGCCGCCGGGCGCACCGGCGTGTCGATACGAACCCACTCGCACGAGACGCTGAGCAGAGGACGGGCTCCACCGTCGGCCGGAGGCGCGGTGATCATCGACGAGAGCCACCGATTCCGGACGGAGTCCACGCGTCGCTACGCCACGCTGGCACCATGGTGCGTGGGACGCCGAGGGATTCTTCTCAGCGGGACACCGGTGGTGAACCGGCTCGAGGACCTGGTGAATCCGCTGCTCCTCCTGGTCCGCGACGACGCGCTGGCCTGGAGCGGTGTTTCGTCGTTGCGCGGGGCGATGATTGCACGCGTGCCCGGCGCGCTCGCCACCCTCGTGATCACGGGCGAAGACCGGTCTCCCCTGCTTCCAGCGCGCCGCGAGCTGGGGCTCCGTCCCGAGGCATCCGGCCCGGTGCTCGAGCTTCTCGCGGGAATCCGGCGGCTCGCTCTTTCCGCGGATGCATCGACGGCGGAGCTGCTTCGCATCGTACTGCTGCGCGCGCTGGCATCGAGTCCCGCGGCAGCCGCCACCACACTGCGCCGCTATGGCGCGATGCTCCGGCACGCGCGCGACGCTGCCGTCTCGGGCCAGCAGGTGACCCGGGAGACAATTCGCCGCTTCGTCGGAACCGACGCCGACCAGCTCGTGTTCTGGCCGTTGGTCGCCGAGCCGGCACAGCGGATCGAGCTCGTCGTGGAAGACCTCGAGCACGTGGCAGCGCTTGAGCGCGTCGCCTCGCGCGCGTGCGTGGAACCGGATCCAAAGGCGGCGGCGCTCGCGGACGTCGTTGGCGACCGGAAGCCAACGCTGATTTTCACTACGGCCATGGCGACGGTGGCATATCTGCGAGACCGTCTCCCGCGGCCGGGCATTGCCTGGTGCACCGGAGCGGGGGCGGGTCTCGATCGAGGGCCGGTTCCGCGGGATGCCGTGCTCGACTGGTTCCGCCGCCGGGCGCTTCCCAGCGACGGGCGGATAGCCAGGCCCGCCGTGCTTCTCGCCACCGACGTCGCCGCCGAAGGCCTCGACCTGCCGCTGGTGGAACGGGTCGTTCACTACGATCTACCCTGGACGGCGGTGCGGCTGGAGCAGCGAAGCGGGCGGGCATTTCGCCTCGGCAGCAGGCATGCGAGCGTCGAGGTGGTGCGGTTCGACCCTCCACCCGAGCTCGCCGCACTCCTCAGGCAGGAGTCGATCCTCGAGGCCAAGGCGGGGCTGCCCTTCCTCGTCGGGCTGGACCAGCGGCCGGAGGCGTCGTGGCGCCTTCGCGCCCGCATCGCCGCGATGTGGGAGGGGCACGCGGGCGGTGAGGGCACCGCGATTATTCCGGGTAGCGAGCCGGGGACGGTGGCCGGGCTTCGAATCGGATTTGCCGATGGGACAGCGAGGGAAATCGTCCTGGCAAGAACGGATGCCGGATGGACGGATGAGACGGCCACGATCGCGAATCTCCTGCAGGGGGCTCACGGCCGGCGTGCCGTGTCGCGACCGGTTTCCTCCGCTGCGCTTCGCACCGCGCTCCGGGGATTATCGGGACAGGTCGGCGCGGTACTGCGCGCCGCGAACGGCGCGGGACTGGGTGCTGTGCCGCGAAGCAACGCTGTCCGGACTCTGCGGCGGAGGCTCCGCGCGCTCGCGGCATGCGCGGCCCGAAACCGGCACCGCGCCCACCTCCATCGGCTGGAGCAGGGGATTCGTTATCTCCGGCGGGGCCTGACGTCGGGGGAAGAGCTGCAACTCGAGGAGTGGGGGCGACTTTCCGACGCGGCACTGCTCGAGCGCCTCGACCGGCTCCCGCCGGAACCCGTAACGCCCGCGCCGTCGAGCGTGGCGCTGATCGGCGTGTTGCTGGTGGAGCCCTGGTGCCGGGAGAGCTAGCTTTCCCTCCATGCCCAAGCTGACCACAGTCCTGTTCGACCTCGACGGCACGCTCATCGACTCGGTCCGCCTGATCCTGGACAGCTATCATCACACGCTCGCGCGGCACGGCCAGGATCCCCGCACCGACGACTTCTGGCTTGCCGGGCTCGGAACACCGCTCCGGGTCCAGTTCAAGCTCTGGGCGGAGAATCCCGAGCAGCTCGAGGCGATGATCGGGACCTATCGTGAGTACAACCTCGCCCATCATGACTCGCGGGTGACGGCCTATCCCGGCGTGGTCGAAATGGTGCGGAGCATTCGCGCCGCCGGCTATCGCACCGGCCTCGTCACCAGCAAGAACAAGCCGGGCGCGCTCCGCGGCCTCCGGCTGGTCGGGCTGGAGGACATGATGGAGCTGGTGATCGGCGCCGACGACGTGGTCAACCCGAAGCCGCACCCCGAGCCGGTCGAGGTCGCCTTGCGCCAGCTCGGAGAGGCGGCGGCAAGTGCGCTATATGTTGGAGACAGCATTCACGACATGGAGTCAGGGCGTGCGGCCGGGGTGAAGACCGCCGCGGTGCTCTGGGGCCCGTTCGGGCGGGAGCATCTCGAAGGGTCGGCGCCGGATTATTGGTTGGAAAAGCCGCGGGATCTCACGACGCTACTAACGGCTAACCGCTAGCGGCTCACGCACTCCCAGAGGAATTGGAGCGGACATGGACCTGATCCTGCTCGGCGTCGTCCTCGCCGTCGTCGTATATCTCATCGTCGCCTTCAACGGCCTCACGCGGCTGCGGATGCTCACGCGAAACGCCTGGTCGGACATCGACGTGCAGCTCAAGCGCCGCCACGATCTCATCCCGACGCTGGTCTCCACGGTCAAGGGGCATGCCGGGTACGAGAAGGGAACGCTGGAGGCGGTGGTCGAAGCGCGGAACCGCGCGGTGAGCGCGACGGGGCCGGCGGCCGCGGGTGACGCGGAGCGCACACTGGCCGGGCAGGTAAAGCAGCTGCTCGCGCTGGCAGAGGCGTATCCGGATTTGAAGGCGGGAGAGAGCTTCCTCGCGCTACAGCGCTCGCTCACCGAGATCGAAGACCATATCCAGAACGCGCGACGCTATTACAACGCGGTGGTGCGGGACTTCAACACACGGATCGAGCAGTTCCCGTCCAATCTCGTCGCCCGTCCGTTCGGATTCCGCACCCAGGAGTTCTTCGGTCTGGCCGATTCGGCGGAGGGGGCGGCGCCCCGCGTGGACGTATGACGAGCCGCTTGGTCCGGGCGCTTGCGGCGCTTTCGATCCTGGCGGCGCCGGCGGCGGCGCAGCGCACGCTGGAGATCGAGCGGTTCGATGCGCAGATTACCGTCAACGTCGACGGGAGTATCGACGTCGAGGAAACCATCCGGGCCAAATTCACCGGTTCGTGGAACGGGATCTATCCCAAAGTCCCGGTGGAGTACCGTACGCCGCAGGGGTTCAAGTGGTCGGTTAAGCTCGACTTCCTCTCGGCCGCCGACGCGGAAGGGCAGCCGCTCCGCACTGAAAGCGGGCGGGAGGATCATTTCATCAAGTACAAGATGTGGGTGCCTGGCGCGATCGACGCCGTGCGGACGGTGGTGCTCCGGTACCGCGCCCACAACGCGCTTCGTTTCTTCGAGGACCACGACGAGCTCTACTGGAACGTCACCGGAGACGAATGGGATGTGGCACTCGGCGACGTGACTGCGGTAATCCATCTGCCGGTGGGCGCCGCCGGGATCCGCGCGACCGCCTTCAACGGAGTCTACGGCTCGACCTCTCGCGAGGCGGTCGTCGCGCTCGTGGGAAATTCGGTGCAGCTTACCATGCCCCGGAAGCTGCAGTTCCGGGAAGGGCTCACCGCCGTGGTCGGGTGGGACAAGGGACTGGTGCCGGAGCCGACCCGCGCCGATCGCGTCATCGGATTCCTCGCCGCCAACTGGCCCCTCGCGCTCCCGGTTCCCGTCCTGATCGGCATGCTGCTTCTCTGGTCCCGCCGAGGCAGGGATCCCCGAATGCTCCCGATTGCGGTGCGATACGAGCCGCCGCCGGGAGTGTCCCCCGCAGAGGCCGGCACGATCACCGATGAATCGGCCGATATGCGGGATATCACCGCGACCATCGTGGACCTCGCGGTCGGGGGCCACCTCAGGATCGAGGAGCGGGAGGAGTCGAAGCTGTTTGGCCTCGTGAAGGAGAAGGAGTTCGTCTTCCACCGCACGACGCCAAAGGACGGGGCGCGACCGCTGCTATCGTACGAGTCGAAAGTCCTCAAGGCGATCTTCGAGGGCGGCGCCCGGGAGGTCAAGCTCTCCGATCTGGAGAACGAGTTCTACAAGAGCCTGGATGACATCAAGTCGGGAATCATGGACCAGCTGGTGCACCAGGGGTTCTATGTGAAACGGCCCGACCATGTGCGGGTCAGATGGGTCGGCTTCGGGATCGTGATGGGGCTGGTCACCGCCATGGGCGGGGCCGCCATTGCGCCGGCGCTCGGAGCGGCGCCAGTCTCGTTCATCGTGGCCGGAATCGCGATCGGTCTCATCATGGCGATCATCGGCTACCACATGCCGGCGCGCACCATCGCGGGAGCGCGAACCCTGGAGAAGGTGCTCGGCTTCGGCGAATTCCTGGAGCGGGTGGACAAGGAGCGGTTCGAGCAGGTGGTGAAGACGCCCGAGATGTTCGAGCGTTACCTGCCGTATGCCATGGCGTTCGGGGTCGAGAAGAAGTGGGCCAAGGCGTTCGAAGACATCTACATGGAGCCGCCCTCCTGGTACACCGGATCCAGCATTCATGCCTTCAACGCGAGCAGTTTTTCCAGCAGGCTCTCGGATATGTCGTCGCGCGCCGGGAGCGTGATGAGCTCGTCGCCGCGCACCTCGAGCGGGTCGGGCTTCAGCGGCGGCTCGTCGGGCGGTGGGGGAGGCGGCGGCGGCGGAGGAGGGTTCTAGGGGTCGGGGGTCAGGGGATTGTTATTCTTCTCCGATCCACCGTCTCTTCGTCTCTCCACGGATGCGGGGCAAGCCCATGCCACAATCGGTTTTGTTCCTGCTTCTCGTCTCGGCGTCTGTCTGCGCCAGCGCCACCTCCGGACTCCCGCCAGTCCATGCCGCCGCGATCCAGGACAGCATCCGCACGACCCTCGACGCATTCAGAAGGCATTCCGCAAACCGTCAGTGGGATTCGCTGGCGGCGATGTACGCGCCGGATTCCTCGTTTCGGTGGATCGAGAGCGGCGAACTGCGCTATCGCAGCGCAGGGGAGATTCGCACCGCGCGCGCTCGCGTGTCCTCCACGATGCGCATCGAGACGAGCTACTGCAACACCGAGATCGTGCCGCTCGCGCCGGGGATTGCCTCGGACCTCACCCACTTCGATTCCTGACCGGCTCACGAGCTTACTCGTAGGCCAGCGCCGCCGCCGTCGTCACCCGCGTGGCACGGTACGCGGGCCAGGCACATGCGACAATGCTCACCGCCACCACCACCACGAACCAGAGCAGCATCCCCGACGGCTCGGGCACCAGGGTGACGATCCGGACCGGCATCATGATCCGGCCGAAGGTCCTTCCCAGGATGACGCTCATCGGGACCGAGAGCGGAATCGCCAGGGCCCAGCTCGCGATGCTGATGACGAGTCCTTCGATCTGCACCATCGCGAGGATGGAACGGTGTCTCGCGCCGATCGCGCGCAGCACACCGATCTCCCGGGTGCGCTCGAGCACCGAAAGGCTCATCGTGGAGGCAAGACCGAGTCCGCCCACCACGATCATCGCCTGTGACATGATCATCAGAAACCCCGCGACCAGAAGCAGGTGATCCTCCAGCACGCGACGGCTCTCGGCCATGAGCTGGCTTGATCCGATCTCGAATCCCTGCGTCTGAAGCGCCTCGCGGAGTCTCCGGCTCAGCTCCGCCTGCGAGGCGGGTCCCCCGACCGAGGCGGAGATCATCGCGCGATCCATGCGACCGTCACCGGTGGCCCGGGCCATTGCCTCGCGGGTGGCGAAAGCCGTCGGTCCCGGACCCGACTCCACGACTCCGGCGACGATCCAACGACTTGATCGCCCGTCAATGACGAGCGTTACCTCGCCACCGATCGTGATCCCGGGCTCACCCAGGAGGAGGCCACGATTCACGACCAGACCGTTGCTGTCTCCCGCGGCGAGCCATCGCCCGCTGTCCACCGGGAAGGCGACCATCCGTGAGCCGGCCGGCAGCGCTCCAATGGGAAAGGCATTGCCGAGCACCCCGTCCGGCCGCGCGATGGCGGCGCGGTTTCCGCCCCACGCCTCCACGCGGGAGACTCCCTCCACCCGTGCCACGGCGGCCTCGATGCTGTCGGCAGGGTAAGAGCGCGCGAAGCCGAGCGAGAGATCGTATTTGAGTATCTCGCCGAACATGTACCCGACCGAATTCCGGATCGACGCCCGCAAATTGAGGGCTCCGAGGTACACCGCGCCGCCCATCGCGAGGGTGAGCAGGGTGAGCGCCATCCGCTGCCGGCGCCGGAAGGCGTTGCGGAGTGAGAGGAGGAGCGGCCTGGTCAGCCCGCCGATCTTCCTGAGCCAGCGATCGTTTCCCTTTCCTTCCCCTTCGATGCCGAAATCGCGCAGCGCAGCGCTGACGGGGATCCGGCACCCTCTCGCCACGGGGAATGCGGCCGCGGCGACGGGGAGCAGCGCGCCCACGCCCAGTTGCAGCGCAATCGCCCAGGCGGGAATCGAGAAGCCGGCCGTATCGAAGTTGAGAAGGCTCGCGGTGAACTCGGCATACCAGCGGCCGAGGAGCGCCGCGACGGGAAGCGCCACGACGCAGGCCACGAGGCCGAGCACGAGCGCGAGACCGAGGTACATGGCGGCAAGCTGGTCGCCGCGGGCGCCGATCGCCTTCATGACGCCGATCTCCCGCACTTGGCCCGCGAGCATCGCCGCCACGAGGTTGACGACCAGGAATCCGCTGAGCAGAAGCGCGAGCACCCCGAACGCCCCCTGGGTGTAGAGGAGCGAATTGATCTGGGCGGCGTGGATGTGCTCCCCCGGCTCCGGCACGGCGACGTCCAGGACTCGGCGGCCGGTGCTTTCGACCAGCGCCTTGACCTCGTAGGCAACCCGCCGGACCGCCTCCTGGTCGAGGGCGTCCTCTCGGACCACGATCTGGAGGAGATTGAGCGAGGCGGGCGCCCCGAGTCGTGCCAGCGTACCGGGGGTGACGAACGCGTAGACCACATGCTCCATCCAGCCGGGGGCGAGTCCCGCATCGCGCGCGATCCCGGTGACCGCGAGCGCCTGTTGCTCCGCGTCGCCGACCTGGACGATGAGTGACTGCCCGATGGCGGCGTCGGCGTATTCCACCGAAGAGCTCTCGATCACGACGGTGCCGTCGGCGGGAGGCCAGGTGCCGCTGACCGGTTGAAGCGTTCCGATCCGGATAGTCGTGAAGTCGCTCGCCGCGAACAGCACCGCGCTGCGCCAGGCTCCGCCCACCATGGCGCGCCCGATGACGGTACGGCGGGCGGCGGCGTCCCGGATGGCCGGCAGCGCCCGCACCCGGTCGAGCAGCGCGGTGTCGACGGAATCGGTCCGGATCGTGGCCGATGCGGGATTGGTGGCCAGGAATCCCTCGCGGGTCACGCGCCGCAGGAGCGACCAGGTGTTGAGAACCGCCCCCGCGCCAACGATCCCGATTGCGATGGCCAGGACCACGAGCAGGGTGCGCGCCTTGTGGTGCCACACGTCGCGCAGCACCTTGCGAACCCGCGGACTAGCCATCCGAGCCGCCTTCGTTCGCGACGATTCGGCCATCCGCCAGGGTGACGGTCTGCGAGGCGAGACGCCGAGCGCCCTGCTCGTGCGTGACCATCACGACCGTCTGTCCGTCGCGCACCAGTCCCCGGAAGAGCTCGAGGATCGCCTCGGAGGTGCGCGAATCGAGATTCCCGGTCGGCTCGTCGGCCAACAGCAACGCCGGCTCGTTGGCCAGCGCCCGGGCGATCGCCACCCGCTGCTGCTGGCCTCCAGAGAGCTTGGGCGGGAACTTGTCGGCCTGGTCGGCGACGCCGAGCCGCTCGAGCAGGGCCAAGGCGCGATCGCGACGCTCCCGCGCCACCCAGGTCCCGCAGAAATCCATCGGCAGCATGACGTTCTCAGCCGCGGTGAGCGTCGGCAGCAGCTGGAAGAACTGGAACACGATGCCGACCGCCCTGCCGCGCCACGACGACATCGCCCGCTCCGACAGCGTGTGCACGGCGGTGTCTCCGACGAACACTTCGCCGCGCGTCGGACGGTCGATGCCGGACAGGAGGCCGAGGAGCGTGGACTTCCCGCTGCCGGATTGTCCGACCACGACGGCGAACTCGCCCCGGTCGATGGTCAGGCTCACGTCGGAGAGCGCGGTGAACTCCCCGGCCGCTCCCGGGAATATGCGCGTCACGTTTTTGAGTGTGATCAGTGGAGAGCTCATGCCGCGAACGCTATCGGGACGGGGGAGGGTGACGCTACGGGTGGTGGCGCCGTTCGGCATGCTGGAGGACCCGTTAGGCGAATGGGAGGGAGAAAAGCCTTCAGCCTTCAGCCGTCAGCCATCAGACTTCAAACAGCAGCAGTCAGCCGTCAGCCATCAGCCAGCAACTGGAGAACCCCATGCTCGCCCGACCGACTCTTCTCCTCACCCTTCTCCTTGCTCCCGCGTCCGCCTCAGCTCAGCACGGGGCGGGCAACCAGCCGGCCCCCACCGCGCCTCCCGAAGCCCGCCAGCACGATTTTCTCATCGGGCAATGGGAGCTGGTCGTGAAGGTGCGGGCCGTGGGCCTCGCGCAGAAAATCCATGGCACTCCCCGGCTGGTGGGAACCTGGAAGGCGTGGCGTGCCTTCGACGGCTTCGGCATCGAGGACGAGCTCCGGATCACCGATGAGGCCGGCAACCCGGTGAGCCTGTCGCACGCCATGCGCTTCTACGATCGCGCCGCGCGCACCTGGAGCCTGGCCACCCTCGATGTGTATCGGGCCAAGCTCTCGAACGCGACCGCCGAATGGAAAGAGGGCCGCATGTCGCAGAGCTCGCGCGGTACCGATCAGGAGGGCAAGCCGGTGCTGTTCCGCTCGCGCTTCTCCGACATCACGCCCACGACCTTCCGCTGGCAGCAGGACCGGTCATCCGACGACGGGAAGAGCTGGGCGGAGGGGACGCTCCGCATCGAAGCGAAGCGCTTGGCCGCCACCGCGCCGCGCTGAGCGGCTCGGCGCCCTTGCCACTGATGGACGGGCGCGGCAACCTTCGCGCATGACACGCCACACGGGCGCGCCGCGGACCTGGGTCTGGCTGCAGCTCATACTCGGCTGGCTGCCGGTGTGGGCGCTGTACACCCTCATGGTTTCCCCCGCGAATCCGATCCACGGGGCGACGCCGGCCGGGCATGCGGTCCTGAGCGGCTTCATCGCGGTCGGGATCGCCGCGCTGCTCGGGCTCGTGGTGCAACGCTTTACCGAGCGCGTCCCATGGCCGCATTCCTTCCGCCCCGGTTTTCTCGCCGTGCACCTCGGCGCCGCGGCCGTCTACTCGGCGCTCTGGGTCACGCTCAAGTTCGGGGCGGAATTGCTGATTCACCCACAGTCCGCGATGTCGTTCCACTTTCTGTTGCTTCCGAATCTGGTGCTGGGCATCTGGCTCTACGTCATGGTCGCCGGCATTTCCTACGCCGCGCAGGCGAGTCAGCGGGCGGCGCTAGCCGAAGCGAGCGCGGCGCGATCCCAGCTCGCCGCGCTTCGGGGACAGCTCAATCCGCATTTTCTCTTCAACGCGCTGCATACCGTGGTTCACCTCATCCCGAAGGATCCGGGCGGCGCCGCGCGCGCGGCGGAGCAGATCGCCGGGTTGTTGCGCACCACGCTCGAGGAGGATCGCGACATGGTGACCCTCGACGAAGAGCGCGCATTCGTGGAACGGTATCTCGAGCTCGAACGGATCCGGTTCGGCGATCGCCTGCGGGTGAGCATTCGGACGTCCGAGGATGCCGGTGCCGCCCTGCTGCCCTCCTACGCGCTGCAGACGCTGGTCGAAAACGCGGTTCGCCACGGTGCGGCGCCGCGGATCGAGCCGACGGAGATCGTCGTCGAGGGACGCGTTGACGGCGGAACCCTGACACTGACGGTTCGAGACACCGGCGAAGGGATCGCGCTCAGCTCGACGAGCACGAAGGGCGGGACGGGATTGCAGCGGCTCCGGGAGCGCCTGGCCGCGTTGTACGGCAGAGACGCGCGACTCACCCTCGAAGAGGGTGCGACCGGCGGGTGTACCGCTTCGCTCTGGATCCCGCAGACGCTGGATGACGGCGGGGCCCGAGCCTGACATGCGGGTGACCGCGCTGATCGCCGACGACGAGCCGGTGGCGCGCGCCGGGCTGCGCGACATGCTGGCACCGGTCGAGTGGGTGGCCTGCGTTGGGGAAGCGTCCAACGGGCCCGCCGCCGTGGAGGCGATCAACACGCTCCGGCCCGAGCTCGTGTTCCTCGATATTCAGATGCCGGGCCTGCTCGGAACCCAGGTGCTGGAGCGCGTCACCCACCAGCCGCTCGTCGTCTTCACCACGGCATTCGCGCAGCACGCGGTGGCGGCGTTCGAGCTGGGCGCGCTCGACTACCTCCTCAAGCCGTTCGGAGCGGACCGGCTTGCGGGGGCACTGGATCGCGTCCGCGCCGCGTTGGGTGAGCCCGCGCCACTCCCCGCGCTGGACCGGCTGCGCGAGGCGATGGCGAGGGGTCCCATCAGCCGCCTGTTCGTGAGGTCGGGGGGTGCGATCATCCCGGTGCCGGTGGCAGGAGTGTCGTGGTTCGAAGCCCGCGGCGATTATGTGGCCGCGCATGCCGGCCCGCTTCGCCACATGGTGCATCTCTCACTGAATCGCCTCGAGGAACGCCTCGATCCGAAGCGTTTTCTGCGGATCCACCGCGCCCACATCGTGAACCTGGAGCAGGTGAAGAGCTTCCGGCCCCACGGGAAAGGCCGCCTGGAGGCGGTGCTCGCCGACGGCACCTGTCTCCCGGTCAGCAGGACGCGGTCTCAGGAGCTTCGCGGCCTGGGCATTTGAGGATCCTTGCAGCTGGGGCGGCAGGCTTCGAACCTGCAACCTCCCGGTTAACAGCCGGGCGCTCT
>CAZHSO010000063.1:0-19112 GCA_964535105.1 uncultured Gemmatimonas sp.
TGTTCAGCTTCAGCGGGACCGGAACGCCGAACAGCGGCGGCGGCATCGGGTTTCGTGCAGCGGGGCGGGCGCTGGTGCGGCCGGTCAAGCCGGTCGTCGAGCCGCTCACCGTCCCGATCGTTCGTTTGCTGGGGAAGGCGGCGGCGAAAGTCCGCCGCCGGAGGAGCTGACCGGGCCTATCGACCCGGAGGCTCCAGATCAGGATCGGGGGGAACCGGCACGTTGGCCAACCGGGGAGTGGCCGGCCCGACGCGCTTCAGGGTGATAGGGTCCTGGAGGTCGCCGCCGGAGAGGGTGAGCCGGTCGCGCCTCAGCTTAAGCTTGTAGACTTCCCACTCGCCGCCCAGGGCAATCATGATCTGGCCCACTTTGAGGCGCCAGCGGACGGTTTCCTTTCCCCATGACGCGCTCGAGTCCGCCCGGATCATGACGGTTTTCGGCCCGTCGGCCTTGACCTTGCCCTTTTCCAGTTGCCACAAGCCCGAAAGGGTGGTGCCGGTCGGGGCCTGGGCCGCGAGGGGCGCCGTGGCCAGGACGGCGAGGAGTGGAGCGATACGCATGAGACAAATCTAATCGATCAGAATCGGGCGTCGCACCTCTTTTACCACGGTGGCGCGTCCGGTCGGGCAATCAGGCTGGAGCGGGCACTCGTGGCAGCGCGGCGCGGAGCGCCGGCAGAGCGTCTGCCCATGCAGACGAAGCAGCAGATAGGCGCTCCTCCGCGCGGCCACCGTGGCAGGCAATTCCCTTTCGGCAGCCAGTTGAACCACTCGGTACGTCTTTGCCCACTGGGTGTGTTCCTTCCCAAGCCCAAGCCGGAGGAGGACTCGCAACGCGTTGGAGTCGAGACCAAGTACCGGATGCGACCCGCAAAGCAGGAGTATGCGCTCGGCGCCGGGCAGCCCGACGGCGGGATACCGCGCCAGCTCCCGGCGCGCGGCTCCGAGAGGCAGACGAAGCACCGGACGAAGATTCCCGTCCCACACCTCAAGAACCCGGCGAGCGACCGTCCGCAGCCGCTCGGCGCGGGCGGCAACGGCGATCGCGCCGCCGCGGCGAGCCACCGCTCGAAGCGCAGCCATCGAGGCGCCCAGGATCACCATCGGCGCGGTACCGACGCGCTGCTCCAACAGCCGGTATGCAGCGAGTCGCTCCGCATCGGAGGCCAGGTAGGCGACCTGCTCCCAGAGAAGGAGCAGATACGGATCGCGCACCGGCGGTGGCACGGGTGACCCATGAAGAGCCTTGAGCTGCCGGACGAGCCGTGGGAGGCGGGCTTTGCTTACTGCGACCATGCCGTCGGCGTCCGGTCCCAGCGGTGGTCTCGCAACTGAGTCAGAAGGGGGTCCGGCAGCACACCGGCATCGCTCGCCGCAAGGTTGGCGTCGACGTGATGGAGCCTGCGCATGCCGGGGATCACGGTAGCGACGTCGGGGTTGGAGAGAATGAAGCGGAGCGCCATCTCCGGCATGCTCATCCCGTCCGGGATGAGGGGACGAAGCCGCTCGGCGCGCTCGACGCTGGCATGCAGGTTGGTCGGCACGAAATACGTGTTCCGCCAATCGCCTTCGGGCCACCTCGAGTCCCGGGTGAGCGTCCCGGTGAGGGTTCCTTCATCGAAGGGGACCCGCCCGATCACCGCGATGTCGAGCTCGCGACAGACCGGAAAGAGCCGGTCCTCCGGCGCCTGGTCGAAAATGTTGTAAATCACCTGCACGGCATCGACCGCGCCGGAGCGAAGGGCACGCAAGCAATTCTCCGGCTCCCATCGGTTCACGCTGATCCCCGCGGCGCGGATCAGGCCCTCGCGCTTGAGATCCTCCATCGCCCGCCGCCATCTCGGGTCGTCCGCCCAAGTATCGCTCCAGACGTGAAACTGTAGGAGATCGATGGAGTTGACGCCGAGATTCTCGAGGCTCCTCTCGGTGAACGAGCGAATATGATCGGGCGGATAGGTCTCGTCGAGCGAATACTTCGGGCGGGCGGGCCACTTGAGATTCCGAGGGGGAATCTTCGTGGCGATGTACAGCCGGTTCGCGGGGTGAGCTCGCACCAGCTCTCCGAGGAGACGCTCGCTCCGACCCTGACCATACGCCCAGGCGGTATCGAAAAAGTTGCAGCCAAGCTCCGCCGCGCACTCCAGCGAGCTTCGGGACAGGGTATCGTCGGAACCGGACCAACCACCCATGCCCCACATGCCGTACCCGATCTCGCTGACCTGCCATCCGGTACGACCGAACCGCCGGTATCGCATTGCCGAGCTACCGCGCGCTCACGAGATCGATGGTAAACACCAGAATCGCGTTGGCGGGGATGGGTCCGTTGGCCTGCGCGCCGTATCCGAGTGACGGCGGAATCACGACCTGTCGTTTTCCTCCCACCCGCATCCCCGTCACCCCCTCGTCAAATCCCGGGACCACCTCGCCGGCAGCCAGACGGAAGACGTAGGGCGCATCGGCGGGGCCATTGGCGTCAAACTGGCTCCCGTCGGGAAGGCTCCCCGCATAATGGATCGCCACCTCCTTGCCGGCAGTCACCGGCTCGCCGGTGCCGACCGTCAGATCGCGAATCCAGGCACCACGGGGAGTCTGCGTCATCGCGGCGAGATCGACGCCGAGCGACGGCGCGAAGGTTGTCCGGGCGATGTCCGGCACGGCGGCTTCCGGCGGACCGGCATCCGGAGCCGGACGATCCCTACAACTCATGACTCCGAGCGCGGCCAGCAGGAGAAGGAGTTTTTGCATTAGCGATAATAGCCAGGGATCAGGGGTCAGGGGTCAGGGAGTAGCGATTAGCGAAGCGCGAAGCGGTCGCGGCCTCTTCGCTCTTCGCTCTTCGCGACACTCTCTGTTCCCTACCTCACTGCGCCCGGATGGCCACCGCCGGATCGATCCGCGCCGCCCGGAGCGCCGGAATCCAGCAGGCGCCGATGCCGACCAGTGCCATGAGCACTGCCACGGCGGCCAGCGTCACCGGATCATGCGGCGCTACACCGTAGAGCAGACCCTGGATGAGCCGCGCGGCGAGGAGTGAGCCGGTCACGCCGAGCAGCAAGCCGATCGCGAGGAGTACTCCGCCTTCGGCGAGGACCATGCGCTGCACTGTCCCGGCGTCAGCTCCCAGACTCATGCGAATACCGATCTCGTTGGTGCGTGCGCTCACCGAGAACGCCAGCACGCCGGCGATCCCCACTGCCGCGATGATCACCGCCAGAATTCCGAATGAGGCCACCAGCACGGCGTTGAGCCGCCGGGGCGCCACGCTCTCGTCCCGAATCTGATCGAGGGTCAACACCTTCTCGATCGGATCCTGTGGTGCAATGGCGCGAATGATCCGGGTCGCGGCCGGGGCGACACTGGACGCATCGCTGCCGGCGCGAATGACCAGGCCGCCGGCGAAAACCACCTCCTGTGCAAACGGCTGGAAAATCACCGGGAGCGGCTCCGCGTCGAGCCCGCCGTCCTTGGTGTCTCCCACTACGCCGACGACGGTGCGCCACTCGCCCGACACCGGAATGAATTTCAGGACCTCGCCGGTCCACGCCACCCGCCGGCCGATCGGATCCTGGTTCGGAAAGAGCCGGTCGGCGAGCGTCTTGTTCAGGATGACCACCAGCGGGCTGCCCGCCCGGTCGGTGGAAGAGAATTCCTTCCCCTTGAGCAGCGGAATCCCCGCCGCGCGAAAGTACTCCGGGCTCGCGGTCCGGTTCTCCGCGCGCGGCATCGGCTCACCGGGGGCCACCGGACGCCCCTCCGCCTTGACCTCGAGCATGAAGCCCGCCGTGCGGAGCGGAACCACGGAGCCAACGGCCACATCCTTGACCCCGGGAAGGGCGGCGAGCTGGTCTCGCATCTGCTCGTAGCGGGCGACGGTAACGGAGTTGTCCTGGCCGTAGCCGCTGGGCGGCACCTCCATGGTGAGCACGTTCTCGGTGTTCATCCCTGTGTCGACCACCGAGAGCTGCAGCATGGTACGGGTGAGCAGGCCGGCCCCGGTGAGCAGCACGACCGACACCGCGATCTGCGCCACCACGAGCCCGCGCTGCAGCCGCTGGCGCCGGAGATTCCCGGTCGCGCGCTTCCCTCCCCCGGACAGCCAGGTGCCCAGCACGCTCTCCTTCGCGAGCTTCGGGGCATAGGAGAGGAGGACGGCGACGACCAGCGCGAGTACCAGGGTGAAGCCGAGCACGACTCCATCCACCCGAATCTCGCCGGCACGCGGAGAGTACCGCTCGGCAAAGGAGATGAGCATTCCGACGCCGCCGAACGCGACCAGCAGCCCGAGGGCGCCGCCGAGCAGCGTGAGCACCAGATTCTCTGCCAGCAGAAGTCGCCGAAGCCGGGCGGCACCGGCGCCGAGCGCCGCGCGAACGACCAGCTCGTGCTCCCGGCGGACGCTCCGCATCAGGGTGAGATTCGCCACGTTGGCGCAGGCGATGACCAGCACGAATGCCGCGGCGCCCATGAGGAGCCAGAGTGTGAGTTTGGCGCGCTCCCCCAGCACGTCGTGGAACGGAGTGAGGGTCACCTTGTACCCGGACGCCGCGTCGTACGCGTCGGGATGATCGGCGTGGACCCTGGTCGTGATATCCCGCACCTCGGCGCGCGCCTGCGACACCGCAGCACCGGGGGCGAGCCGCGCGACCATTTCGGTCATCCGATGGGTACGTCCGGTCACCATCGTGGCGGAGAGGTGGTGCTCGCTATTCACCATGTTGAGGAAGACGTCGATGCGTTCCGGGAAATTGGGCGCCGACTGCAGAACTCCGACCACCGTCACCGCCTGCCCGTTCACCCGGACGGCTTTCCCGACGATAGCGCTGTCCCCGCCGAACCGCTTCAGCCAGTACTCGTGGGTCAGGATCATCACCTTCGCCGCGCCGGTCCCGTCGTCGCCGTCGTTGAACGGGCGGCCGAGCACCGGAGAGAGACCCATCACGCTGAAGTAGTTGCCGGTCACCAGCCCGGCGTCGATGCGTACCGCCTCGCCCTCCTGCTGGAGAGTGAACGAGCTCGGGGAATATTCAGCGATACCCCGGAGGGTCTTGGAGCTGTTCCGGAAATCGAGGATCTCGGGCACCGAGAAGCGCACGTTCTCGCCACCGGGGCCGTCGGCCGACTGGCGCAGGTAGACCAGCCGGTCGCCGTCCCGATGCGGGAGGGGTTTGAGCATCACCCCGCGCACCACGCTGAAGATCGCGGTGTTGGCGCCGATGCCGAGACCGAGCGTCAGGACCACCGCCAGGGTAAAGCCGGGGGCTCGGCGGAGGGTTCGGAGGGCGTAACGGATGTCGGGAATGAACATGGCTGTTCCGTGCGTGAGAAGGTCCTGAAGGTCTATTACACGTTGCGATCCGAAAGCTTTACACGGCGATCCCGCGCCACTTTCCCTGATTGAAGCGCAGTACGCTCAGCGCGCAGCGGGTGGCGTGGCCGATCAGGATCGCGACCCAGATATGAAGCGGCTGCAATGTCCCGGTTTGCTGGATCGCGTAGCAGATGCCGAGCGGCACCACAACCTGGGAGACGATCGATATATAGAGCGGGCTCCGGGTGTCGCCGGTCCCTTGCAGCCCACCGGTGTAGGTCAGTGCCACGGCGATGAACAGCCCCGACACGCTGAGGATGCGGAGCAATTGCGTGCCGATCTCGACCACCGCGGGCTCGTTCATGCCGAACACCGCGAGCAGCTGTCGCGGAAAGAAGAGAAAGAACGCGCCGACGAACGCAG
Source organism: uncultured Gemmatimonas sp. (assembly GCA_964535105.1). Classification (GTDB taxonomy): domain Bacteria; phylum Gemmatimonadota; class Gemmatimonadetes; order Gemmatimonadales; family GWC2-71-9; genus JABFSM01. The sequence continues at coordinate 5,731 of CAZHSO010000063.1, forward strand.
CACCGGCCATGCCGATGTGGGCCGCGACGTGCACCGCTTCAGTGGCCCGGTCCGGCTTGCCCGCGCCGAGGTTCTGGCCCGCCACCGCCGCCGCCGCGCCCATCAGGCCCACCGATGTCCAGGTGATGAGCGAGAACAGCTGCGTGTAGGACACCGCGAACGCCGCCTGCGCCGCGGCGCTCTGCGGCAGCGAGCCGATGAATGCCAGCATGAACACCCCGCCGACGTTCATCGCGATTCCCTGGATGCCCATGGGCAGCCCGAACCGGAACAGCGACCGGATGATGGTCCAGTCGGGTCCGTAGCCTCCTCCGCGCGGAAACGACACCACCCAGCCACCCCTCCAGAACTTGAGGAGCGCGTAGGACGCCACCAGGCCGGACGCGATCACCGTTCCCATCGCGGCGCCGGCGGTGCCGAAGGCGGGGATCGGTCCCAACCCCCGGATCAGCACCACGTTGAAGACGATATTCAGCACCGTCATCGCGACGCCGAGCCGCATGGGCGTCCGCGCATCCCCAGCCGAGCGGAGCGCCCCGCCGAGCATGTAGAAGATGAGCATGCCGCTGCTGAACAGGAACATGATCCTGAGGAACGGCAGCGCTTCTGCTTTGACCGCAGGGGCGGCGTTGACCAGATCGAGCAGCGATGGCGAAAGGAGATACCCGAGCGGCGCCATGACCAGGAGCGACATCCCGAGCGCCGTCAGAAACGCCTGATAGACGGTGCGGTCCACTTTGTCTTCCTCACCCGCGCCGGCGAAGCGCGCCACCAGCACGCTCATGCCGGTGAACAGCGAGGTGATGAAGACGATGACGACGATGATGATCTGCCACGCCACGCCGATGGCGGCGTTGGCTTTAAACCCGACGAAGTGGCCGACCAGCACATGGTCGATGATGCCCTGAAGCCCGCCGATGATGTTCATCAGCATAGTGGGCCAGGCGATTTTCCAGACGGCCGAGCGGAGCGGCCCCTCGACAATGGACCGGTCGTAGCGTTTCGAGGCGGCCGGGCCCGGTACCCGGGGCGCCGATGGGAGATCGAGATCGGCGAGTGCCGTGACGTCGGTCACGACGTCTCCGCAGCGGCGAGGACGGTAGCGTCGAGGCGGTCACGGAGCTCGGCCGCCGCCGCAGGTCCCAGGGCGGCGACAACCCGCTGGTGCGCGCGCTTCCAGAGGGGGAGCGCATGTTCGATCAGGCGCCGGCCCGCTGGAGTCAGCTGCGCCACGCGGACGCGGCCGTCGGCTGCGATCCGCTTCATCCGGACCAACCCCGCGCGCTCGAGCGGCCGCAAGTTGCGGGAAAGCGTCGTGCCATCCATGGCGAGGTATTCGGCCACCTCGCTCATCATCCCGCCGGCCTCGCGGCTCATGGCGATCACGTTGAGCAGGGTGAGCTGCGTGGCCTGAATCCCCAGCGGCCGGAGCGCCTCGTCATACACCCGGGTGAGCGAGCGGGAGGCCCGCCGGGCGCGGAAGCAGAGGCATTGGTCGGCCATGAGCCGGGCGGCGGTCCGGTGGTTCGTCACACTACATGCATATACATGTTTTACCGGTTTCGCAAGCGCGGCCCCCTTACAGTTGATCGAGCCCGCGGAGCAGCCGGACAAAGAACCCCACCGACGTGGCGTAGTCGGCGACCGCGACCCGCTCGTTGACACCGTGGATGCGGGTCTGGTCTCCTTCGCCCAGAGGAATGGCGAGGAAGCGGAAGACGTGGTCGGAATGGGCACCCCAGTACTTCGCATCGGTTCCGCCCATCACAAGGTAGGGAAGGACGGGAAGCGTTTCGCCGGGCGCCATGCCGCGAATGGTCGATTCGATGAGATGGTATGCCGATGATCCCACATCCGACACTGGAGACGGATTGACGCCGACGCTGTCGATCGGCCCGACCACGATCATCGAATCGGCAATGATCGTGCGAACCCGATCGGTCACGCTGGCGACGGTCTCCCCCGGCCTGATCCGGAAGTTGACCACGGCGGTGGCCTCGGGGGGGAGCACGTTGTCCTTGATGCCGGCCGAGAGCATGGTGGGTGCGGTGGTGGTGTGCAGCAACGCGGCTCCGAGCGGGCTTCCGGCGACCTTGCTCCGCACCAGGGGCGCGGTGAGCCAGAGGTTGGCCAGCACCATTTTGTTCCAGAAGGACGCGTAGGGCGCCATCGCCTCGACCATGCCGCGGGTCGGGCCGTCGAGCCTCGACGGGAACGGGTTGGCCTCGAGCGCGGCCACCGCCCGGCTCAGCGCGCCAACGGCTGTGCGGCCGGTCGGCATTGACGAATGACCGCCCGGCGCCCTGGCCCGGAGTCGGAGCGAGATGTAGCCCTTCTCGGCGATGCCGACGATCGCGGATCGATTCGGGAGGCCGGGAATCACTCCGCTGGCCATGAATCCCCCCTCGTCGAGCACCAGCGCCGGCTTGACTCCGCGTTGCACCAACTCGCTCACGATCGCGCGTGCGCCGTACCGGCCGCCGACTTCTTCGTCGTGGCCGAAGGAGAGGTAGACCGTGCGCGGTGGGCGGTACCCTTCCCTGATCAACCCTTCGATAGCCTCGAGGATCGCCAGCACCGTGGTCTTGTCGTCGAGGGTGCCTCGGCCCCAGACGTATCCATCGGCCACATCCCCCGAGAAGGGCGGATGGGTCCATTCGGCCAGGTTCGGCTCGGGAACCGGCACCACATCCATGTGGCCCATCAGCACGACGGGAGGCAGAGTGGGGTCGGCCCCGGTCCAGGTGTAGAGGAGGCTGAGGCTCGACACCGTTTCGCGCCCCAGCGTCGAGTGAACAAGGGGAAAGGACCGGGACAGGAAGTCGTGAAAGCCGAGGAACGCCGCGGTGTCAACCGCCCCGCCCGAGGTATAGGACACCGTCGGGAATCGTACCGCTCCGCCGAGTCGCTCGGCCGCGACAGATGGATCGATTGACACCGCCGCGACAGTGGCTGCCGGAGGAGCGGGCGCCGGGATGCGCGCGGCGCGGACAGCCATCAAAGTCAACAGCGCGGCGAGGGCCAGCACCAACACGAGTATGGACCGTTTCACGGCCTACCGCCCTCCCCGCCCCACGGAGCCCGGAAGAATGACCAGCATGACGACAAACAGGAGCAGGACCAGTACGAAGCCGACCAGGAACCACCGATCGGCTGCCACGGTTCGGAGCCGCTGCATAAACGCGCGCGCGATTGTCTTCATTTAACCCTAGCCTCGGGAGATCTCAGAATCGGGCGTCGAAAAGGCGGGGTCGGGCGCCGCGAACCGTCTTGAGCGAACCGTCGCGGCTCGCCACCCGGAACACCGCCGGCTTGGGGAGCGCAAGCCCGATATGGCGAGGGCTATCAGCGCTCCGCAATCACCTGAACGAGGCCGTATCCGTGCATTTCCTGCTCGACGAGAGCCAGCAGGAGCTGGAGCTCGACGTGCTTGAGCGGGAGTTAAGGTTCGGGGTTCGGGCGACAAATGATCGAGTTGATCATACGGGCCCTGCGGCGAGGAGTTTGAATCGGTGGCGGCTACCACCTTGTATGCGTCCAGTCCGCTAAGAGCCCGGGCACCCGCTGGGCGCGGAAGCAGAGGCATTCGCCGGCCTCGAGCCGGGCGGCGGTACGGTGTTTCGTCACATTTCATGCATTCACATGGATTACCGATTGCGCAAGCGCGGCGCACAATCAGTCCTCGCGCCGCTCCGGTTGCCGTACCCGTACCAGCATTCGATGGGCATGGCCGGCGGTGAGTACCACGTCGATCCGGTGTGGGCCGGGCCCGAGGGAGAGCGCCACCCTGTCGCGGTCGCCGAGAACGGCGCCGGCCATCCGAGCCGTGGTGTCCGGGGTGGCGGTAAGGGCGCGCCAGTCCTCCGGCTGTCCATCCACGGTCACGGCCACCACATAGCGCATGCTGTCGGCGGCGGCCACCGGCAACACGAGACGCACCTCGATAACGACCGCGGAGCCGCTCACTTGCGCGGTGACTGGGGTGTTGAGCGGCACGTCCCACCAGCGCTGTGCGTTTCCGTCCCGTTCCACCCGGACCAGCTCTCCCCCCGATAGCGGCACGGTCTCCCAATCGAGGCTCGCCGGTCCCAGGCGGGTGCTGGCGACCCAGCCTGCGAGCGCCAGCCCCAGAGCCCCCGTCGCCCAGGCCGCCCATCGGGTGCGTTTCCAGTACACCTGCTTCCGCCAGCGGCCTCGCCAGATGACGGGCCACACCTCGCGGCGTGCCACGTCGAGGTCGTAGGGCAAATCGATCTCGGTCCAGGCCTGCCCCGCGACGTTGACACCGTAGATCGGCGCCTGGCTGCAGACCGTCCTGGTCGCCTCGATCACCCACGCGTTGATGTCACCGTCGCGAATCAGGTGATCGGTGGTGTCCAGCATGGCCCGGGCACCCTCCGCGTCGAACTTCAGCAGGCCCAGGCTTTCGCCCCGGGCCGAATTGGCGGGCAGCTCTTTTCCAAGATCTACCACCCGGCGCTGCTTGATTGCCACCTTGGTCTGTTCGCGGCCCCGGGACGACGTTGAGTCGTACAGGAGCACGTTCCCGGGTTCCTCCAGCAACTGGTCCAGGATCCGCGGATCGAAGAGGAGGTCGCAATTCAGCAGGACGAACGGTCCCTTGATCCACTCCCGCGCCAGCCAGAGCGAATAGAGACTGTTGGTCTCGGCGAACCGCTCGTTCAGAATGACCTCGGCGCGATTGCCGATGACTGTTTGGACTTCGTCCGCCTCATGGCCGAGGACTACCAGCACCGGACCCACACCGTGGTCGGCCAGCGCCTCGAGCTGGTGCATGATCAGCGGGCGGCCCCCGACATCGATCAGCGCTTTCGACTTGCCGCCGGTGACGGTCTTGAGCCGACTGCCGAAACCGGCCGCGAGAATTACGGCTTGCATATCATGACTCCACCGGGTGCCCGGTCGGCTCGAAGTGCGAGCGCTCCGCGTGCCACCGGAAGTAATCAGAGGGAGTTCCCGTGAAGGCCGCCTTACCCCGGTCCAGGGCGAGCACCCAATCCAGGCGGGGAACGAGATCGGGGTCATGGGTGACCCAGAGGGTGGTGCGGCCGCTGGTCACCTCGAGCAGAACCGCGGTGAGATCCTGCGCCGTCGCGTAATCGAGCCCCGTAGTAGGCTCATCGAGCAGCCAGAGTCGGCCGTTGCGAAGGAGCGCTCTCGCCAGGGCCAGCCGCTGGCGCTCCCCCCCCGAGAAGAGCCCGCCCCCCCGGCGGACCGGAGTGTCGTAGCCCTGGGGAAGCCGCTCGATGAAGGGCGCCGCACGGGCCGCCGCCGCCGCGGCTTGCACGTCTTTCAAATCGGCATCTTCGAGGCCCAGGGCGATGTTGCCGCGGACACTCAGGCCGGTGAGCACGCTGTCCTGAAATACCACGCTTGTCTGGCCCCGCACGGAATCGAGCGTGTAATCACGGAGGTCAAGACCATCCAGAAGAATGCGGCCCCGGTGCGGATCGGCCAGACGCAGGACGAGGGAGAGCAGGGTTGACTTGCCCGCGCCGTTTGGGCCGACCACCGCAATGCGCCGACCGGCAGGCAGGGTGCAAGAGAGGCCGTCGAGGGTCCACTTCGGGCCGGCTCGCCGCTTTTTCGGGGTCTTGAGCGCCACCTCCTCGAACCGGAGGTCACCCCGTAGCGACGGTGCCGGCACCGCGCCGGGGCGGTCCGTGACGGCGGTGGTCCGCTTCGTGATGCGTGTCAGGCGATCGGCACAGGCATAGGTCCGACCCAGCCGCGCCGTCTGAAACGCGAAATCCGCAAATGGTCCTCGCAAGGCGGTGGCGTAGGAGAAGAAAAGAACCAGATCGCCCGCGGTCAGCCGCCCGGCGATCACCGAATGTGCCCCCAGCCACAGGGCCATGGCGACGCTCAGCGCGAGCAGGACGTCGACCCGCAGGGAGAGGCCCGCGGCGAGACGGCGGAGCTTCTGCTCCTGGCGCAGACTTCGGTTGTTCCGTCCGGCAAAGCGCTGCTGCACGGCGCTACCCGCAAGCCCGAAGGTCTGGAGCTCCCGTATACTGGCGAGCTCGTTGGCAACCAGCGCCGCCAGACTCCCTTCCTTGATTCGCTGTTTCCGCGCCGCCCGGGCAATCCGGCGCCCGCGGCCCCGCATGGCAACCACGGCAAGAGCTCCTCCGAGGGCGAGCACCAGACCCAGCGCCAGATTGAGCCAGAGGAGGACTCCGAAGACGGCCACAAACAAGGCGAGCGTCTGGAAGATCCGGATCAAGAGCCCGTTCAGACCCCGCCGGAGCCGCGACGTGTCGTAGACCACCCTGGTCAGGAGCTCGCCGACCTCGTGCGATTCGTGAAAGGCGAGCGGTTGGTGCAGGATGTGGGTGAACAGAGCCGCCCGAAACCGAAACAGCACGCGGTTACCGAGGCCGTTCAGCAACAGCATCTGCGCATATTCGGCTCCGGCCCCCGCGAGCGCGATCGCCACGAACAGCGCGCTCAGCGAGGCGATGCCGGCGGCGGGGTCGTTCGACACCCAGGCGACGACCGGCCCGCCGAGCCGCGCGCCGCTCACGTAGTCGAGAATCCATTTGAGCGGCCAGGGCCGCAAGACGTGCAGGGCGACGACACCGACGCCCAGCAGAGCGCCGATGGCGAGATGCCGCCCCTCGCCGGCGGCGTGGGGGCGGAGCAGCGCGCCGATTCGGCGCAGCGGCCCACGCCTGCGGTTGCGGGTCATCACATTGGCGTTCCGACGTCCAGCCGCCGTCGAATCCACGCGACCGCTGCGTCGGTCGCGCCGCCGGGACGATAGAACAGATCGCGGGCCATGGCGCGGCGGACGGCGGCGTCGCGGCCGGGGTGAGCCAACGACCAGGCGACCGCCTCGACCGATTCGTCCGGCCACCGGGTGGTGACCCCTCCCTTGCGACCCCAGGTTCCGAGGTCCAGCGCCACGCCCTTCCTCTCCATGGCGGAGAGGAGCTGCGGCACATCGAGGTACACGATCGGCCGGTTGAGCAGCGAGAACTCGTTCGATACCGAGGAGGCATCCGTAATAAGCAGGTCTGCCAGGAACAGATACGGCACCACGTCGTAGTCGGTGACCAGCTTGGTGTGCCGGTCCAGCAAAGGCTTGAGGCGCGCCGGCCAATTGGTGGTCCGGTCGCGCGGGTGGTCGTGGAGCTTGATGAGAATGTCATACTTCCGGGTGGCCTTGAGCCGCTCCAGCACCGCCTCGCCGGTGTGCTCCAGCGAGTTGTCCCTCTGCCCAGTGGGCGCGTACAGGAGGACTGGCCGGTTGCCGGAGAGGCCGAGGCGACGCCGCAGCGCCTTCCGATCGAGCGTGCCGTCCACCAGCCGGTCGAGCTTCGGGAAACCGATATTCACTAGACGGGGATCGCGGTCACGGAGCAGCTGCTGGTCGGTAAACAGCCGTCGCATGTACGGGCCGACCAGGAACAACCGGTCGTAGACCAGCACGTCCCGCCGAACCGCCATGTTGCGAAAGGAGACGCCGTGGAAGAGCTGGATCCGCTCCTCGTCCTCCTTGGGGAAGTATCCCGATACATGGGCGCAGAAGACCAGGTCGAACGACTGCTGCCGCATCTCGTCCAATTCCAGAATTCGCTTCGGTGGGAGGCGGAATGGCGCATACAGTCGGGCCGCCGTGAGGGGGCCCTCCCCCTCTCCGGCGCCCTCGCGGCCGCCGGAGACGAATACTTCTACCCCGTTCATGCGCCGCAGGCGCTGGTAGAGTGGCTGGAAGCAGACGAAGTGGACCGGGGCGTATCCCGCAAAAAGAATCCGCTTGGGGGCGGCGGCCGTTCTCCTCATCGCAGAGCCACGTAGAGAGCGCAGGTGGCAGCGCCGGCAGTTGTCTTGGAGTTCATCGACAGGGTCACCTTGCGGACCCATTCGGTGCGTTTCCTGGAGATCTTGCATGTGGTGCCGCCCGCCGCCACCACCCACGCAGCATATTTCCCGTCGCCCGCCTTGTCGCAGTGTCCCGCCTTCCGATCGGCGTCGGTGCAGGCCCGTACCGCCAAGCCCTCCGGCACCCGCACGGTACACCGGCGCTTGCCTTCGGGGGTAGCCCGGACCTGACAGTGAAGTGTGTCCGCGCTCACCGGGGCCACGGCGCCCGAGGCGGGGCTCGGCGGGAGCAGCAACAGAAGCGAGAGGACCGATGCCAGCATTGGGCGACTCCAGGGCGTGATTAGAAGTTGAAGGACAGACCCGCGTTGGCCTGATACTTGGTGTAATCGTTGATCTCGCCGGTCACGGCGGGATCACCGGGGCGGTTGGTACCCTGCGACGAGCTCCTGCCGCCGAGGCGCAGCTTCACCCCCCTAGATAGCCTGAACCCAAGTTCCGCTGACACCTGATTGCGGCCGTCCCGGCGGCCGTTGTGCGAGACGTCCAGCGGCTCCGTGGACGAGAACCGGCGCCACCGGTGCTCCAAGCTCACCTCGAGATCGGAACTCTTGCCGAGGTCCACGCGGATCCCCCCGCCAAGGCTGTGTTCAGTCCGGGACCGGTCGACCGTGGTGACCACCCGCACATGCAGGTCCGTGGAGAGTCCATTGCCGTTGAAGTCCTGTCCGAAGCCCGGCTCGTCGAGCAGTGCGACCTGATTGGTCGGGGTGGCCGACAACGATGCAAAGTCATAGCCCAAAGCGAGCGACACCCGGCGGCCCAGGTCAACTCGGAGTTTGGCCCTCGCCGTCGGGCCGTTGAGGTCCCGACCAGCGAACGGCGCCTCATAGACGCGGCCATAGTAGCCTGTCCCGAGCTCCAGCGACGAGCCGACGAAACGTTTGGGGGTGGACTTGGCGAGACGGAACCGGTAATCGAACAACAGTTCCTTCTCCCGATACTCTCCGCCGGCATAGACCCGTTCAGCGCGGGCAATCGTGCCGCTCCCGTCGCCATCCACCGCGTCGACAAGGTAATTCTTGGCAAAGTAGCTAGGGGTCAACCGGCCCTGGAGACGGAGCCGGCCATCGTTGGGCAGATCCTGTTCCACAGAGAGCTCGAACACGGCGTTGCTTCGCTCCGAGTTCTTGCCGTACAGCTCGTACGCAACCGCTGGAGTGAGCGTGAGCGTCTTGCCGAGCATACCCGGCCCCTTCAAACCGAGGGCTGCGGACAGAGTGGTGATGAGGTCGCTCGCGTTCTCCATTCCGGTGTACCGGCCGCTGACCACTTCATCAGCCGCCGGCAATGCGAGGTCATCCTTCCTGCCTCGATCTAGGAGGAAGACGTTGTTGTCGTACTCCGTAGCGAGACCGAGCGACGAAGAGAGACGCCAGCCCTTGGCGGGCTTCGATGAAGGGGCCGATCCCTGTCCCTGCGCAGGCGCGCTCCAGGTGAACGACGCGGCTCCGATCATTGAGGCGACGGCACGCCGAATCAAGATTGCTTTGATCGACATACGACTCCCGATCCCAGAGTGGTTGGAGGGCGTCCCGTGAATTGGGCCGGTTGCAGCGATCTGACTGCAATCCAGCGTGTTGAAGGCGGCACTTCGCATGCCATTGGGGGGCCGTGCCCTGAGTTGTTAGCATATTTTGGTGAGGTCAGAGCTGGAATGCATGAAGTGGCAGTTCACCACCCGCGGGGGGGGTAGGCGAAAACGACCGGGGGTGAGCTTGGGCGTGTCACACTTTGGCGGCGCGGTGAGCGTCACCGCCGACGTCCCGGCGCTCGTCCCCCGGGGCGTCCGTCACCGTGAGGGTCACGTTCCGCGTTTCGGCGGTCGCGTAGGTATGCGAGGCCGTCTTGCTCGATCCGGCCGGGGTGGCGTCACCCATTGCCGATCGTGGCAAATGCAATCCGTTTTGTCAGATGCATGCGGGTGTCTCCCGGGAGTGGCGCGGGTCGGGCGCGGTCCAACACTGCCGGGCACTCGCCCCGGCAGCACCGCAATTGACAGGCGAGGAACCGAATCAAGGCAGGAATTGGTCCCGACCTCCGCCAGACTCGTGGGCGAACGCCCGCGGCCCGGTTGCATTGGTCCTCCACCCCTCCGCGGTAGGCGCTCCGCTGATTTCCGCGGTCCCGCCGCCGATGCTCCGCACGGCGGCCAATCCCGGGGGCCTGCCAATCGAGGTTTTCGACGGCATTCGCGCCGGCGTCACCACTGATCGTTCACAGTTCTACAAGGATGTGAGCGCGGCGTTCTACGGGGCGAACCGCCCGGTGAGCAAGGCGACGCAGGGCATGCGGGATGCGTTCTGGTTCCCGGGTATGCAGTCCGGCCACAAGAACCAGCTCGATTGCATCAAGGCCTTCTCCGAGACCGACTTCACCGAGGACCTCAAGAAATTCGACGTACTCGTACCGGTCCTCCACGGCGACGACGACCAGATCGTGCCGATTGGCGCCGCGGCGTTCGCCTCGGCGAAACTCGTGAAGGACGCCACGCTGAAGGTGTATCCGGGAGCACCGCACGGTTTGACGGACACACACAAGGAGCATCTCAACGCGGACCCGAGGCCTTAGAATCGGGCGTCAAAGAGGCGGAGCCGGGCGCCGCGCACCGTCTTGAGCGAGCCGTCGCGACTCTCCACCAGGAATACCGCCGGCTCGGGGAGCGCAAGCCCGAAATGCAGCCCATCGTGCCACTGCAGCACCGCGTTGGCCTCTGCTCCGAAGCCGTCGGGCGAATCGAGGTCGCGCTGATGTCTCGTGGCGGCCGCACCGTCCTCCATCCCCGACTGGAGCATGCCGTCGCGGCCCTCGACCGAGTCGAAGAGCGCCCGAACTTTCACTGTCGTCTTGCCGGCGTGCTCTTCGAACGTCACCGTTTCGAGCAGGACATGGCCCGGCATGCCTTCGAATTCGAAGGTGTAGACTAGCCGCTTCCGCGGCACGATCTCCCGATACTCCCCGTTGAACGCGTACTCGGCGCCGTCGGGTCCGCGCTGGACGAATCGCCAGAGCCCGCCCGGCTTCACGTCCATCTTGTCGACCGTGGTGGTGAAGATTCTGGGTCCCCACCCGTGTGGAATGACATTGGGATCGGTGTACGCATGGAAAACGAGCCGGCGCGGCGCATCGAAGCCGCGCGTCATGAGGATTTCCCGATCCGACGGGAGGGTCAGCGTCAGGGCGGCACTATTACTTGTGACCATGTTTCTTCGCCTGTTTCTGCAGTTCGATCAGGTAGGAATCCAGCCGGTTGAAACTCTGTTCCCAGAAGCGGCGGTAGCGCTCGGTCCACCGGGCGACCTCTTTCAGCGGGGACGCCTCGAGCCGGCAGGGCCGCCACTGGGCTTCGCGGCTCCGAGAGATCAGGCCGGCGCCTTCGAGCACCTTGAGGTGCTTGGAGACGGCCGGAAGGCTCATCTCGAACGGCTCCGCCAGCTCGGTGACCGAGGCTTCACCCGCGGTGAGCCGAGCCAGGATCGCCCGCCGGGTGGGATCGGCCAGGGCGGAAAAGATGGCGCTGAGGTTATCGGCTGTTTTCGTATTACGCCCCTCTTGTATTTAACCGTGCGATTAAATACAAACCGTCGACGGATCTGTCAAGGGCTCGAGTCGGGGCGTGCCGCGGTTACGGAAGGCGCTGTGGACAGATCCGTATGGCCGATCCGATTGCAGGTAGATTGGGCTGCTACTCGATCCGGAGTCGGCACTACGAGCCCTCATGCGTGCGGCGTCATCGAGGTCCGCCTTCGGGAGCTGAGCCAGCTGTTCGACTCTCTCGACCCTTCTCCGTTCTCCGAAAAAGACCTGGACCGCACGGCCGAGGAGTACATCGTCGACAACTTCAGGGAGTTGCCCCCCGGGAACGGCATGCACGCTCGTGGTTCATCTCGACCAGCCGGCCGGCCTTCCCGAACAAGAGAATGCCATCGGGGACTCCGTCCGCGATCACTTCGCCCGCTAATCACGGCGCCTGCAACGGAAACTGCGCCTGCTCATCGTCGGTTGGCTCGCGATGTGGGGACCGCTGGAGATCTTTCTCTACGACTGGTGGCCAATCCTTGGCGAGCGGCGCATTCACGACCGTTTGAGCCGGATTCAGGTGCGGATCGCACTCCGGGCACCTCCGGGCCGCCCGGCATAGTATCTTCACTTCAACGCCATTCCACGGAGATATGACGCCAGGAGTGAATCGGCTGTCCCATCCAAGCGCCTTCGATTCTAAGCAAGGCCGCGGACGCCGGCTGACCAGCCGTTGCCGCCTGACGACCTGCATGTCAGCTGCCCATGCGGGTTAGGCTGCGATCGCTCCGCCACATCAAGCAGTTAGCTCGTCACAAGCCATTAGTGACCTCGAAGCGTGCAGAAGGATGGCCAGGATGGAACGAAGACCGCTGGTTGAGGATATTCAGAACTACGCCCAGAACATCGTCGACACGGTGCGCGAGCCCCTGCTGATCCTCGACACCACGCTGCGCGTCCGGTCCGCCAACCGCGCGTTCTACCAGACGTTCCGCGTCTCGCCCGGGGAAACCGAGGGCCGCCTCATCTACGAGCTGGGCAACGGCCAGTGGGACATCCCCGACCTGCGGACCCTGCTCGAGGACATCGTCCCCAAGAGCTCCGTCTTCGACGATTTCGAGCTCGACCACACCTTCCCGGTGATCGGCCGCCGGGTGATGCTGCTCAATGCCCGCAAGCTCCAGGCGGGCCGCCACGGCGAGCTGCTGGTCCTGGCCATGGAAGACGTGACCGCGCGCAAGCGGGCGGAAGAAGCGCTGCTCAAAGCCGGGGCGTTGCAGAGCGCGATCTTCAACAGCGCCAACTTCTCAAGCATCGCCACCGACGAGAAGGGCGTCATTCAAATCTTCAACGTCGGCGCCGAGCGCATGCTGGGCTATACGGCCGCCGACGTGATGAACAAGATTACCCCGGCCGACATTTCTGATCCGCAGGAAGTGATCGCGCGCGCCAAAGCCTTGAGCGCCGAGCTTGGGACCACGATCACGCCGGGCTTTGAGGCATTGGTTTTCAAGGCCTCGCGCGGGATAGAGGACATCTACGAATTGACCTACATCCGCAAGGATGGCAGCCGCTTTCCGGCCATCGTGTCGGTCACGGCGCTGCGCGACGCACAAGCGGGAATCATCGGTTATCTGTTGATCGGTACCGATAATACCGCACGTAAGCAGGTGGAAGCCGAGCGAATGCTGCTCGATCAGCGCGTGCACGATCAACAGTTCTACACCCGCTCACTTATTGAATCCAACATTGATGCACTGATAACCACCGATCCGCGCGGCATCATCACCGACGTCAACAAGCAGATGGAGGCACTCACCGGACGCACCCGCGACGAGCTGATCGGCGCGCCGTTCAAGGATTACTTCACCGACCCGGAGCGAGCCGAGGCCGGCATCAAGCTGGTGCTGGGCGAAAGCAAACTCACCGACTACGAGCTCACCGCGCGCGCCAGG
>CAZHSO010000064.1:0-18098 GCA_964535105.1 uncultured Gemmatimonas sp.
GAGATCTTCTACACCCTCCAGGGCGAGGGAGCCAACGTCGGCAGGCCCGCGGTGTTCTGCCGGTTTGCGGGGTGCAACCTGTGGAGCGGCCGGGAGCAGGACCGCGCCGAGGCCGTCTGCAAGTTCTGCGATACCGAGTTCGTGGGAACCGACGGGCCCGGCGGCGGGAAATTTTCCGACGCGGAGGCGCTCGCGGCCAGCGTCGCGGCCCGCTGGCCCGACCGCAGCAGCAAGCGATTCGTGGTCTGCACCGGCGGCGAGCCGCTTCTGCAGCTCGACACTCCGCTACTCGACGCCCTGCACCGGCACGGCTTCGAAGTCGCCGTCGAAACCAACGGCACCATCGCCCCGCCGCCGGGCATCGACTGGCTCTGTCTCTCCCCCAAAGCGGACTCCGACGTCGTGGTGACTTCGGGTAACGAGCTCAAGCTGGTGTTCCCCCAGGAGCGCGGCGCACCCGAGCGCTACCGTCACCTGAACTTTTCGCATTTCTTCCTGCAGCCGATGGACGGACCCGACCGGATGCGCAACACCCGCCTGGCGCTCGAATACTGCCTGAGCCATCCGGAGTGGCGTCTCTCGCTACAGACCCATAAAATCCTCGGGATTCCCTGAGCGGGGCGACGGTGATCAACGGCTATTCCGACAGCATCCATCACGCGCTGGCGTTCTGCGCCAAGCACCATCCGGTGCGGGTGTCGCGCTATGACGGACACAATCCCTTGCTCACGACCGCGAGCGTGGCGGTGATCCTCTGCCGGCATCAAACGGACGATACCACGGTGGTCGCGGGAATTCTCAAGCAGCTGGTCGACGCCACCCCGCATGCAACCGTCCCGGCCCTGCATCAGAACATCGCGCGGCGCTTCGGGGGACTGATCGCCGGGGCCGCCGAGGCGGCAGCGGAGCCGCGATTCGATCCGCTGGGACGCGAACGGACCTGGAAAGCGACCCGGTTCGAGGCGCTGGAGCGCATCGCGAGCGCGTCGCCCCGGGTCGCCGACATCTGGATGGCGTCGGAGATTCACACCTGCGGGGTGGCGCTCACCGACATCCGGCGGCTGGGGGTGGAATATGCGCGCACCGTCACTCCAGCCCCTCCTGCCGAGCTGCTCTGGTGGCATTCGGCGCTGCTCGAGGTGCTGGGCGGGCGCGGCACGGAGGTGCGAGCGAGCCTGCAGGAGGAGCTCCGCCAGCTCAGCATGCAGGTCCGCGGTTGCCTCGGCCGTTAGCCACCCCCCGCTCATCTTCATCCCCGGCAATCGCTTAGAGGCAAGGGAAACCGCGGTCCCTACCTTGCGGTGCACCGTCAAGTATTATTCATCATGTCGACCCGAGTTTCGCCCGCCCTCGCCACGCTCCCGAGCGCCTTCGCCGCCGCTTGCCGGCAGGCACGCACCGACTCGGAGCTCTTCGAGCGCTGCCGTGAGGTGCTCGTGCAGCGAGTCGAAAGCGAAGGAATCTGGTTTTCCATCAGCCAACCCGGGTCCCCGCCCCGGCGGGTCGGGGGAGGCGAGGGCTTCGGGAACGCGGTTGAAGTCGGCCGCTGCAACTCCGGCGAAACCGAGCTCCTGATTCTGGCCACGCCCGCCATCGCCACCTTGATGCGCCCGGTGGCGATGCAGATGGCGACCGGTCTCAGCGTCGTGCTGGAGCTGCGCAGCGTCCTCCTGGAGCGGCAGGGCGCGCTGGATGATGCGGTGTTCCAGCTCCGGGCGCTCCGCCAGGTCGCGCGGCTCCTGTCCTCCGTCCATTCGACGGAGGAGACCGAGCACCTGGTCGTCGATTTCATCGCCGAGGTCTTCTTCGCCTGGTGGGCCTGCCTCTACCGCCCCGAGCTCGGCCAGTACGCTCCGAAACGGTATCGCGCGCTCGATCAGACCGCCGTGCCGGGACCGATTCCGTCCAGCGGACTCGATGAGGCCCTGCCCAGCGGAAGCGCCGTCACCGACGCGAGTGAAGTGGGACTGGGCAAGATTCTTCCCCCGGGCACCGAGCTGGTCATTCCGCTCGACTCGGGCAACGAGCGGCTCGCCCTGCTCGTGCTCGGACCCCGCATCAACTCCATCGTGTATGGCCGCGCGGAGCGCGATCTGGCGGGGACGCTCTCCTTCGCGGCGGCCATTGCCCTCAAGAACTCCGAGTTGGTCGAGCGACTGCACAGCGCGGCGACCACCGACGAGCTCACCGGGCTGCTCAACCGGCGCGCCCTCGAGGAGCGCCTCGAAGCGGAGATCTCCCGGAGCCACCGTCACCAGATCAAGACGTCGCTGGTGCTGATCGACGTGGACCGGTTCAAGCTGGTCAACGACACGCTCGGGCATGCGGCAGGCGATCGCTACCTCACCCTGATCGGACAAGTGCTGCAGCAGAAGGTGCGGACACTCGACGTGGTCGGTCGGCTCGGGGGCGACGAATTCCTGGTGATGCTCCCGATGACCAGCGCGAGCGAGGCCCTGGTGTTCATCAACCGGCTGCAGGCCGGCCTCCAGGAGCTGTCCGCGAGCCATCCCGAGTTCGCCATGGCGACGCTGAGCTTCGGAGTCGCCGAGGCTCCGCGTCACGGCAAGACGCCCACGGCGGTGCTCGCCGCTGCCGATTCGGCGCTCTACGCCGCCAAGCGCGGCGGCCGCAACCTCGTCGAGATCGCGCGCGACACGTGACCCCGGCCGAGCCGGCTGAGCTCTTCCACGCCACAGAGGCCGCCCTGGGGCGCCGCTTCCGGCTGGAACGACTCGTCGCCGCCAACACCGAGCGGGTGCTCTTCGTCGGGCTGGACCTCCTGCTCAACCGCCGCGTCAGCGTGCGGGTCAATTTCTACAGCAGCGAGGCGGTCCGGGCGTGGTTCCTCAAGGAAGCGGAGGCGCTCGCGCGTCTCGACCATCCCGCGATCCGCCACGTCTACGATGTCGGTGTCGTGGGGGAGCTGGCGTACCGCATCGGCAACTGGATCGAGGGCGAAGGACTTCACGAAGCGGTCGCGCGCAGCCCGCGGCCCATTCCCGACGTGCACAACCTCGCCCGCTTTCTGCTCAACGGGCTGGAGCACGCCCACACTCGAGGGATCGTGGTCCGCCGGCTGGTGCCCTCCGGCCTGCTGGTGAGCCCGGGCGGCCGCGGCACGCTGACCGATCTCCGCTTCTGCAGTCTCACGCTCCCCGCGATTCCCCCGGGTGAGCGGCCGAGTGGTCTTCCCTTCATGGCGCCCGAGGTCCGCGACGGGCAGATCGGCGACCCCGCGAGCGACGTGTACGGCGCCGGCGCGGTCCTCTACCACGCGATCACCGGCGTGGAACCCTCGGCGGTTCCGTCGGAGATCGTGGCCCCGACGCAGCTCCGGGCAGCGTGCCCCCACGCGCTCGAGCGGGTGCTGATGCGCGCGCTGCGCGAAGTCCCCGGCAAGCGCTATCTCACCGCGACGGAGATGCTCGAGGATTTTGCTTCGGAGGCCGGGGACCACTCGACCGCGATGCTCCTCGAGGAAACCGCGTCGGCGACCGGCAGCGGCGACACGGCGCGCCAGTGGGAGAAGCGGTTGCGCCGCGCGCTCGGCGACGACTACGAGCTGCTGAGCGAGCTCGGCGCGGGCGGCTTCGGACGGGTGTACCGGGTGCGGGATCTGCACCTCGAGCGGATTGTCGCGCTCAAGGTCCTGCACCCGCTCCTGATCCAGGACCCCGGTGTGGTCGAGCGTTTCCGGCGCGAGGCCCAGCTGGCCGCGCGCCTCAACCATCCGAATCTCGTCAGCATCTACGAAATCAGCGGCCGCGCGGGGCTCATCTGGTACACGATGGAGTTCGTGGACGGACCGAATCTGGCGCAGCTGGTGGAGACCGATGGCCCGATGCCGCTTTCACCGGTCGTCCGGCTGATGCGCGAAGGACTCGGGGCGCTCTCGCACGCCCACGGGACGGGCCTCGTGCACCGCGACATCAAGCCGGAGAACCTGCTCTTCGAGCGCAACGGCAGCCTGCGGATCACCGATTTCGGTCTGGCCATCGCCGTGCGCGGACAGGGCAGCTTCGGCGGCGCCACCAGCCAGAGCGGCACGCCCCGATTCGCTTCGCCGGAGCAGCTCCTGGGCGAGCGGGTGGACGGGCGCTCCGACCTCTACAGCATGGCGGCGGTGGGGTACTTTGCGCTGCTGGGACGGCCGCCGTTCGAAGGCAGCACACCGGTCCAGGTACTCGCGCGCCAGACCACTGACGCCGCGCCCGATCTGCGCGCGGCGCGCCCCGACGTGGGGGAAGAAGTCGAGAATGTGCTGCGCCGGGCGCTCCGCGCCGACGTCAACGCGCGATATCCCACCGCCGGGGAGTTCCTCTCGGCGCTCAACCGCGCGGTGAAGCGCGATGTCCGCCCCGATGATCCGGGCTGGCTGTCACCGTTCTCCCGTCTGCTCAAGCGGCCACAAACTTGACTTTTTCGAAAAACTTCGGCAGCTTGGGTCGGCGGCACATCGCAGGGCTCGTGCATTCCATCTCGAGATCGAGACCGAGTGAACCGAACGACCCGGGCCAGTCGCCTCGGGTCTTTTATTCTTTTGTGGCGCGAGTCAGACTCGCGTGCACAGGGGGGCCGGACGCCGCGTCCCGCGGGCACCGGTGGAGCACAACAACCAGGAGTTTCGGCAATGGCTCGTGTCACTGGCACCGTGAAGTGGTTCAACGACGCGAAGGGGTTCGGCTTCATCACCCCGGAAAACGGCGAAAAGGACTGCTTCGTTCATCACTCGGCGATCCGTATGGATGGGTTCCGCAGCCTCGCTGAAGGCGAGCGGGTCGAGTTCGACATCGTTCAGGGAGCCAAGGGCCCTGCCGCCGAAAATGTGACCAAGGCGACCACGTAACTCCCGGTCCCCCGGAAAACACGGCGGGCCGCCCGAGGGCGGCCCGTTGTCGTTCAAGTCGGTCACCGTGACCGGCCGGTTCATTTGTGACGGTAGATCACCCGGCCGCGCGTCAGGTCGTAGGGAGAGAGCACCACGCTCACCCGGTCTCCTTCGAGGACGCGAATCTTGAACTTGCTCATCTTGCCGGCGGCGTACGCCAGGATCGTGTGGCCGTTTTCCAGGAGCACACGGTAATTGCGGTCCGGGAGCACCTCCTGAACGACCCCCTCCATCTCGATCCCTTCTTCCTTCGCCATCCGGTCTCCTCTCTGAAGTCAGCCTGCCGGCCCGAACCCGGGAAATCTCACAGGAGCGGAGGCAAAGAGGCAAGGAGGCAAAGAGGCCCGGGAAATCCGGCGCGGCGGCCTTCAGGAGCCGATCAGTGCCCGCAACCGCTCGATTTCCTCCTCCACCAGCTCGATCAACGGCCGCATCGCCACCGCGTCGAAGACCAGCCCTGCCCCCGCGGCACGGTACAGCTCGGGCAGCGGCCGCGTGGCGCCCAGGGAAAGGAAGCAGCGGTAGGCTTCGAGCGCCGCGGGCCCGTCGCGGCGCCGGTTGCGCCAGACCTGCAGTGCGCCGAGCTGGGCGATGCCATACTCGATGTAGTAGAAGGGATAGAGGAAGATATGGAGCTGGCGATACCACCGTGCCGTCCGCTCCGCGGTGAGGCCGCTCCAATCAACGCCCTGCTCGAAGCGGCCGCGGTTGCGAAGCCACTCCTGGTCGCGCGCCTCGGCATCGTGCCCTTCCCCGCTGCGGTAGATCCATCCCTGAAACGCGTCCACCGACGCGATGTGCACCAGATTCGCGAGGACGTCCTCCAGGTGCTCCAGCCGCGCGATCGCGGCATCGCGATCGTCGAGGACGCCTTCCGGCCGGCCCAGGCAGGCGCCGGAGAGAAGCTCCATGCTCATCGAGGCCAGCTCCGCGGCCTCGGCGCCGGGGTGGCGCTGCCAGACCAGCGGCAGGTCGTGCGACGCGAAGACATGGAAGGCGTGACCCGCCTCGTGCAGGAGCGTGACCATGTCGTCCAGCACGCCGGACGCATTCATGAAGATGAACGGCCGCCCTTTCACGTGCAGCGTGTCGCAGTAGCCGCCCGGCGCTTTCCCCTTCCTGCTGTCGAGGTCGAGGAGCCCTTCGTCCATCATGACGCGGAATTGCGAGCCGAGCACCGGATCGAGCGCATTGATGACCTGGTGGGCGCCCTGGGCCAGCTCGTCGCCGTTCCGGAAGGGCCGAAGCGGCTCGGCACGATAGGGATTGACCCCGAGATCCCACGGCCGCAACCCGTCGAGTCCCAGCCGTTGGCGGCGCGCGGCGAGGACGCGGGCATACGCGGGCACGACCACCGCATCGACGGCATCGTGGAACCGCTCGCAGTCACCTGGGGTGTAGTCGAAGCGGTGCTTCGCCGCGAAGGAGAAGGTCTGATAGTCGCTGAAATTGGCCCGCCGCGCCACCAGCTGGCGCCGCTGGTACATCTGATCGAAGAGATCCGACAGCTCGGGCTGCGCCGCGACGTACGGCGTGACGGTGGCGCGGAAGGCCCGCTCGCGCACCGTGCGGTCCCGCGCCTGCAGGAACGGCGAGAGCATCGGAAGCGGGCGCCGTTCCCCCTCCCATTCGGCCAGCATCCCGCCGGTGATCCGCTGGTACCGTGACGCCAGCTCTTCCAGGTCGGCAAAGACCGGGACGTTTTCCTCACGGAAGATCTCGATCGACGTCTTGAACCGGGCGACGGTGGTCGCGAGGCCGTCGGGGATGATGCCGGTGTCCACCAGGCGGCGGGCCAGCCCGACGCTCTGTTCTTCGGCCTTGGGAAGGATTTCCGTGGAGAAGCGCAGATGCGCCGCTTCCCTGGCCGGATCGGTGGTATCGCAGGTGTAGGCAATCATCGCCAGCGAGGCCGCCTCGCTGAGCAACGATTCGAATCGCGACCAGTCGAGGAGCCACCCGGAGAGGTTGGCCGCATCGAGCGGCGCGGCGGCGAGCGCTTCGTAATACGGCACACAATCGGCCCACGTCGCCCCCGCCAGCGCGGCCGAGGAATCCGGCAATTTCATGCGGCTCCTTGCTCTCGCGCCTCGCCGGGCGCTTCGAGACGAAAGGCGAGCACTCCAACCAGCGCGACGATCCCGCCCGCAATGTAAAACGGGGCGCCGACGCCGAAGCGCTGGAAGGCGGAGGTCGAGATCAGAGGCGCCACCACCCGCGAGATGGCGGCAAACGTCTGGGCGACGCCCATCGTGGTGCCGATCTCGGACGGCTCCGACACGTGGGACATGAGCGCCGTCGTGGCCGGGAAGAGCAGCGCCGTGCCGATCGGCACCAGCGCCATCACCAGCGCGAGAGTCCAGTAGTTGGTGGCGTGCGGGTAGAGCACCAGTCCCAGCGTCAGGGTTATCGTGCCGGCGCGCATCGCCCCCGTCTCGCCGATCTTGTGCACGATCGGCCCGAGCAGAAGCGAGCGCATGACCAGCGAGAGCGTGGAGACATAGAGGAAGACGTATCCGATGGTCTTCTCGGTGAACCCGAATTCGGCGCCGAGATAGATGGCGAGCACAGCCGTCATCGCGGTGAATCCCAGCATGCCGGCGGCGTAGATCCAGATGAGCCGCGGGACCGGCCCCTTGGGATGCCGCACCACGACCCACGCGGCGTGCCAGATCGGCCGCCGGACCGGAACGGCTCCCGCGGCGGGCGCTTTCGATTCGGGGAGCCACTTCCACGCGAAGACCACGTTGAGGAGGCAGAGCCCCGCCGCGATCAGCCCGGGCGCCGCTTGTCCCCAGTGCGCCGCAAAGGAGCCCAGCACGGGGCCGATCATCAGGCCGACCGCGGTTGCCGACGAGAGCCAGCCCAGGGCCCGGGCACGATCCCTGGGCGCCACGGTATCGGCGACGTACGCGTGGGCGACGCCGGTGGTCCCGCCGCCGGCACCCTGGATGATGCGCGAGGCAAAGAGCAGCCCGATCGAGTCGGCAAAGCCGAAGATCGCGAACGCCGCCGCGGAGGCGAGCAATCCCACCAGCAGCGCGGGGCGGCGCCCGTAGTGGTCGGACACCCGGCCCCACACCGGGGAGGCGAGCAGTTGCGCGACCGAGAACGAGGCGATGATTGCCCCGATCACCTCGGGCGTCGCATCGAGCTTGAGGGCGTAGAATGGCATGATGGGAAGCACCATGCCGAAGCCCAGCTGATCGATCCCCGCGGTCGCGATGAGAACCGACAGGCGCTTGAGCTGTTCGCGCTGTTTCTCTTCGGACTTGACCGTCATCCGCTGGTTCCCCAGCCTTCGCCCGCCAGGAAAAACACCACCGCGGAAAGCACCATCAGGACCACGCCGAACGCCGCCGCCTGCCCCACGTCCGCCTGGCGAAGACTTCCAAGCACTTCCATGGAGATCGGCCGGGTGTCATAGGTGTACAGAATGATCGAGGTCACGAAATCGCCGAAGGCGGTGACGAAGGCGAGGCTCGCACCGGCGGCGAGGGCGGGACGGAGCAGCGGGATCGTCACCCGTCTGAGCACCCGTGCGCGTCCGGCGCCCAGCGACCCGGCCGCTTCTTCGAGGGCGGGATCGAGCTGGCGGAAACCGGCGAGCACCGCGCGTCCGGCAAGGGGCAGATTCCGGACGAGATAGGCGAGGGGGAGGATCCAGATGGTGCCGACGAGAATCATTCGACCCGCCCAGGGCGCCGACACACTGAACGTCGTGGCGAGCGCGATCGCAAAGACGGTCCCCGGCACGGCCCACGGCAGCGCGAGCAGTCCCTCGAGCAGAGGTCCGCTCCGCACCCGGGCCCGCTGGCTGAGCCAGGCCACCAGAAGAGCCAGCGCCATCGCGCCGGCGGTCGCGGCGGCCGCCATCCAGAGACTGGTGAGAATCGGCTGAAGGCGGGCCGGCTCGCGCACCATGGCGAGGTAGTTCACTCCCGAATACACCGGCGGGAGGGCCTCGACCGTCCAGGTGCCTCTGGGCACGAACGACACCAGCAGCAGCGTCGCGAGCGGCAGGGTGAGTACCACCGCCGCGATCCACCCGGTGCATCCCGCCGCCACTCTCGCGAGCGGTCCCACCACGCGGGCCGGCGCGGGCCCCACGCCCTTGCGCGCCCCCACCGCGTGGGCCCGTCCCTCGGTCTTCCGGAGCAGAAACAATCCGAGAAGCGCGATCAGCAGCAGCGCCGCGGTCTCCACCATGGCGAGCCGGTCGTCGCCGTTGAGGCGGGTCGAGGTGATCTGGGTCGTCATGACCCGGAACCCACCGCCGAAGATGTACGGCGCGCTGAACGACGCGAGCGACGTCATGAACACCAGCAGCGCCGCGCCGGCCAGCGCGGGACGGAGCAGCGGCAGCGTCACCCGGCGGAAGGTGCGCCGGCGGTCGGCACCTAGCGAGGCGGCGGCCTCGGCCAGCGACGGATCGAGCCCGGAGAGACCCGCGCGGGTGAAGAGGTAGAAGTAGACATACATCGTTGCCACGTGCACCAGCAGCACCGCCAGCGGTCCCTGCAGCCGCCAGGGCGCTTCCTCGAGCCCGGAGAGGCGCTTCACCAGGTGCGCAACGAATCCCGTCTCCCCGTAGAGGAAAAGGAAGGACAGGACCCCGACCAGGGGAGGGAGCACCGCGGGCAGCCCGAGCAGCGTCGCCACCACGCGCCGACCGGGAAACGCGATCCGGGTGACGAGAAAGCCGAGCGGGATTCCCACCAGCGCCGCGCCTGACACGCTCGCCACGGACAGCCAGAGGCTGGCGAAGAGCGCGCGCCACTCGTTGCCTTCGCGGCTGAAGCGCCGGATCGCCTCGAGGGTCCAGGCGCCCGGTCCCCCGACCGCCTCGCTGAGCACGAGCACCAGCGGGTAGACCACCATCCACGCGAGGAGGAGGAGGACGAGGAGGCCGAGGGCTTCGCGCCGGACGCCCCGCCTCATGCCCCGCTCCCCGAGAAGAGGTGCAGTCCCGGACCGTGCGGGACCAGCCCGACTTGGTCCCCCACCTGCGCCGCGCCGGGGGCGGCGATCACTTCAACGGTCGTTTCGGGCGCGATCTCCACCAGGTAGATCGCACTGGCCCCGAGGAAGCGCCGCTCGAGGACGCGGCCCGAGAGCACCCGTTCGCCGGGCGGGGCGAGCGTGAGCGCCTCGGGCCGCACCAGCAGCCTGCACGGGCCAGTGAGTCCCCCGGCGTGCGGCACCTCCCAGGGAGCCGGCACGCCGGGGAATTGCACCCGGGTCACGCCGCGATCCTGGGAGACGACCCGCACCGGCACCACGCTCGCTCGGCCGATGAAGCCCGCCACGAACACCGTGGCCGGCGATCTGTAGAGCTCCTCCGGGGTCCCCACCTGCTGCAGCCGGCCTCCCTCGAGAAGCGCCACCCGGTCAGCGAGGTCGAATGCCTCTTCCTGTTCGTGGGTGACGAGAAGGGTCGTGATACCGATCCGGGAGATGAGTCCGCGGAGCTCCCGGCGGGTGCGCTCGCGGAGCGACGGATCGAGGTTCGAGAGCGGCTCGTCGAGGAGGAGCACGCGCGGCGCCGGAGCGAGTGCCCGGGCGAGCGCCACCCGCTGTTGCTGCCCGCCCGAGAGCGCGCTCACCGCTCGGCGCTCCATGCCGGCGAGCTCGACCATGGCCAGCGCGTCCGCGACCCGTCGCGCCCGCTCTGCGGGACGCACGCCACGGCTCTCCAGGCCGAAGCCCACATTTTCGCCGACATCGAGGTGGGGAAAGAGGGCGTAGTGCTGAAAGACCATCCCGAAGCGCCGCGCGGCGGGGGGAACGCCGGTTACGTCTTCGCTATCGACGAGGATACGCCCGGAGTCGGGTGATTCGAAGCCCGCGAGGAGGCGCAGCGTGGTGGTCTTGCCGCTGCCGCTCGGGCCGAGCAGCGCGAGGATATCGCCGCGATTCACCGTGAGCGACACCTGGTCGACCGCAAGATGATTGCCGAAGCGTTTTGTCAGCCCTTGCAGCGAGAGAAACGGGGTGCTGGGTGCTGAGTGCCGGGTGCTGGGCGCTGCCTGCGCATCACCAGTCACGGGCTACCAGTGCCGAACCCGGGGCCCACAGATTTCACAGATTTCGCAGACATGCAGTTCCAAATCTGCGTCATCGGTGTCATCTGTGGGCGACCGGTCCAGACACGCCGTTGGTGGCATATGAGGCTGCTCGCAACTGCTTTGGTGAGTCCTCGTGCTGACATGTGCCCGGTCACAGGTCACTTTTTCCCCGTGCCTCGCACGCGCTGATCCCAGTAGGCCATCCACCGGGGGCCTTCGCGCGCCAGCAGCACCCAGTCCATGGGACCCTCGTGCATGCGCGACTCGACATCGGCGATCCACGGCGGCACGGAGTCCTTCGGGAGATCGGCCCGGGCGGGAAGCCGGAAGGTTTGCCGCGCGGCGAGGAGGAGGGCTTCGTCGGTCGCGACCCAGTCAATGAATTTTCGCGCCGCTTCGGGGTGGCGGGCACCGCGAACCAGGCCGATCGCGTCGTCGATCACCACGGTACCGCTCGCGGGGAAGACATAGTCGAGCGGGAGACCGCGCGCCCGGTCGATCAGGACGTCGGGCAGGTCCCAGAGCGTCACCAGTCCTTCCTGGCGCGCCAGCTTCTCCGTCAGCAGCAGCGGGCTCAGTACGTACGCCCGGGTCTGCCCGTCGAGCCGCCGAAGCCAGGCCATGCCTTGCGCGGTGTCTCCACCTGCCAGGATCCCGCGATAGATGATGTGACCCCAGATCGCCCGCATCGTGCCGGAAGCCATCGGGTCGCGGATCAGCACCTGGTCCTTCCACTTCGGGAGCAGCACGTCGTCCCAGTCACGCGGCGCGGAATCCCGGGGGACGGCGGTGGAATTGAAGGCGATCACCGCGGGAGTCCGGTAGACGGGCCAGAAGAGTTCGCCGGGTCCGACTCCGCGCGGGCCGACCCGGGACGCCCAGTCCGGCGTGTAGGGCTGCAGCAGCGAATCGGCGACCCCGCGGTCGAAAATCGTCGTCGGCCCGCCGAACCAGACATCGGCCTGCGGATTGGCGCGCTCCGAGCGCAACCGGTCGAAGACATCCTGGCTTCCCATGTCGAGCCAGCGAACATCAATATCCGGATTCCTCGCCTCGAACGCCTTCTCCAGCGCGCCGAGCTGGTCGGGGCCGTGCGGAGAGTAGAGCACCAGCGGCGTGCGTCCGTCACTTCCACCACACCCGAGCGCTGTGGCCGCGAGAAGGAGGCTAGGGCTGGGGCGGCGTCGCACGGAGGTCCAGGAGGTTGAGGAATAGCCGATACGCCCCCGGAACGCCCGCAGGCAGCTGCCGGAAGAAAGACAGGCCGGTGTACACGTAGGTGCCCTTGCCGAGCGCCTTGACCAGGAGGCCTCCGCGCAGTGGACGTTCGCGCGGATCGGACATCTCGAGCAGGGGCTGGTAGGATGGGTCCCAGGTCCGCGCGAAGTAGAGGCCCCGCTCCTGCACCCACCCGCTCCAGTCGGCCTCACCCAGACGGTTCGGGCGCAGGAACATTGGATGTTCGGGGTTCAGCAGAGCGACCGGGGCGTTTTCGTCGGTGACCCGGTCGTGCCGAGGCGCCACCGTCAGGGGAGCGGGAGCGAAGTTGCCGTTGAAGAACGGTCCCTGCTGGTATTGCACGATGAGGCGGCCGCCAGCGCGCACGTACTCGAGCAACCTGGCATTGTTCTCGAGGAGCGCGGGCTCGGTCTCATATGCCCGGCTGCCCACGACGATCACGTCGTACTGCGACAGAACCGCGCGCTCGAGCGCGACGCCGTCGAGCAGGTCCACCGGCAGGCCGATGCCGAGCAGCGCCTCAGGCACCCGGTCGGACGCGCCGCGGATGTAGCCGACGTGGGCCACCGCGGGGAGAACCAGCGGCGCGGCGCGTACGGCGGTGGTCGCTTCGCGGGCGTAGGCCTTGAGCCGGATGTGGGGATAGTCCACCGTGGCGAGCCCGGTGGAGTACCGACGGCCCGAGGAGTCGCGGGCGACGGCGCGTATTTCGTAGGTCCCGGCGGTCATCGCGTCGGGAGGAGGCACCTGGAACACCAGGGTTTCCCGCTCTTCCTGCCGGCTCAGCGTGAAGCGTTGCGGCGGCACCGACGGCCAGCCCGCCGGCACCTCGAGTGTGACGGTTCCGCTGGTGGGGGCGGCAGCGCCGTGCTGCAGCGTGACCGTGAAGGGCTGCGGCAGGCGCGCGCCGGTCGCCCAGATCTTTGCCGCCGGATCGAGCTTCACGTCCACTCTCGGCACTACCAGAATCGGGCGGCGGACCTCTCCCACCATCTGATCGCGGAAGCGGTGCAGCACCGCGCGCGCCTGAATCACGGGGCGGGATCCCTCCGGAGTGAGCGTCACCCGCCCCCAGAGCGGCGGCGATTCGAACGGCTCGCCCCAGTCGGAGATCTCGCCGCCCCATCGATACATCGCGCCATCCCGCGGAGCGCGGAGGAAATACGGTGTGGAGATCGCCGCGTCCTCCGGCACCGTCACCTCCATCACACAGACCGCGACCGTCTCCGGCGCGACACTCACGCGGAGCCCGGCGCAGGGCGTGACGCCCCACCCCGCGGGCGCGACCAGCGCGAAATTCGCTTCGGCGGGTCGCGACCCGCCGTTCCAGACCGTGAGCCGAACCGGCACTCGCTGTCCCGGCACCAGGCGACCGTCTGCGGTGGCCGCGTCCACGACGAGCCCGGCCCGGATCGCGGCCGCGTCATCGGCGTGCCGGAGCTGGTCCGCCGATTCGATTCCCTGCCCCGGGAGCGGGGCCGCCGTCGTGTCGATGCCATCCCAGAGGCCGCCGCTGTTGGGGCCGGTCCGGTCGGTCACCAGCGCGAGGCGAATCACCGAAGGCCCCGGCTCCTGCAGCACACCCATGTCCTGGGAGCGGTGCAGGCTGCGGCCCCGCATCGCCACCTGGCGATACGACTGCCCGATGTCGGGGTCGAGGATGCCTCCCTGGAGCGCGATCGAGGCACCGGTGGTGTCGAATCGCGCCGACCGGTAGAGCTTGAGCGGGGTCCACGGCGCCAGGCCTTCCTGCGTCGCAAGCTCCGGGAAGCGGGATGGATCGCCCGCCGCCTCGAAGACCTCGTGCGCGGCCCAACCCGCTTCCTGGTGCTGGCCATGACCGTCCCGGTCCGTCCCGGAGAACGTCGAGATGATGATCTGCGGGCGGAATCGGCGCACCACGCGGACCACGTCCTTCAGCACCGAATCGCGGGGCCAGAACCGAAAGGCTTCTTCGATGTTCTTGGAGAACCCGAAGTCGAAGGCGCGGGTGAAATACTGTCGCGCCCCGTCGAGCGCGCGCGCCGCGAGCAACTCCTCGCTCCGGATCAGCCCGAGCTCCTCCCCCAGCTCGGGACCGATGAGATTCTGCCCCCCCTCGCCCCGCGACAGGGAGAGATAGGCGGCTTCGGCGCCCTGCCCCCGAACCAGCACCGTCAGCAGCTCGGTGTCTTCGTCGTCGGGATGCGCCGCGATCATGAGAGCGCGCTTGGTGTGGCCCAGCATCCGCTCCGCCTGATGGAGCGCCACGGTGCCGCCCGTGGATGGGCCGAGCGCCTGTTGAGCCGGGAGGGCGGCGGGAAGAAGCGCCAGCAGCAGCAACATCCTATGCGTCATGCGCCGGCCCTCGGATCGTTGTCGTCATAGTCGTCGCCGGGATTCCGCTCCGGGTGCGCCGGGCCCGCCTTGCGCCCCAGCACGAACGCCACGATGAAGCAGATCAGTGCCAGGAGCAGGAGCAACTGTCCCAGGCCGGTCACCAGGCCGTTCAGCAGGAGGAGCATACCGGCGGAGACGCTGATCGTCCCGATGGCGCGCAGCAGCTCGTCCACATTCTTCCAGTGGGTCTGGCGGCCCCAGTACAGAGAAGTCCAGAGGCCCAGCACCCCGAGGAACAGGATGCCGTACCAGATCGCGATCCAATACGACCGTCCGGCAACCATCCTGGCTCCTCAGCTCTCCCCGGGGATTGCGCACCGCGCGCAGGGGCATTCCCGGCGCAGTCGCTCGAAGGTGTAGATCCCGGTCCCGTGACCGTCGCTCCACCGAATCTTGAGCCCATACGCGCCAACCAGCCGCACCTCCAGCGGGCGGATGTCGGCGGGCACCGTCCCCGGATCGAGCAAGGTACGGCCGCTCATCTCCTCGACGCACTCGGCACAGGGACACTGCAGGCGAAGGCTCCGCGACGGGTAGAGCGCGCGATGTCCCTCCGCATCCCACTCCACGAGCACCCCGTCGTCGCGCCGGGTGACGGCAACCGGCAGCGGATTCACAACGGCCACGCGATGGTCCTTCCCTCCCGTCTCGGCGACACGGGCATGTATCTTAAGGGTCTCACAGGACCATAGGACTCTCGACGGAGCCGACCGCCTCATGACCACGCGCCTGAATCCTTTCGGCACCAAAGCCGAGCTGACTCTCGACGGCGGCCGGGCGGTGATCTTCCGTCCGAGCGAGCTGGAGCGCAAGGGCGTGGGCACGCTGGACCGGCTTCCGTTTTCGATTCGCGTGCTCCTGGAAAATGCCCTCCGCCATGCCGGCCGGGGCGTGGTGACCGAGGATCACGTGTCGGCGCTCGCCCGGTGGAGCCCGCTCCCCGCCTCCGGCGGCGAAATACCGTTCATGCCCGCCCGGGTCGTCCTCCAGGACTTCACCGGCGTACCGTGCGTGGTCGACCTCGCGGCGATGCGCGACGCCATGGCCAGGATGGGAGGCAACCCCGGCCAGATCAATCCAGTCGTTCCCTGCGATCTGGTGATCGATCACTCGGTCCAGGTCGACCACTATGGGACGGCCGACGCGTTCCGCCAGAACGTGGCGCTGGAATTTGAGCGTAACGCCGAGCGCTATCAACTCCTCAAGTTCGCCCAGCGGGCCTTCGCCGGATTCCGGGTGGTCCCGCCCGGGACCGGCATCGTGCACCAGGTAAACCTCGAGTACCTGGCCCCGGTCGTCCAGCTCCGGGACCAGTACGGCGAGCGCACCGCCTATCCTGACACGCTGGTGGGCACCGATTCCCACACCACGATGATCAACGGACTGGGCGTCCTGGGATGGGGGGTCGGCGGCATCGAGGCCGAAGCCGTCATGCTTGGCCAGCCCTACTTCATGCTGGTGCCCGAGGTGATCGGGGTGAAACTAACCGGCGATCTCCCGCTCGGCACCACGGCGACCGACCTGGTGCTGCGCATCACCCAGATGCTCCGCAAGCACGGAGTGGTGGACAAGTTCGTGGAATTTCACGGGCCCGGCATCTCCCGGCTCGGGCTCGCGGACCGCGCCACCATCGCCAATATGGCGCCGGAGTACGGCGCCACGATGGGATTCTTCCCGGTAGATGCCGAAACGATCGAGTACCTCCGGCGCACCGGACGCGACACCGAGGCGAGCCGCACCGAGCAGTACACCAGGGAAGTGGGGCTCTTCCGCACCGATTCCACCCCCGATCCCGAGTTCACCGCTCGGCTCGAGCTCGACCTCGGCACGATCGAGCCGAGCCTGGCCGGCCCACGGCGGCCCCAGGACCTGGTGCCGCTCAAGGATCTCAAACGGAACTTCGCGATCTCACTTCCCGGACTCATGGCGGCGGGAACCCCGGCCGACCGGCGCGCGGTGGCGGAGAGCAACTATTCGCGCTGGGTCGGGGAGGGCGGATCGGCCGGCGTGGCGCAGGCGCTCGAGGCGCCGCCGGAGACGGAGCACGAGCTGGCGGGGGACGCGTTTCCCATCCGCGACGGCATGGCGGTCATCGCCGCGATCACCAGCTGCACCAACACCTCCAATCCGTCGGTCATGGTCGGCGCCGGCCTGCTGGCCAAGAAGGCGGTCGAGAAAGGGCTCAGCAGCAGACCCTGGGTCAAGACCAGCATGGCGCCGGGCTCGCGCGTGGTGACTGCCTACCTCGACGCGGCGGGACTCACGCCCTACTTCGACCGGCTCGGATTCCAGACCGTGGGATACGGCTGCACCACCTGTATCGGCAACAGCGGCCCCCTGCCCGAAGCGATCGCGACCGCGATCGAGCAGCACGAGCTGGTCGCTGCCGCCGTGCTCTCCGGCAACCGGAACTTCGAGGCGCGGATCCATCCGCTGGTGCGGGCCAATTATCTCGCGTCACCGATGCTCGTGGTTGCGTTCGCGCTCGCGGGACGGGTGGACGTGGACCTCGCGACCGAGCCGCTGGGCAAGGACAAGGACGGCAAGCCGGTCTACCTGCGGGACATCTGGCCCAGCACGGAAGAAATCCGCGCCACGATGGCGGCTTCGCTCAAGCCGCAGATCTTCACCGAGCGATACGCTTCGGTGTTCGACGGCGACCAGGAGTGGCGCGCGCTCGAGGTGCCGGGAGGCGACCGGTTCGCGTGGAACCCGGCTTCGACCTACGTGCGGGAGCCTCCCTTCTTCCAGGGGCTCGCGCGGGAGCCGTCACTCCCAACCGATGTCTCCGGGGCGCGGGTACTCGCGTCGCTCGGCGATTCGGTCACCACCGACCACATCTCGCCGGCGGGCTCGATACCCAAGAGCGGTCCCGCCGCGCGTTACCTGCTGGAGCGGGGAGTGGCCCAGGACGACTGGAACACCTTCGGCGCCCGGCGCGGCAATCATGAAGTGATGATGCGCGGCACCTTCGGGAATGTGCGCATCAAGAACAAGCTGGTGCCCCTCAAGGAGGGCAACTGGACGCTGCACATGCCCTCAGGAGAGGTGCTCTCGATCTACGACGCGGCAATGCGCTACGCCCAGGAGCAGGTGCCGCTGCTGGTTCTGGCAGGTCGAGAGTACGGTGCCGGCTCGAGCCGGGACTGGGCCGCGAAGGGCACGGAACTGCTGGGCGTCCGGGCGGTGCTGGCGGACAGCTATGAGCGTATCCACCGGAGCAATCTGGTCGGCATGGGAGTCCTTCCCCTGGGTTACGAGGGGGGTCAGTCGCGGGAATCCCTCGGGCTCACCGGGCAGGAGGTCTACGACATCACGGGCATCGCGGCCGGAGTGACGCCGGGCGGACGCGTGACGGTGCGGGCCCGGGACGACGAGGGGAAAGAGACGGTGTTCCAGGCGGTCGTGCGGCTGAACTCACCGGTGGAGGTGGAATATTATCGGCATGGGGGCATCCTCCCGCGGGTGTTGAGGATATTCTTGGACGCGGGGACGCGGTGACGCGGGGACGCGGGGACGCG
>CAZHSO010000065.1:0-18019 GCA_964535105.1 uncultured Gemmatimonas sp.
CACCCTGAGTGGCGGCTCCCGACCCCGCCGCACGCGGTCCAGCCACCCCCCCCCGCCCCGGCCCACCCGTCGGGGCCGTGCGGCATGCCCGGACGTCCGCTCCGGTCCGCGCGGTCGCCGGCGCCAGCGGCTCCACGCCACCTCACCCGGGACACCCGGGTCGGTTGGCCCGGCGCGGGACACTTCCCATCCAGCCAGCACACTGCCGGCCTCAACTCGCCGCGTGGCGCACGGCGTGGGGCCGTCGGCTACTCCACTGGCCGCGATTGGAATTCCTATCCTCCGCCAAATCTTGCGCTCGAAGTGAGAATAAGAGAGCCGGCGCGAGCCGACTTTCTGAGCCGCTGGATATGCTCAAAGAGAGTATATTTAGCCAGGGAGGCGATAATGACCAGCGTAGCCCCGCAATTCGAGCTGCTCGGGCCCCCGGTGGCGCGCCAGGCCATCGTGCCGCGGCCGAGCAACGGCGCGGCTGCGCGCCGGCTCGGCGTGCTGCCCATGCCCAAGCTCGAATGGAACGAGGAGGTCGAGCGGGCGACCGCGCATCTCTACGAGAAGGTGAAGATGGTCGTGCCGCCAGTCGAGTGGCCGTTCTTCGCGCCCTATGTGAAGGTGATCAACGAGCTCAAGAAGCAGCGCAACGCCGTCATCCTCGCGCACAATTATCAGACGCCGGAAATCTATAACTGCGTCGCCGATGTCGTCGGCGACTCGCTGCAACTCGCCCGCGAGGCCACCAAAACCAAGGCCGACATCATCGTGCAGGGCGGCGTGCACTTCATGGCCGAGACGTCGAAGTTGCTCAACCCCGACAAGGTCGTGCTGATCCCGGACCTGCTCGCCGGCTGCTCGCTCGCCGCTTCGATTACCGGCGAGGACGTGCGGCTCCTGCGTGAGCGCTTCCCCGGCGTGCCGGTCGTCACCTACGTGAACACTTCCGCCGACGTGAAGGCCGAGAGCGATATCTGCTGCACCTCCTCGAACGCCGTGCAGGTGGCGGAGAGCTTCGGCGTGGACCGGGTGATCTTCCTCCCGGACGAATATCTCGCCCGCTGGGTCGCCAAGAACACCAAGGTCAAGATCATCGCCTGGAAGGGCCATTGCGAAGTGCACGAGCGCTTCACCGGCGATGAATTGCGCAAGCTCCGCGAAGGCGAGCCGAACCTGCAGATCCTGGCGCACCCCGAATGTCCGCCCGACGTGCTCGAGGAGGCGGACTTCACCGGCTCCACCTCCGCCATGAACAACTGGGTCCGGAAAAATCAGCCCAAGCGCGTCGTGCTCGTCACCGAATGCTCCATGGCCGACAACGTGCAGACCGAGAATCCGAACGTCGAGTTCGTGCGGCTGTGCAATCTCTGCCCCTACATGAAGCGCATCACGCTGCCCAAGATTCTCGACAGCCTCGTGTATCTGCGCGAGGAGGTCGAGATCGACCCCGCCATCGTCGCCCGCGCGCGGCGCGCCGTGGAGCGGATGGTGCAGTTGAAGCATTGAATCGTTCCCCGGACGGCCGCGACTTGATCGGGGCGGCCGAGCCGCGGCCCAGGGCAACAGAGTATGACTTCCCCTGGACCCCGGATCTCGCCCCGCCAAAGCGCGGCTCGCCCGGGGAACGTAAATGTCTCGGTGAAACGATGCCCGACTCCGCCCAGCAAGACTTCCTCTCCCCCGAATCCTGGGGCGGGGTCGACGATGTCGTCATCGTCGTCGGCGGCTTGGCGGGATTGTTCTGCGCGCTGAAGCTCGCGTCTCGCCCCGTAACCGTCGTCACCGGGGCACCGATCGGCGAGGGCGCTTGGTCCGCCCGCGCCCAGGGCGGCATCGCCGCCGCGCTCGGCGCCGACGATTCGATCGACACCGCGGGCCTCGCCGGCGCGCTTGCGCGTCTCACGGAAATCGAGCGCAAGGGGAAGAGCGCGCAATTGCGCGACATGGCGGTGGCGGCGCTCCTGGTCGCCGCGGGCGCGTGGCAGCGCATCGAAAGCCGCGGCGGGCATTACCGCTCCGACTTTCCGATGCCCAATTCGGCGCAAGCGCACAGGAGTTTCACCACGCTCGACGAGGCCCGCGCCGTCGCCGCACCCACCAGCGCCAAGGCGGCCTGACATGTCCGAACTGCTCGCACCGGGCGCGGCCATCTCCCCACTCGTTATCGACGAGGCGGTGCGCCGCGCGCTTGACGAGGACCTGGGCCGCGCCGGCGACATCACCTCGGCGGCGACCTTGCCCGAAGGCGCGCGGGCCCGCGCCAAGCTCGTCGCGCGCAAGGCAGGCACCATCGCCGGAATCGAATGCGCGCGCCGCGCGTTCCTGATGCTCGACGAGAAAATCACCTTTCGTGCCCGCCAGCGCGACGGCAACAAGGTCGCGGCCGGAACGTTGCTCGCCGAGATCGAAGGTCTAGCTGCGCCGATCCTTTCGGCCGAGCGCACAGCGCTGAATTTCCTCGGCCGGCTCTCCGGCGTGGCCACGCTCACGGCCGCTTATGTGGCGAAGATCGGCAACGCCAAGGCGCGCGTCGTCTGCACTCGCAAGACCACGCCGGGGCTCCGTGCGCTGGAAAAATACGCGGTCCGCTGCGGCGGCGGGCACAATCATCGCTTCGGTCTCGACGATGCGGTGCTGATCAAGGACAACCACATCGCGGTCGCCGGCGGCGTGAAGCCCGCGCTCGAGAAGGCGCGCGCCGCGGTCGGGCATCTCGTCAAGATCGAGATCGAGGTCGAAAGCCTCGCTCAGCTGAAAGAAGTGGTCGCCTCCGGCAAGGCCGACGCGGTGCTGCTCGATAACATGGATACGAAGCAACTTGCAGAGGCCGTGAAATTGGTCAGCGGCAAGCTCGTGACCGAAGCTTCCGGCGGCGTCACCCTCGACACAATCGCCGCCATCGCCGCGACCGGCGTGGACCTGATCTCGTCCGGCGCGCTCACCCACTCGGCGCCCGCGCTCGACGTGGCGCTGGATGTGGAGATCTAAACGTGGTCCCGGCCGAAGCGTCGCGAAGCGACGCGGAGCGCCGGGATCGCTATCCGCAATGTCGATGACGGTCCCGGGTCTCGCGGCTTCGGCACTCGCCCGGGATGACGGAAGTTAGCGGCCCCCAAACCTCAACCCCGGCGCCGGGCGCTCGGACAAGACATCGCGGCGGAAGCGAAACAGCGCCGCCGGGCGGCCGCCGGTCTCGGTCGACATATTGCCCGTGGTCTCGACGAGCGCCGTCGATTCCACGAGGCGACGAAAGTTCTGCTTGTGCAGATGCCGGCCCGCGATCGCCTCGACCGTGCGCTGCAGCTCGGTGAGCGTGAATTCTTCGTCCATCAGCTCGAACACCACCGGCCGGTATTTAAGCTTCGCTCGCAGCCGCGCGATGGCGGTGGCGAGAATCCGCCGGTGATCGAAGCGCATGGGCTCGCCGAGCGGCACGACTTTCTTCCGCGCGAGCGCCGCCTCTCGGCGGTCGCGCCGCGCCTCCTCGACGAGTCCGGCGTCGTACAGGAGTTCATAGCGCTCCAGCACCCGCTCTTCGTCCCAGGACGCATCCTCCGCGCCGAACGCGAGTGTGAGGCGGGCGCGCCGCGACGGCGCCGGGCATTGGCCGCGGGGCGGCGGCGATTTCGCCCAGGTATTGAGCGCCGGCAGGATGGTGACATCCAGCATCGCCGGCCGGCCGTAGCGCCAATCCTCCCAAGGGAAGAAGCGGTACCAGGGCTCGAAGCGCGCGCCCACCGCCTTCAGCGCCTTGTCGTCCTCGGGCACGCGGGTGAGTGCGAGATAGCCGACGGAAGCCGCGTGCGGCCCGGTGTCACCGGGCTGCGCGTGGCGGCCGCGGTCGCCGAACGTATAGAGCTGCTCGACATAGCCGACCGCAAGCGCGGTCTGCTCGGCCACGAAGGTGCGAAGCCCGATCTCGAAGGTGCGATGCTTGAGCGCGTCGAAGGGCCCGCTCGGCAGCCCGAGCGCGTCGCCTTTGGCGCCGCCCAGAACCAGAATACGCGGCGAGCCGTCTTCGACCGCGACAATCGCCGCGGTCAGCCCGATCTCGATCGGCGTGCGCATGCGGGCTTCCATGAGGAGAGCGTATCGCAATCTATCCCTCCCCCTGAAAGGGGGAGGGTGGCGAGCCGCACCAATGACTTTCTTACCCTCCCCACAAGGGGGAGGGTGAGACACTCCGTGCAGCACGCTCTCCCGGCGGCATCGGCTGCCCGAGCTCGTCAAGACGATCGTCCAGAACCATCGTTCCGGCTGGTATCTGCGGGTGCTGCAGGAGGGATGGCTCGAGTCCGGCATGGAGGTCGTGCTCGCCGACCGGCCGTATCCGCAGTGGACGGTGCGGCGCACGGCGGAGGTCAAGCGGACGCGGGCGGATCGGGTCGAGGAAGCCCGACTGCTCGCGGCGTGCTCGGCATTGCAGTCGGAATGGAGGGAAATCCTGCGAGTCTAGACATTGAACCTGAACAGCATCACATCTCCGTCCTGCAGCACGTATTCCTTGCCCTCCGCTCGGGCCAGTCCCTGTTCCCGCGCCATCTTCCAGCCGTTCACTCGCACGAATTCGTCGAATGCCACCGTTTCCGCCCGGATGAAGCCCTTCTCGAAATCGGAATGGATGACCCCCGCCGCGGCGGGAGCCTTGTCGCCTCGGTGGACGGTCCAGGCGCGGACCTCCTTCTCGGAGGCGGTGAAGTAGCTCATCAGGCCGAGCAGGTGATACGCGGCGTGGGCCAGGCGGTCGAGTCCCGACTCCGCGATCCCCAGCGACTCGAGGAAGGGGCCGCGGTCCAGGGCGGAGAGCTCGGCCAGCTCCATCTCGACCTTTGCCGAAAAGGCGACGATCTCCGCGGCTTCCTTGTCGTGGTCGATCTCGGCCTGCAGCGCCCGGGTGTGGACATTGCCGCCGGCGATTTCATGCTCCGCAAGATTGGCGGCGTAGAGCACCGGCTTGGCGGTGAGAAGGTTGAATGCACGGTAGGGGCCGGACTCTTCGTCGGTCGGAACCACGCTGCGGGCGGAGCGCCCAGCGGCGAGAGCGTCGCGCAGGCGCGGCAGGAGCGCGGCCTCGATCTTGGCCTGGGGATCGCCACTCTTGGCGGTGCGCACCGCCTTGTCGAGCCGCTTCTCTACCGCGGCGAGGTCGGCGAGGCCGAGCTCGATGTTGATGACTTCCCGGTCGCGCACCGAATCCACCGGGCCCATCACGTGCTGGATGTCGGCGTCCTCGAAGCAACGCACCACGTGCACGATCGCGTCCACTTCGCGGATGTTGGCCAGGAACTGGTTCCCGAGCCCCTCCCCCTGGCTCGCGCCCTTGACGAGGCCCGCGATGTCCACGAACTCCACGGTGGCGGAGACGGTTCGCTCCGGCTTCACGATGCCGGCGAGCATATCGAGGCGGGGGTCGGGCACCTGCACCACGCCGGTGTTGGGCTCGATGGTCGCGAAGGGATAGTTCGCCACCAGCGCTCCGGCCGACGTCAGCGCGTTGAAGAGCGTGGACTTCCCGACATTGGGGAGACCGACGATACCGAGCCGGAGCATCTAGCTGTGTAGCCGGGCGAACCAGGTCGCGGGCACCAGCGACATCACGACTGACGACTACTTGCCCATCGCCACGAACCAGGGGGCCAGCACCAGCGCCACGACGCTCATGAGTTTGATGAGAATGTTCATGGCCGGGCCGGAGGTGTCCTTGAACGGATCGCCGACGGTGTCGCCGACGACGGCCGCCTTGTGGGCGTCGGAGCCCTTGCCGCCCAGCTCGCCGCCCTCGATAAACTTCTTGGCGTTATCCCACGCCCCGCCGCTGTTGGCCATGAAGAGCGCCAGCAGGACGCCGGTAACGGTGGCGCCGGCGAGCAGGCCGCCGAGCGCCCGGGTGCCCATAAAATACCCCACCACCACCGGCAGCGCGACCGCGGTCACGCCGGGGAGGATCATCTCGCGGAGCGCCGCCCTGGTGGAGATGTCCACGCAGCGGGCGCTGTCGGGTTTGACACCGGGCCGACCCTCGAGGAGGCCGGGGATCTCGCGGAACTGGCGGCGCACCTCTTCGACCATGCCCTGCGCCGCGCGTCCCACCGCCGTCATGGTGGTGGCCGCGACGAAGAATGGCATCACGCCCCCGAGAAAGAGGCCGATCACGACCTTCGGATCGATCAGGTCGAGCCCAGTGAGGCCAACGGCGGAGGTGTAGGCCGAGAAGAGGGCCAGCGCGGTGAGCGCCGCCGAGCCGATGGCGAAGCCCTTGCCGATCGCGGCCGTCGTATTGCCGAGGGCATCGAGCCCGTCGGTAATCTTGCGCACTTCCGGTCCGAGGTGGCTCATCTGGGCGATGCCGCCGGCGTTGTCGGAGATGGGGCCGTAGGCGTCGACCGTCATGATCACACCCACCGTCGCCAGCATGCCGACCGCGGCGATGGAGATGCCGTACAGTCCGGCCGCCTCGAACGAGACGTAAATCGCGGCGCAGAGCAGCAGCATGGGGATGATGCAGGACTGCATCCCCACCGCGAGCCCCGCGATGATGTTGGTGGCCGGGCCGGTGCTCGAGGCGGCGGCGATGCGCGCGACCGGTCTGGAGCTGGTGTAATACTCGGTGGCGAGCCCGATCGCGATACCGGCCAGTGTGCCGGCCACCACCGCCCAGAACGGTCCAAGGGCGCCGCTGTTCACTCCTCCCGCGGTCGCCAGGGTCAGTGGAAACATCTTCGTCAGGGCGTACGCAAAAACCAGGAAAAGCACCGCCGCCAGGATGGTTACTTGTCGGAGCGCGGCTGCCGGGTTGCCCTTGGCGAGGATCCGCATCATCGCGATGCCGAGCAGCGAGGCCACCAGCCCCGCGGCGGCGTAGCTCAGGGGCAGCAGCATCGCGGCGAGACGGTCGCCTGTGGCGATCAGCGTCGAGGTGGCCGCGAGCGCGATCGTCGCCACCACGGCGCCGACGTAACTCTCGAAGATGTCGGCCCCCAGTCCCGCCACGTCCCCCACGTTGTCGCCCACGTTGTCGGCGATCGTGGCGGGGTTCCGGGGATCGTCCTCCGGAATGCCCGCCTCGACCTTGCCCACCAGGTCGGCGCCGACGTCGGCGGCCTTGGTGAAGATCCCGCCGCCCACCCGGGCGAACAGCGCGATCGACGACGCGCCCATGCTGAATCCGGTGATGATTTCCGAGAAGGCCCGGGCATCGGTGCCCAGCTCGGCCCTCCCCAGCACCAGGAACACGAGGGCCAGGCCGACCAGTCCGACCGAGGCCACGGCGAGCCCCATCACCGCCCCGCCCGAGAACGCGATGCGGAGCGCCTGGGCCTGCCCGCTTGCCCTGGCGGCTTCGGTGGTGCGCACATTGGCCCGGGTGGACCCCTGCATGCCGACCCAGCCGGTGATGATCGAGCAGAGTCCGCCGGCCACGTAGGCCACACCGGTCTTCATGCTGATAGCGAGTCCGAGCAGCACCGCGACGGTGACGAGAAACGGGAGGAGAACGGTGTACTCGCGGCGCAGGAAGGTCAGCGCGCCGGTGTGGATCTGCTCGGCGAGGTCGCGCATCACCTCGTTGCCGGCCGGCTGCTTTTTGATGCCGGCGTAGGTCAGCCAGGTGGCCAGGAGGCCGAGCGAGCCGATGATCAACGAATACAGAGGCAGCTGAGCTGTCGTCATGATCCACGCCGCGGTCGGAGGGTCAACGGTTGAACCGGTTCATCGCCTGCTCGATGCCTTCGTCCAGCCAGCACTCCACCGCCTCGGCCATCGGGTCGAGCAGCGCATCGAGAGCGGTGCGCTCCTCCGGGGTGAAGCGGTCCAGCACGAAATCGGCGAGATCGTCGAGGCCCATCGGGCGTGGCCCCACGCCGATCCGGAGCCGGGCGTAGTCCTGCCGCCGAAGCACTCCCTCGACGCTCTTGAGCCCGTTGTGGCCGCCGGCGCTTCCGACCCCGCGGAGCCGGAAGCGGCCCACGTCGAGCGCGACGTCGTCCACCAGCACGAGCAGATCCCGGGCGGGGTCGAAGGCGTCGGCGGCGCGGAGCGACGCAAGGGCGCTGCCGCTCCGGTTCATGTACGTCTGGGGCTTGATCACCTGGACCGGGACCCCGTCGCGGAATCCCGCCGCAACTCTGCTCTGGCCTTCCCGCTTGAACGACACCAGCCGCCAGCGCTCGGCCAGCCGGTCCGCCAGCAGAAACCCCGCGTTGTGCCGGGTATCTGCGTATTCGGGGCCCGGATTGCCCAGGCCCAGAACGGCCCGCGGCAGTTACTTCTTCCCTTCGCCTTCGGCTTCGGCTTCCTCGTCCGGCTTGACCTTCCGGATGAGCTCCGGCTCCACCGGGGCCACTTCTTCGACGACCGGCGCCACAACTTCCTCGGCCCGCGGGGCGACGATGGTGCATACCGTCTGGCGGGGGTCGTTCATGATCTCGTAGCTCCCGCCTTCCTGCTGCAGGTCCGAGATGTGAATCGACTGCCCGATCGCGAGGGCGCTCACGTCCACGTCGATATGCTCGGGAATATTCGCCGGAAGCACCCGGATCGACATGTCGTGCATGATCTGGTCGAGGACGCCGCCGAAATTCTTCACGCCATCGGGAACGCCAATCAGCTTCACCGGCACCTCGATGGTGACCTTCTGGTCGGCGTGCACCTCGTAGAGGTCGAGATGGATGATGTCGGCCGGCCGCACCGGATTGCGCTGGATTTCGCGGATCAGCGCCTTGACGGGGGTGCGTCCCTCGACCGTCACGTCCACGATCGTGGTGGCCGCGGAGATCTGGGCGAGCAGCCGGGTCAGGGAGGTGGTATCCACGTCGATCGCTTCGGGGTCGCGGCCACGGCCGTAGATGACGGCGGGGATCCTGCCCTCGCGGCGGAGCGAGTGGGCCACGCCCTTGCCGGAGCGGGTGCGCGGGGTTGCGTGAATCGTTGCGTGAGTTGCCATGGTCCGGGTTCCTTTAATCGAACAGCGCGCTGACCGACTGGTCGCTATGGGTGTATCCGATCGCCTTCGCGAGGAGTCCGGCGATGGACAACACCTTGAGTTTGTCGAACTGCTTTTCGGGCGGGAGGTGGATGGTGTTGGTCACCGCCACCTCCTTGATCGGCGCCTGGGTCAACCGCTCCACCGCGGGCCCGGAGAGCAGGGCGTGGGTGGCGCAAAGGTAAATGTCCTGGGCGCCGAGCCGCTTCAGGGCATGGGCCGCTTCGGCCATCGTGCCCCCCGTATCGATCATGTCATCCGGGATGATGCAGTCCTTACCCGCTACATCTCCCACCACATTCACGGCTTCGGCGACGTTGGCGGCGGTGCGGCGTTTGTCAATGATCGCCAAGCTCGCGTCCAGCCGTTTGGCGAACCCGCGCGCCATCTTTGCGCCGCCGACGTCCGAGGCGACGATGACCAGATTCTTGAGCCCCTTCTGCCGGTAGTGGCTCGTGAAGACCGGCGCCGCGTAGAGGTGATCGACCGGCAGGTCGAAGAACCCCTGGAGCTGATGCTGATGGAAGTCGATCGCGAGCACCCGGTCCGCTCCCGCCTGGGAGATGATGTTGGCCATCAGCTTCGCGCTTATCGCCACCCGGGGCTGATCTTTCCGGTCCTGGCGCGCGTAACCGAAGTAGGGAATCACCGGAGTGATCCGGGCCGCGCTCGCGCGCCGGGCCGCATCCATGAGCAACAGCAGCTCGATCAGATTCTCTGCCGGCGGATTGGTCGGCTGGATGATGTAGACATCCCGCCCGCGAACATTTTCGTCGATCTTCACGAAAATTTCGCCGTCGGAAAAGCGCCTGATCGTGGCCTTGCAGAGCACCGAGTTGAGCTCGGTCGCGACTTCCTCCGCGAGCGGCCGATTGGCCGTGCCGCTGAGGAGGAGCATGGGGCTCCGAGCGATCGACTCGTTCGGCAGGGCCATAGCCCCTAAGTATAATGCCGGAGCCCGTTTGGGGTCAATCGGGAAGGCGGGTGGCGGGCACCAGCGCCACCTTGATGCATCCGTCCAACTTGGCGTCGAAAATCCGGTACCCCTCTGGGGCCTGGTCGAGGGGGAGGTGATGGGTGAACAGGGAGGCGAGCGCGGCCTCATGCGTCCGCGCGATGGGGAGAAGTCGCTCCATATAATGCCGGACGGGACAGCGCCCGATCCGATAGGTGAGATTCTTGTCGTACGCGGCGCCGGGGGAGAAAGGGAACGCGGTCTCATGATGGACGCCGACGGCGGCGATCGTGCCCCCGGGGCGGACCAGCTCGAAGGCGATCCGGCTGGCGTCCGGCGATCCCACCGCTTCCAGCGACGCATCTACCCCGCGCCCGGAGGTGGCGCTCCGAATCGCTGCGATCGCATTCCCTTCACGCAGATCCACCGGCACGGCCCCTAGGCTCGCCGCGAGCGCCAGCCGTTCCGGCACGGTGTCGACGGCAAAGACCTGCCCGGCACCGAGCTCCTGCGCCGAGAGCACCGCCATCAAGCCGACGGGTCCGCACCCGATGACCGCGCAGCTCGATCCCCAGGTAATGCCACCCATCACCGCGCAGTGGTAACCCGTCGCCAGCACATCTCCGAGCAGGAGACCGGCTTCGGCGGCGAGATCCGGCGGAAGGCCGAGCAGTGTCGAGTCGGCGAGCGGCACTCGAACGAGTTCCGCCTGTCCCCCGTGCAGGCCGGCGCCGCGCGCGACCCAGCCGAAGAGCTGTCCCGCGCTGCAGCGGGCCGGAAGCGCGTGGGTGCAGTAGAAACATGCCCCGCAGCTCGTGGTGAACGGGCTGACGACACGGTCGCCGCGGCGAAATCGCGAGACCGCGAACCCTACCTCGACAACTTCACCGAGAAACTCATGGCCCATCACCGTGCCCTGATCGAGGCCGGTCTCTCTGCCGTGCCAGACGTGAAGATCGGAGCCGCAGATGGCGGCGAGTCGCACGGCGACGACTGCATCAGTCGGCGCAAGGAGTGCGGGGTCGGGAACCCGCTCGACCCGGAAGTCGTGAACGCCGTGGTAGGTGAGTGCGCGCATCAGATGGGAGGCTGCCTCCATTGGCCCTGGTGGATTCGAACCACCATTCGCAGATCCAAAGTCTGCTGTCCTGCCATTGGACGAAGGGCCAGCGCATGAAAGGTAAGCGGTGAGCGGTAAGCGGGACCGCGACCCCCCGCTCACCGCTCACTGCTCACCGCTCACCCTACATTGTGCTCGTCGCCACGACGGCGCCGTGTTTCCTGCCCAGCATCATCCGCGCATCCTCGCGATCGCCTTCGTTCCGGTACACCGCGAAGAGCGTCGATCCCGACCCGCTCATCCGGCAGAGCAGCGGCCGAGTCCGGGCGAGCGCCTCGAACGCTTCGCGCACCGCGGGCAACCGCCCGAACACCACCGATTCGAAATCGTTGCCCGCCATCCGGCCGATGTCGCTCCACCCGGCAAGTACGGAAGGGTTGAGCAGCAGCGCCCCCCGGCGGCTGCCGGTTGCGCGCGCCTCGTCCAACCAGGCGTATGCTTCGGCCGTGCGGACGGGAATCGGCGGTGTGACCAACAGCACCGGGGAACGGGGAAGGGGGGGAAGCGAGAGCATCCGCTCTCCATGACTCCACCCAAGCGCGAGCGGTACCTCGCTCAGGCAGAAGGGGACATCGGAGCCCAGGCGGCTGGCGAGGTGCAGCAGCTCGGCCCGCGGAATCGCGTTGCCACCGAGGGCGTTCACCAGGGCAAGCG
Organism: uncultured Gemmatimonas sp.; assembly: GCA_964535105.1. Lineage (GTDB taxonomy): Bacteria > Gemmatimonadota > Gemmatimonadetes > Gemmatimonadales > GWC2-71-9 > JABFSM01. The sequence goes on from CAZHSO010000065.1 coordinate 11,701, forward strand.
CCGCCGCGGCGTCGGCAGAGCCGCCACCCAGTCCCGCCCCGACCGGAATGCGCTTGGTGAGGGAGAGACGCACCCCGAATTTCTGCCGGCTCACCTCGAGCACCAGGCGCGCGGCGCGCACCGCGAGGTTCTCTTCGGCGGGTCCGGTTGCAGCGTCCTCCACCTCGAGTGTCACGTCGCGTCCGTCGGTCCGAATCGCGGTCAGCGTATCGGCGAGCTCCAGCCGGCAGAAGAGCGTCTCGATGCCGTGATATCCGTCGCTCTCGCGGGCGAGCACCCGGAGCAGGAGGTTCGCCTTGGCGTGCGCGGGTCGCGTCAGCGTGTCGGTCATCCGCCGGCCGCCTGCGCGTCGCGAACGTGCAGCCCCGTTCGGGAAAGCGACCAGAGACCGAGCAGCACGATCGGGATGAACGTCGTGATGTGGTAGCTGAGGGCATACGCGACGCCGAGATCGTTCGGCACGCCGAAGAGCGCGAGCGCCGCGGCAACCAGGAGCTCGAACTGACCGAAGAATCCCGGTGTGAGCTGCGCGGCGATGCCGAACGCAAGCAGGCTCTGGACCAGGAGCGCTCCGGCAAAGCCGACCTCGATCCCGAAAGCGGCAAACGCGACGTAGAAGCCCAGCGCGCCGACCAGCCAGAGCACGATCGACCAAAGCACCGCTGCCGCAAGCCGCGCGGGAGAGCGGAGCGCGCCGAATCCGAGCCGCAACCCCTCGATGAGGTGTACCAGCCGGTCGGCGAGCCCCTTGAAGGGAACCAGCGCACGGATGAGCCGTTCGGTGGCGACCGGAAAGAGCACCACGAAGATCGCCCCGGCAAAAATCACCGCGCACACGATCGCCGATTTCTGGGCCAGCGCGTCGAGCCGGTTCCCCATGATCCGGTTGTCCGGCGCAAGCCCTGCCTCCAGCAGCGCCACGCCGAGCAGGGCGACGAGGGTCAAGCCGTCGAGCGCCCGCTCCACGGCAATCGAGGAGAACGCCGCGGTCATCGGGACCCGTCCCAGGCGGCTCGCGGCGTACGCGCGCAGCAGTTCGCCGAGGCGGAAGGGAAGGGTGTTGTTGGCCATGAACCCCATGGCCGTGGCGTGCCAGAGCACGCTCCAGGGCACCGGGCCGCCGTCGGCCGTGTGCAGCAGTGATCGCCAGCGGACGGTGCGGATGACGAACGCGAAGGTGGCGACCGCCACCGCGAGCGCGAGCGGGCCCTTCCGAGCCGTGCGCAGATGCACGGCAATGTCGGAGAGCGAGGTCCCCCGCAGCACCCAGTAGAGCAGTGCCGCCGTGATCAGGAGACCGAGGACGGTGGTCAAGAGCCGGCGGCGCCGCTGGGCGCGCCCGGCGTCAGCGTTCGTTGTCAAGCGCGAGCGGCACCAGGTCGAGCAATTCCGCGATGAGGGTTTCCACGCTGTTCATGTCGCGGCGGATGCGGAGGGCCGCGTCGAGCTCGCGACGGACCAGGTCGGCCCGCTCGAGCGCGCGCCGGCCGCGGTAGAGCAGCGCCTGGATCGGCACCGAGTCGGTCAGCGGGTCCGGGGCCAGTGACGCGATGGGGACGACCGGTCCGTCGGCCGCCTCCGTCTCCTCGCGCAGCAGCCGGAAGTACGTCGAGAATGTGCGCTCGAACGGAAGCAGCCTTTGCGCCACTGCCGGCACGCCGTCGTAGAGCAGCGACTCGATCGGCACCACCCCGGCATCCTCGTCCGCCTCGGGCGCGAGTGCTTCGATCGGCATGATGTCCACCGCCTCCGCGCCGTCGGCCCCGCGCATGCGATCGAGCCGCTGGACCAGCGGTGCGAGAACTCCGGGGAGCGCGGCGGCGCCCCCGGCGTCGGCCGCACCGGCGAGGAGTTCGCCGGCGTCCCGGAGGATCGCGGCGTAACCGGAGGCTTCCACGAGGGCGCGGCCGGACATCGCTTCGCGGTCCAGTGCGCGGAAGAGCTCGCCTGCGCCGGCCCGCACCGCCGGGGTGAGCGAGAGCCCGCGCAGCGCGAGCACCAGTCCCTGCAGCTGGAGGGTGCGGGCCGAGCGCGGGAGGTGCCCCCGGATCTGGTCGGCCGCCTGCCGCAGCCGGTCTGCCAGACTCACCAGCTCGATGGCCGAGTCGCCGGCCGCGACGCGCGGCACCGGGGGGAATCCTCGGGACACGATCGGGGCGCTGTCGTCGCCGGCGAAGAGCGTGGCGATATCCACCACGTCGTCTTCGAGCAGAAATGCGTCGCGAAGCAGCTCGGCGGCCTGGACCACCTCGGTCGAATCATGCTGCGGGATACCGAGCTCGGCGATATCGCGCGCCATCCGGGCGAGCGCGGCCCCGACCGCCCGAAATGCCTTGCCCGTCAGGGGAGACCACGCGCCACCCTTTCCGGTTGTGGCGATGGCGAGGTCGAGTGTTTCGAGGAGCTCGGGGAGCGGGGAGAGCCCGGGAAGCGCGCCGAGTCCGCGGAGCGGCTGCAGCCGCTGGAGCAGCGGCTCCGCGCTGTCGGGCGCGGGCCTCCGGTCCACTGCCTCGGCCACCTGATCGAGGGTGCCGGCGACCGCAGCGGCTTCCCGCGCGACGTAGGTGCGCACACCGGCGGTAAGCCCGGTGCCGGAGGCGCCGCTAGCTCCGCCGCGCCGCTCCCTGGTTCCCGGCTCGGCTTCCAGCTGCTCGGCGATGCGCTCGCAGCGCTGCGTGTCGGTGTCGGACCACTCGCGGACTTTCCGGAGCAGCGCCTTGCAGTCCTCGACCGCATCGGCGAGGCGCTCGGCGAGCACCGGAGTCCAACCGAGCGCACCGTCGCGCACGCCCTTGACGGTGCTCTCGATGGCGGCGGCCGCCGTCGAGAATCCGGGAGGGCCGGCCATCAGCGCCGCGCCGCGGAGCGCGCGGGCGTGACGCACGAGGTCGGCGGCGGCGGGCGGCTCCACCGCGCCGACCAGCAGCGCGAGCCGCTCGAGGTATTCGCCCGCCTCGAGGGCGAAAAACTCACGACGGCCGAGGGGAGCGCTCATGCGGGGAAGGGGGAAGGGGGAAGGGGGAAGGGGTAAGGGGGAAGTGTAGTCACCGCGGATTCCGCGCGGTATCCACCAGCCTTCGCATCTGCTGCACCGCCTCGGTCATTCCGGAAAGCACCGCGCGGCTCACGATGCTGTGGCCGATGTTGACCTCTTCGATCTCCGGGATCGCTGCGATGGGCTGCACGTTGCGATAGGTGAGGCCGTGCCCGGCGTGCACGGCGAGACCGAGCGACCGGGCGTGACGCGCCGCATCGGCCACCTGCTCCAGCGCCGCCGGTCCGGTGCGCCAATAGTGGGAGTAGCGCCCGGTGTGGAGCTCGATGGCCGGCACCCCCATCGCGCGAGCCGCATCGATGGTGGCGCGGTCGGGATCGATGAAGAGAGAAACCCGGATGCCTGCCGCGGTGAGCCGTGCGATGGCGTCGATGAGGCGCGCGTCGCCGCGGGAGAGGTCGAGCCCGCCTTCGGTGGTGACCTCTTCGCGGCGCTCCGGCACCAGCGTTGCCTGGAAGGGCCGAAGGCGGCAGACCAGCGCCACGACGTCGGGCGCCAGCGCGAGCTCGGCGTTGAGCACGGTTGCGACGCCGGCGGCGAGCGATTCGAGATCGGCGTCCTGGATATGGCGCCGGTCTTCGCGGAGGTGGGCGGTGATGCCGTCGGCGCCGGCGGCCTCAGCGAGGCGCGCGGCGTCGGCGGGGTCCGGCTCATCGGTGCGGCGGGCCTGACGAATCGTGGCCACGTGATCGACATTGACGTACAGGCGCATCGTCTCGTTGCTCCGGGGGCAGGCGTCCGGTTACTTTCGCATCAGAAGGCGTGTCCCGTTCGAGGAGAGCCTCCCATGCGACCATTTGTACCCGCGAGCTTCGCGGTCCTTGCCGGTCTCTCGGCTCTCGCTGCATGCGGTGGTGGCGCCGCATCCGGCGGCAACGCAGCCGTCGCGCCGATCAGCTCGCCCAGCCTCGCCATGCGCGCCTTCATGCAGGCCGCGGCCGACAGCAATCTCGCTAGAATGGCGCAGCTCTGGGGCACCGCCGACGGGTCCGCCGCTGAAACGGGCAAGCCCCCCGGCTGGGAGAAGCGCCTGATCGTGATGCAGGCCTATCTCCGGGGCGACAGCACCCACCTCGTCTCCGACGTCCCGGTCACCGGCAAGGAGAACCAGCGCCGGGTCATCGTCGCCCTCTACCGGACCGGCTGCGTGAAGCAGATTCCCGCGACGGTGACGCGCGGCAAGGCCGGCGGCTGGCTCGTGGAGGAGGTGGACGTCCTCGCGGCCGGCAATCCGGCACGGCCGTGCGAGGGGTCCGAGCTGCTCGACGGGCTCACTCGGTAAGCTCGAGGAGAATGCCGGCGGTGGCCTTGGGATGGACGAATGCAATGCGCCGTCCACCCGCCCCGGTGCGAGGCACCTCGTCCACCAGACGGTATCCCTCCCGGCGGCAGGCCTCGAGGGCCTGGTCGAGGTCGGGGACGCGGTAACAAATGTGATGGATACCGGGGCCGCGGCGCTCGAGGAATTTCGCGATGGGACTGTCGGGGTCGCGCGGGGCCAGAAGCTCGACCTCGCTCTCCCCCAGAGACAGGGAAACTATTGTGGCGCCGTCGGCGTTCTCGGGAGGATGGGGTGTGAGTCCCAGGACATCCCGATAGAATGCCAGAGCGGCTTCGATATCCGGCACGGCGACACCCACATGGGCGATGCGGGGCTGGTCGGGCATGACGAACAAGGTAACAGGAGCAGGGGCCAACATGAGTGAGAACGGAACGATCGCGCATCTGAGCGACGACAGCTTCGGCGCCGAAGTCGAGCAGGGCACGGGCCTGGTCATCGTCGATTTCTGGGCCGAGTGGTGCGGACCGTGCCGCGCCATCGCGCCGATCCTCGAGCAGCTCGCCACCTCCTACGAGGGACGGATGCGGGTCGCCAAGGTCGACGTGGACCAGAATCAGAAGACCACGATGCGCTTCAATGTGCGGTCGATCCCCGCGCTGCTGTTCTTCAAGGACGGCAAGCACGTCGACACGGTTATCGGGCTGACCCAGAAGGCCGCGCTCGAAGCGCGGATCGCCAAGCACCTCGCCGCGACATGACGTGCGGCGCGGCACCCTGTACGTCGTTGCCACTCCGCTCGGCCATCTCGGCGACCTGACCGCGCGGGCGGCGGAGCTGCTCCGCACCGTGCCCGTCGTCGCCGCGGAAGACACCCGGCGCAGCCGGACTCTACTGACCCATCTGGGCGCCATTCGCCCCAGGCTGATCTCCTATCACGCCCACTCCGATGCTGGCGCGGCCGCGGGAATCCTGCGAGCGCTCGCGGCGGGCGATGACGTCGCGTTGGTCACCGACGCCGGTACTCCCGGCGTCAGCGATCCGGGCGCCGCGCTCGTAGCAGAAGTGCGGGTGGCCGGTTTTGCCATCGTCCCACTTCCTGGTGCGTCCGCGGTCAGCACCGCGCTCTCCGCCGCGGGTCTGCCCGCCGATCGTTACCTGTTCCTCGGGTTCCTTCCGCGCAAGGGAGCCGAGCGGGCCCGGCTTCTGGCGCGCGTCGCCACAGAGGAGTGGACCACCGTGCTCTTCGAGGCTCCCGGGCGTGTGGGTGCGCTGCTCGCCGATCTCGTGGACGTCGCGGGTGGCGAACGACGTGCCGTGGTGGCGCGCGAGCTGACCAAGATTCACGAGGAAGTGGCTACGGGGACCCTCGGCGAGCTCGCCGCGCGGTACGCCGATGAGGCATCGGTGCGGGGGGAATGCACGGTGCTGGTCGCAGGCGCGCCGCCCCGGCCGGATCGGGAGAACGCCGATCGCGCCCGCACCGCAGCGGCGCGGCTTCTCGCGGCGGGGATCTCGCGGAAGCAGGTCGCGAGTCTGCTCACCGATCTCTTCGGCGTGCCGCGGAATGAGGCGTACAAGATGACGGTGAAGGGGGAAGGGTGAAGGGTGAACAGTGACCGGGTGACCGCCGCGCTCGGCGTGACCATGGCGCTCCTCGCGGCGCCGCTTCCCGCGCAGACGCCGCTCACGATCGGCCGTCTCCATTACGACGGCGGGGGCGACTGGTATGCCAATCCGTCGAGCCTTCCCAATCTCCTCCAGGCCATTGGCGCGCGGACCACACTGCCGGTCAGTGCGCGCGAGAAGACGGTCACCCTGGCCGACGCCGATGTCTGGACGCTGCCCTACCTGTACCTCACCGGCCACGGCAACGTGCGCTTCAGTGACGCCGAGCTGGCCACGCTCCGGCGCTACCTGCAGCAGGGGGGCTTTCTGCACGCCGACGACAATTACGGGATGGACGAGTCGATCCGCCGCGAGCT
>CAZHSO010000066.1:0-7922 GCA_964535105.1 uncultured Gemmatimonas sp.
CGAGGGTTAGGCCACACTTCTGGTGATTCTTTCGCGGTTCTGGAACCCACTGAGGATGTGCTCGCCAAAGAGGATGGCCGAAAAGAGCAGTGCGCCGATCACGAACCCCGTGACGAAGACCCATACGCCTGCAAATAGAGCTGACATCAGCGTACTCCGAGGTGGGCAACTGGAGAGTTTGCTGCGGCTTGGACAAGATGCGTCGCGAGCATCATGAGACCGAACGAGAGGCCGCCGCCAAGAATGGTCCAGAGTGCCCGGCGCCCTCCAGTCTTGGCCGTTGAGTGGAGTCCTTCACAGGTCAGGTAGACTATTAGGAAAAGGAATAGCGCCTCGATGCTTTGAGGTAGCCGGCGGTCGCCAGGACTTGCTGTAAACGTCGAACTGGCTGAGAGACTCGCAGCAATGCAAACGCTAACCGCCGCTAACGCGATCCGTGGGGGAGTGCTATGTAAGGCCACAAGGAAGGAGTCTCGGTGGATCCAGAGCTTGGCAATGATACTGAACACGAGCACACAAAGCGGAATCAAGACTGAATCAGGAATTGCTGGGAGAGCATCCAGTGGACTGTCGGGCATTGCGAATCCCTCGTCTAAGGCCTTGGCTGGTCGGGCTTGTGGTGTGGCCTAACTAGATGTATGCGTAGCTACGGACCCGCCCCGCACGCACTTGTCTTCGCTCCCCACGGCCCATTCGAGCCACCTCTTCAGGTGGGTGATGCCCTTGAGCCCGCAGCCTATCCCCGTCCCTCCCCCATAATAGGCTGCAACCCGTGTCGCCTATCGGGGGAAAGAGGCTGCGGTCTATTCTACCGGTTGCGGGATATCCCGGCCAGGGCCACCCCGGCCTATCCGAGCACGTCCACCGGGCTCCGAACCCCCAGCCCGCCCCGATTGAGCACATGGGTGTAGATCATCGTCGTGCTCACATCCCGGTGACCCAGGAGCTCCTGAACCGTCCGGATGTCGTACCCGGCCTCCAGCAGGTGCGTCGCGAATGAGTGCCGCAGCGTGTGGCAGCTCGCCCGCTTCATGAGCCCCGCTTTTCCCACCGCCACCGTCATAACCCGCTGCACCGTAGTGGGATGAATGTGATGCCGCCGCAACACGCTCCGCCCCCCTTCCCCCTCCGCCCTTCCCCCTTCCCCCCTCCCCTCTTCCCCCTCCCCCTCTTCCCTCTTCCCCGCCTCATACCGACGCCCCGCCGGAAAGACCCACTGCCATGCCCATTCCGCCGCCGCATTGGGATATTTCCTCCCCAGCGCTTCGGGCAGCGCTACCCGCTCCGCTCCGCCGCGCAGGTCACTCGCGTGCATCGCCTTCACTTCCTCGAGATGCGCTGCCAGCCCCCCCCGCGCCCGCTCCGGAAACACCGTCACCCGGTCCTTCGCTCCCTTCCCCCGCCGGATGGTGACCTCTCCCCGCTCGAAATCGAGATCCTTGACCCGAAGCGATAAGCACTCCAACAGCCGGAGCCCCGCGCCGTAGAGCAGGATCCCGATCAGCCGGTACACCCCGTCCAGTGCTTCCAGGACCCGCTGCACCTCAGCCCGGGTCAGCACCACCGGAAGCCGCGCCGGAGCGCGCGGCCGCCCCACCGCGCCAAGCGGCCCAAGCGGCCGTCCTACAACCTCCCGGTAGAGGAAGAGCAGCGCGGAGAGCGCTTGCTGTTGCGTGGAAGCGGCGACCCTCCGCTCCACCGCCAGATACGTGAGGAACCGCGACACATCCCGCTCCGACAGCTCGGCTGGATGCCGCAGCCCATGATGCCGGATGAACCGCTTCACCCAGACGACATAGGCTGCCTCGGTACCCGGTGAATAATGCGCCGAGCGCAGCGCATGTCGCAGCCGAGTCAATAACTTCGGCGCTGCGGGAGAAGCCTGGGATTCGCTGCGCATATCCGGATATGCTTACATCATCCCGAAAACACCAGCACCAAAAAACCCGGGACGGACAGGTAAATTCCCCGTGCCACCCGCCTCAAGAGGCACCCTGACCATCTCCCTCCGCTGCGAATGCGGCCAGACCTACCACGCCGACCCGGCTCACGCCGGACGCGCCATCCGCTGCCGCTGCGGCCGCACCCTCACCGTACCCGCCCGGCAATCCTCCCCGGTCCTCGAGCGGCCCGCGCGCCAGCCCACCACCAAAGCCCCCGGGGGCCCCGTGCACCCCGCCGGTAGGAAGTGGCCCCATCTCAGAGGGCCACGCCTCCGCGCCACCCCCCGTGTCCTCCGCAGCCTGACCCTGCTCGCCTGGGGGTACCTCGCCGGCACCCTCGCCGCCATCACCGCCCTCTGGCTCCTCGCCGAACGCTGGTGGCCGGCCACCGTCTTCCTCTTCGGGCCCCGCTGGCCCCTGCTGCTTCCTGCGCTCCCCCTCGCCCTCTCGGCCCTCGCCCTCAAACCAAAGCTCCTGGCGCCGGTCTCCCTGGCGACCCTCCTGACCCTGGGGCCCGTCATGGGCTACGCCACCGGGTGGCGCCGTCTCTTCTCGAGCACAGTTCCCAGAGAGCTCCGCCTCATCACCTTCAACGTCGGCGGTGGCGACAATTCCAGACTCGGCAGCATCCCGCTGGAGCTCACCCGCTACGACCCGGACATCCTGGCGTTTCAGGAATGCCCCCCCGGTCTGGCCGATCCCTCCCGCTGGCCCCCCGAATGGACCGCCCACGCGGAAGGCAGCCTCTGCCTGGTCAGCCGGTTCCCCCTAACCCGCACTACCACGGAGGATCGCACCACAACCGGCCTGCAGGGCGGTACCGGAACCGTCGTTCTCTTTCAGCTCGCCACGTCCCGAGGCGCGGTCGATCTCGCCGTCGTCCACCTGGAGACCCCCCGAAAGGGCCTCGAACGCCTCCGCTACGGCGGCGATGCCGGCAGCGTGACCCTCAACACCCTCGTCCGTGACGTCGGCTCCGAACGCTCCAGCCGCTGGATCGCCGAGCGAAGCCCGGAGCCCATCATCGCCGGCGATTTCAATCTCCCCGTCGAAAGTCGCATCTTCCGGGACCACTGGTCCCGCTGCCCCGACACCTTCACCACCGCCGGCCGCGGCTTCGGCTACACCCGCGTGTTCCCCAGCTTCTCCATCCGGATCGATCACGTCCTGGCCTGCGGATCCTGGCGGGCGATCCACGCCGAGCTCGGCCCCGACCTCGGCTCGGACCACCTCCCCCTCATCGTGGATCTTGCCCGCCGCCGCTAACATTCTCCCCTCCCCGAGCCTCCGGCATAGCATGCGTCTTCCCTTCGCAATCCTCCTCCTGGCAACGGCCTCCAGTGCGCACGCCCAAGCGAAGCCGCGCGCCCGCGAGCTCGGCGTTCCCCAGGCCGGCACACCAGGCCCGCTCAATGCCATCACCGACGTCCCCGGCGTCGAAGTCGGCGTCACCACGATAATCCGGGGAGCCGGCAAGCTCGTCACCGGCCAGGGCCCGGTCCGCACCGGCGTCACCGCCATCCTCCCCCGCGGCCGCACCGGCCTGGGCGACGTGTTCGCCGCCTGGTTCACCCTGAACGGCAACGGCGAGATGACCGGCACCACCTGGATCGAGGAATCGGGCATCCTCGGCGGGCCGATCATGATCACCAATACCCACAGCGTGGGCGCGGTGCATGCCGCCACCGTCGAGTACGCCGTGCAGAAGGGAAGGGCCTTCACCTGGTCGCTCCCCGTCGTCGCCGAAACCTGGGACGGCGGACTCAACGACATCAACGGATTCCACGTCTCCAAAGCCGATGCGCATGCCGCCATTACCGGCGCTCGCGGGGGACCGGTGCCCGAAGGTAACGTCGGCGGCGGCACCGGAATGACCTGTCACCAGTTCAAGGGTGGCACCGGCACCTCCTCCCGGCGCATCACCGTCAGCGGACGGCCCTTCACCCTGGGCGCGCTGGTGCAATGCAACTACGGCGGACGGGCGCGCTTTTCCGTGGCCGGGGTACCGGTGGGCGAAGAGATCCGCGATCTCCTCCCCTGCTACGCCGCACTCCCCGACGGCACGACCGCCGGCCGCCCCGCCTGCGCCGCACCGGGCGGCGACCGCAACGATGCGAGCGCCGACCAGGGCTCCATCATCGTCGTCCTCGCGACCGACGCACCACTCCTTCCCCATCAGCTCAAACGCATCGCCCGGCGCGCCTCCCTTGGCGTCGGCCGCATGGGCGGGATCGGCGGCAATTCGTCGGGCGACATCTTCATCGCCTTCTCTACAGCCAACCCCAACGCCGCCGCCGACACCGGCCTTATCGCACTCACCGCGATATCCAACGACGTGATCAACCCCCTCTTCGAAGCAACGATCGACGCCACCTCCGAAGCCATCCTCAACGCCATGCTCGCCGCCGAGACGATGACCGGCGCGAACGGCTATACCGTGCACGCGCTGCCGCACGACCGGCTGATCGCCGCACTGCGCAAATACGGGAGAGTGCCATGAAGGTGAGCGGTGAGCGGTCAGCGGTGAGCGGGACGGTCCTCGCGGCAGTGTTGCTCGCCGCGTGCGCGGGAAACCCGTCGAATAACCCGCCTCCCCCCGACAACGGCGCCGCCCGCGTCACCCTCCTCCACATCAACGACGTATACGAGATCTCTCCCGTCGAAGGCGGCAAGGCCGGCGGGCTCGCCCGGGTGGCGACGGTGCTGCAACGGCTCAAGGCCCAGGACCCCACGACGAGGATGCTCCTGGGCGGCGACTTCCTCTCCCCTTCAGCCATCGGCACCGCGCGCGTCAACGGCGAGCGCCTCGCCGGACGCCAGATGGTCGACGTGCTCAACGGCGCCGGGCTCGACCTCGCCACTTTCGGCAACCACGAGTTCGACCTCACGTTGCCCGAGCTCGCCAAACGAGTCGCCGAATCCCGCTTTGCCTATGTCAGCAGCAACGTCACCGACTCGCTCAGCGCGCCGCTCTTCGGCGTGCCAGGGCACCTGATCCTCCGGCTCACCGACTCCCGAGGGCGCCCCGCTCGAATTGGAGTGGTCGCCGTCACCATCGACCAGGTCAGGAAGCCGAACCTCCGCTACGAACCTCCCGTCGCATCGCTCCGCCGGGAAATCGCATTGATCCGGGACAGCGTGGACGCCCTTGTGGCCCTCACCCACCTCACCCTCTCCGGCGACACCCAGCTCGCCGACTCGATCCCCGAGCTCGACCTGATCCTCGGCGGCCACGAGCACGAGAACTGGTCGGTGCGCCGGGGCGCGCGATTCACCCCGATCGTCAAAGCCGATGCCAACGTCCGGAGCGTGGCCATCGTGCGCCTCGAGATCCGTCCCGGCGCGCGAGCTGCGGTCGATTGGCGCATCGTCACCATCACCGACTCGATTCCCGAAGACCCGGCGGTCGCGGCACTGGTCAAGCAATGGACCGACCTGGCATATGACGCCTTCCGCCAGGACGGCCTTAACCCCGACCGGCTGGTCACTACACTCTCCGCCGCGCTCGATGCGCGCGAGGCGGCAATCCGCAACGGAGAGAACGGTTTCACCCGGCTCCTCACCAGCGCCTTCCACGCCGCCGCGCCCGACGCCGACGTGGCACTCGTCAACAGCGGCTCGGTCCGGCTGGACGACGTGCTGCCTCCGGGGCCGATCACCGAATACGACGTGATCCGGATCCTGCCCTTCGGCGGCAAGGCGGTGGTGGTGGAGATGACCGGCGCGCTGCTCAAAAAGACGCTGGAGCAGGGCGACGCCAACCGCGGCATCGGAGGATTCCTGCTCAAGGACGGCGCCGAGCGCAGCACCGAGGGGTGGCGTATCGGCAAAGCACCGCTCGACACCCTCGAGCGCTACACGGTGGTGGCGCCCGACTTCCTCGTTTCCGGAGGGGAGCAGAACTTGGCGTGGCTCAGCCAGCGGAATCCCGAGGTCCGGCTGCTTCGTACCTTGCGCGACGTGCGCCTGCTCCTGATCGACGAGCTCAGGCATCGCTTCCCACTGCGCTGAACCGGATCCGCCATGCATCATCCCGATCTATCCGGCCTGCTGTGGAGGTTAGCCGATAGCAGCCCTTCCCGTTGACCGTTCACCGTTCACCGTTGACGCTCTTCTCCCCGCCACCCCGAGCGCCACGAGTGCCAGCGCATACGGCATCACCAGGAACAGCTGATACGGCACCGCGAGGCCCATCGCCTGAAACACGAACTGCAGCGCATTCGCTCCGCCGAAGAGAAGCGCCGCGAGCAGAACCCCCACCGGATGCCGACGGCCCAGTACCACGATCGCGATTGCGATGAAGCCCCGCCCCGCCGTCATCTTTTCGGCGAATGTTCCCACCTGCGCCAGCACCAGCGTGGCTCCGGCGAGCCCCGCCATCGCCCCTCCGGCCAGCGTCGCCAGTGTCTGGACCCGCTCGACCGGCACGCCGGAGGCGCGCGCGGCCTCGGCCGATTCCCCCGTCGCCCTGAGCGCCAGCCCCCACCACGTGCGGAAGAGGAACCAGAAGGCGACCGGCACCAGCAGCCACGCCAGGTAGGTGAGTAACGGCTGCTCGAAGAGGGCGTGGCCGAGCACCGGTATTGCACGCAGGCCAGGAATCGCCACCACCGGGAAGGTGGGCAGCGTGAGCCCGGGGCCTCCGGGTCCGAAGGCCGACCTATATATGGTGCCGGTGAGCCCGACCGCGGCCAGGGTGACGGCGGTGCCGGTGATGATCTGGTCGGCCCGTGCCCCGATCGCCACCGCGGAGAAGAGTCCGGCGACCGCCACCCCGGCCAGCACCGCCAGAAACACCCCTGCCCAGGGCCCGTGCGATGCGGCCCCGACCGCCGAGGCGAGCGCTCCCGCGAGCATCGCCCCCTCGATCCCCAGATTGATGATGCCGGCCCGCTCGTTGAGCATCTCCCCGGTCGCCGCGAGGAGAAGCGGTGTCGAGATTCTGACGGCGGCCGCAAGGAACCCGGTCAGCAGGAGCGCGAAGTCGGATTCCATCACCGCTCCTCCGCCGATCCCGCTCCTCCACTCCCCAATCCCCAGCTCCCAGCCCCCACCCTCCGCGCCAGCACTTCGGCAATCACGATCACGAGAATGATCACCGCCTCGGCGACCTGCACCGCCACCGCGGGCACGCCTGCCTCACGCTGCATTCCCTGCGCGCCTGCTTCCAGCGCTCCAAACAGAAGCCCGGTGAGGATGACGCCGAGCGGATGAAGCCGGGCGAGCAGCGCGACCGCGATCGCCGTGAACCCGTAGCCCGGCGAGAGATTCTGGAAGAGCGCGTACGTGACGCCACTGATCTCGACCCCGCCGCCGAGTCCTGCCAGCGCGCCCGACCAGAGCAGCGCCATCGCGACGACGCGCCCGGTCGGGATCCGCCCGCTCACCGCCGCCGCCACCGGTCCAAGCCCGACCGCGCGGAGCCTGAAGCCCCACGCGGTCCGGGTAAAGAGCAGCCAGAGAAGAATCGCGAGCAGGAGGGCGACGAGAATTCCGGCGTGGAGTCTGCTTCCCGGAAGCACCGGAAGCCGGGCTGCCAATGCAATCGCGTCGCTCTGAGGGTAAATACCCTTCGTTTCCTGCATCGGTCCGGTGACGGCAAAACTCACCATCGCCTCGGCGACGAAATTGAGCAACAGCGTGGAGATCACCTCGAGCACGCCGAACCGGACCTTGAGTAGCACGGGAATCGCAATCCAGAGGATTCCCGCAATCGCGGCGGCGATCCACACCGCGCCGATCGCCGCGACGGATGGCCACCCTGCCACGTGCAGCCCGACCCATGTGGCCGCGATCGCCCCGGCGTAGAACTGCCCTTCGGCGCCGATGTTGAACACCCCGGCCCGAAACGCCAGCGCAATGCCGAGGCCCAGAATGATGAGCGGGACGGCGCGGACCAGCGTCGCGGAGGTGATGGCATACCACGATCCGAAGGCGCCGCGCCAGAGTGCGCCCAACGAAAGGACCGGATCGTACCCC
>CAZHSO010000066.1:8022-10055 GCA_964535105.1 uncultured Gemmatimonas sp.
ACTTCGTCGAGATCGGTGGAGTAGACGATCACCGTCACCCCGGCGCGCGCAGCCGCGCGGAGCCGCCGGTGCATCTCACCGGTCGTGCGCACATCGAGACCGCGGGTCGGATTCTCGAGGACGAGCAGCGCGGGGTGGCGCTCGAGAGCGCGGGCGAGGACGATCTTCTGCTGATTGCCACCGGAGAGCGCGCCGGTGCGGACATCGGGACCGGGCGCCACGATGTCGAACCCATCGATCAGCTCGGCTGTTCGCGCGCGGGCGGCTCTCCAGTCGATCCTCGCGCCGCGCGCCCATCGAGGATCGTCGCCCAGCCCCAGCACCATATTCTCGGTGATGCTCATTGCCGGAATCAGTCCTTCGGTGGTCCGGTCCTCCGGCACGAAGGCCACCGGTCCGGTGACGTGGACTCCCGGAAACGCGCCGAGTCCCGCGATGGCGCGAAGCATCTCGCGGTGGCCGTTTCCTTCGATCGCAGCAACACCGACCAGCTCGCCGCCGCGAAGCTCAATCCCGCCGATCCGAGTTGTCACGCTGAGCGTAACGAAGGGGCCGATGCCCGCGTTACCGCCGCTTCGCTCCTCGCTCTTCGCGACTCCCTGTTCCCCAATCATCGCCTCCGCCAGCGTCCGCTCCGTCTGTTCCCGAGTCGCGCCGCGCAGCGTCACGATCCCCCGCCTGAGCACCGTCACCCGGTCCGACGCCGCACGGACTTCCTGGAGCTTGTGGGTGATGAGCGCCACCGCGCCGCCGGTCTTGACGAACTCCCGAACCAGCGCGAAGAGCTCGTCGACCTCGGGCGGCGCGAGAACGGCGGTCGGCTCGTCGAGCAGCAGAATTCTCGCTCCGGTCGCGAGTGCCTTGAGAATCTCCAGCCGCTGGCGCTGGGCCACACCCAGGGTGTCCACCCGAGCGCTCAGGTCGAGGCCTTCCATTAATCGTGCACTGACTGCACCAGCCGTCCAGCCGTTCAGCCGTCCAGTCGCCAGCGCGATATTCTCTCCGACCCCGAGCGCCCCGATCGACGTGAAATGTTGATGCACCATCCCGATCCCCAGCGCCCGCGCGGCGCGCGGCGACGCGAGCGTGACCTCTCGGCCATCCACGAGAATGGAACCGGCATCCAGTGCCACCATCCCGTAGGCGATGTGCATGAGCGTGGACTTCCCCGCCCCGTTCTCCCCGACCAGCGCGTGCACTTCGCCGGATGCCAATGCGAAATCGGCTCCGCGAACAGCCCGCACGGAGCCGAAGGATTTCCGGATGCTGCGGAGTTCCAGGAGAGGAGACAATGGGCGCCGGGTTCTAGGTGCTGGGTGCCGGGTGCTGCTTTTCCCGCTTACCGCTTACCGCTCACCGTTTCAAAGTCCCGTCGGATGATCGTGAAACTCCCACGGGATGCCGAACCTGGTGGAGAGATGCTCCGCCAGCGCCTTGACTCCGACCGTTTCGGTCGCGTAGTGGCCGGCGTAGACTGCGTTGATGGAGAGCTCCATGGCGTCGAAGTAGGTGTGGTGCGCCCCTTCGCCGGTGAGATAGGTGTCGACACCTGCCTCGCGCGCGGCGCCGATCCGGCTCCCCGCGCCGCCGGTGATGATTCCCACGCGCTCGGTGAGATCGGGGCCGCCGGGAATCAGCGTGGCCTTGGCGCCCAGCAGCGCTTCGACGCGGGAAACGAATTCCTCCCGCGGAATAGCCCTCTCGAGCCGTCCCTGTACTCCGAGGGGCACCCCGCGATAGGTGTCGAAGAATTCGAGGGCGCCGAGTCCCAGCTTGCGGGCGAGCACGTAGTTGTTGCCCACTTCGGTATGGACGTCGAGCGGGATGTGCGCGGAATAGAGCGCGATATCGTTTTCGAGGAGGCAGCGGATCCGGCGGTAGCGTCGCCCCGTCAGCGGGACGTTGCCATCCCAGAAGAGTCCATGATGCACCAGGAGGAGGCAGGGCTCCCCGCATGCGGCGGTCTTGATGGTCTCGAGCGACGCATCCACCGCCGCCACGATGCGCGACACCAGGCCCGAATGATTCTCCGC
>CAZHSO010000066.1:10155-17532 GCA_964535105.1 uncultured Gemmatimonas sp.
GAGTCACTCGCCGCCTTCACCTTCGCCTGGAGCGCCGCCGGGACCCGGT
The DNA here is from genome assembly GCA_964535105.1 of uncultured Gemmatimonas sp. Taxonomy (GTDB): domain Bacteria; phylum Gemmatimonadota; class Gemmatimonadetes; order Gemmatimonadales; family GWC2-71-9; genus JABFSM01. The sequence goes on from CAZHSO010000066.1 coordinate 10,205, forward strand.
CCGCCATGCCCGGATTCGGATCGTAGCGCAGTACCCCGCCGCTCAGTCCGAACATCTCCACCTTGGGTTTGAAATTGCCGCCCTGCACCTCCCGCGCGAGCGCTAGGAACGCCCTCGGTAAATCGATCACCACCGAGCCCAGCACCCGGTCGGGCGCAAGCGCGCTCTGGTCGAGATTGGCGCCGAAAGCATAGACGCCGGGGCTCTCCTTCACCGCCTGGAAGAGACCGAGCGCCGTCTGGTCGGCATTGTGGTGCAGCATGTCCACGCCGAGGCGGATCATCGCAAGCGCCGCCTCGCGCCCTGCCGCGGCATCATCGAACGTGTTGAGGTAGGCGAGCCGGGTGTCCACCCGGGGATTCACCGCCCGCGCCCCCTTGAGCCACCCCTCGTAGCCGCGCTTGATGGGAGGGAGCTCGATTCCGCCGATGAATCCGATCCGATTGGACCTGGTCATGCCGCCGGCGACCATCCCGGCGAGGTAAGTCGCCTGCTCGATACCGAAAACGAGGGGCACGACGTTGCCAGCAGCCGATACCCGTTCTCCGGAAGTCACCACGAAAATCGTTCCGGGATACAGAGCGCCGACCCGCTCCGCGGGGCCTTGAAATTCGAAACCGTGCCCGAAAACGAGGTCATAGCCCTGCGCTGCGTAGGCGCGGAGCGCTTCCTCTTGCTCACCCGGAGTCCGCGCCTCGACGTGGCTCACCTTGGCGCCCAGCGAATCGCGGATGGCATTGAGGCCGGTGTACGCGCCGGAGTTCCACGCCGCGTCAGCGACCGAACCCGGTGTGATGAGGCCGACCCGGAATCCCGCGGGAGGCTCGGCCCGGGTGCCACAGCTCGGGAGGACCAGCGCAAATGCAAGGAAACACCAGCGGCGGGAAATGCCCCGCTTCATCACTCGGCTCCTCCGACCCGCTCGGCCTCGAGCACGGTGGTCCCTTCCATGCGGATCGCACCGTTGACCGCGCCGCCCTCCTGGATCACGAGACGGCGGGTGACGATGTCCCCGTGCACGACGGCGCTGGCCTGCACCTCGACCCGCTCCTCGCCGCTGATCGATCCGTGCACCCGTCCGCCGATCACCGCTTCACGCGTCAGCACATCGCCCTCGACGATACCCCCCTCGGAGAGGAGCACCTGGTCTCCCACGTGCACGTTGCCGATGACGCGGCCCTCGATGCGGACGACGCCCGACGCGTGCAGATCTCCCGCGATCGTGAGGTCTTTCGCGATGATCGAAAGCCCGCCCTGCGGCACGCCGTTCTTGCGGCGCTCGATCGCGGGCGTGGTTGCGGTCACCGGAGCGGAAAAGATTCCCATCAGCGTGCCTCCCTCACCATCGTGCCGGGGTCGATCGAGACGCCGTTGTGGCGGATCTCGAAGTGCAAATGCGGCGCAGAGGACCGGCCGGTGTCTCCACTGCGGCCAATGACCTCTCCCGCACCCACCGGCGCCCCCTGGACCGCGAGGATCCGTGAGAGGTGGCCGTACATGGACTGGTAGCCTTCCGGATGCTCGATCAGAACGAAGCGGCCGTAGGCCTCGTGCTCCCCGGTCTGAAGGATGGTTCCCCCCCCGGAGGCGCGGACCATGCTCCCTACCGGCACAGCAATGTCGATGCCGGGATGCTCATCCTTGGTGCTGTCCGCGAGCGCTTGTCCCTGCGTGACATAGCCCCGCTCGTCGAGCGGCCAGTGACGGGGAAGGGAGGGCTCGGTCTCGTAATTCGCCGGGGTGTCGGGGTTTGACGCGTAGACCGGGGGCGCCACCGGGAGCTGGCTGCTGAGCACCATCCGGTCGGGGACGATATCCGCGCCGACCATGGTGCGCAGGCGCTCGTAGTTCGCCTCGACGCTGTCGAGTGCGGCCGCGAGCTCCCGGATGTGAAGATTGTCGGTGCGCAGGCGCTCGACTTCGCGCTCGAGGGGAGGCACTCTCAGCGCCTGTCGCGCGATCGGCGCGTAGAAGGCGATGGCGAGGACCAGGAGAATCGTCGCGGCGACGGCGGCTACCAGCAGTGTGCGCAGCAGCCAGAGCGGAAATCGGTAGCTCTGTGATTGCAGCGCACCATCGCGCTGCACGATGATGGAGACGCCTCGGCGTCTCCCGCCGCTGCTCATCCGGTGAACGGCTCGCCCAGAATGACCTCGAGGAGCCGCGCCAGATCGTCGTTGGAATAATAATGAATGGTGACCGCGCCGCGGCCGCGCCGGCGCGCCGTCACCCGCACATCCGTCTGCAGGCGTTTCCGCAGCGCGTCCTCGACCAGCCGCACGTCCGCGCTCGGATTGCGTACCTCCGGCTTCGGGCGGCGGATCGTCCTCCGGGCCGCGGGAGCGCCGTTCACCTGCTCCCCGCGCACCCGCGCTTCGAGATCGCGCACCGACCACTCGGCGGCAGCGCACTCCCGGGCGAGCCGGGTGATCTCGCGCGGGTCATTGAGCGCGAGGAGCGCCCGGGCATGACCCTCGGCGAGCTTCCGTTGCTGCAGGAGACCCTGCACTTCGGCGGGAAGACGGAGCAGCCGAAGGGTGTTACTCACCGTCGAACGGTCCTTCCCGACCAGCCGGGCCACTTCCTGCTGGGGAATGCTGAATTCCTGCATGAGGCGCTGATAGCCAAGCGCGGCGTCGAGCGGAGAGAGATCGTCGCGTTGGAGATTCTCAATCAGGGCGAGCGTGAGCAGCGCGCGATCGTCCACGTCCTTGATGACCGCCGGGATTTTCTGCCAGCCGAGGCGCTGTACGGCGCGCCAGCGGCGCTCTCCCGCGATCAGCTCGTACTTCCCGTTGGGTCGGGCGCGAACCACGACGGGCTGCAGCAGCCCGGAGGCCTCAATCGACGCCGCCAGCTCCTGAAGCTGCGTCTCGTCAAAATCGCGCCGCGGCTGATACGGGTTGGGACCGATTGCGGTCACTGCGATCTCTCGCAATCCGCCGTTTGCGACCGCCTCATCCCTCAAGATCGGGCCGAGCAGCGCCTCGAGCCCGCGTCCCAATCGCTTCGTCTCGGTCATCCGCGCACCTCCCCGACCGGCCGGTTGGCTCCCCGCGGCAGCTCGATCTCCGAGGAGAGCTCACCCGACTCGGCCCGCTTGAGCAGCTCCTGCGCGACGGAGAGGTATCCCTTCGCGCCAACGGACTGCACGTCGTACATGAGAATCGGCTTGCCGAAGCTCGGCGCTTCCGCGAGCCGGACATTTCGCGGAATCACGGTATTGAACACCTTGGGCCCGAAGTATTCCTTGGCGTCTTTCGCCACCTGGCGGCAGAGATTGAGACGCGAGTCGTACATGGTGAGCAGCACTCCGTCGATCGCGAGATCGGGATTGAAGTTCTGCTGCACCAGCCGGATGGTGTTGAGGAGCTGCGAGATTCCCTCGAGCGCATAGTACTCGCACTGAATGGGAATGATCACGCCGTGCGCAGCGGTGAGCACGTTGAGCGTGATTAGGCCGAGCGACGGGGGACAGTCGACGATAATGTAGTCGAACGCGGCGAGCGCGGGATGGAGCGCGTCACGGAGTTTGGTCTCGCGATGTTCGACTGCCACCAGCTCGAGCTCGGCGCCGACGAGATCCTGCGTGGCGGGGAGAATCGAGAGGAAGGGGAGCTCGGCGTCCTGCTGGATCACGTCGTGGACCGCGAGCCCCTCGACCAGGAGATCGTAAAGGCTGGGCCGTGATGGGTCCTTGGCCACGCCGACCCCGCTGGTCGCGTTCCCCTGAGGGTCGGCGTCCACCAAGAGGGTCCGCCGCTCGGCGATGGCGAGCGACGCAGCCAAATTCACGGCAGTGGTAGTCTTCCCTACCCCGCCTTTTTGGTTGGCGATCGCAATCGTGCGGGCCATTGTTCTTGTATAACTCATTGTGGTGTATGGAATTACAACTTGATAGTGCTTGGTTATGACCGCGACCAGTTTCTGAATATAGGCAGGATGCGTATTAGTGCTAGTACCAATTTCACGTGAAACTGGTGCGGGAGGAATGACTTGGGGCTGAAATGGAGGCAGGGCGCAATGGCGCAATGGCGCAAGGAAATCTGGAATTGCTCAGGGTGGGAACTACTGCGAGCGGCGACGTTGCCCCTTGGGGAAGCTCTGCATAGGTCCTCGCGAGGCTCTGAGGGCCGAAGCTGAGCAGATTCTCTCGCGATCCTGCCGGCGGACGACGGTGTCCGATGACCATGGGCCCACAGATGTCACCGATAAAAAACCGATGGATAGGCGCCACACGAGCGCTCCTTTGCCGGAAACCATCCGTTCTGTTCATCTGTGTTATCTGTGGGCTACTTGGTTGGGCACTAGGAGCCAACCCGCGTGTGGCGTTTTCCGGGATAGCTTCGCCGCCCCAGGCGGCTCGCACGGACTTGTTCAGAGGTTCCTTAGCGCCTTTGCCTTTCCGCCTGTTTCACGTGAAACGCCTCTTCAGCACCTCCATCACCAAATTCTGAAGGTCGCTCGGTGACACCCCGGGGATCCGGCCGGCCTGTCCCAGGCTTGCGGGACGACGGCTGCTGAGCTTTTCCCGGGCTTCGGAGGAGAGGCTCTCCATCGTTGCAAACTCTAGTTCGCCCGACAACTCGAAGTCCTCGAGCTCCCCCATCCGTCCCGCCAGCTCCCGCTCGCGGGTGATGTACCCGGCGTACCGAAGTTCGATGCCGGCCCAATCAGCCTCTCCATTCTCCAGCTCGTATCCCGAGGCGGCTAGAAGCTCATCCAGCGCAATACCGGGACGCTTCCCCAGCTCGGAAAGGCGGACCGGCTCTCCGATCGGAGCCGATCCTGCGCGCTCGAGCACCGAGTTCGCCGCCGAGGGGGTGATCGCAGTCGCTTCCGCGAACGACAGCACCCGCTCCTCCGCCGCCAGTCGTGCCTCGCCGTGCGCAAGCTCTTCCGGTGAGAGAAGTCTCCGCGCCGCTGCGATCGGCAGGAGCCGGCGTAGTGCGTTGTCCTGGCGGAGGAGGAGGCGATACTCTGCCCGTGACGTGAACAACCGATAGGGTTCGTCCACCCCGCGGCTCACCAGATCGTCCACCAGTACGCCGATAAAAGAGGTATCCCGGCGGAAGACGACGGGATCCAGCTCGAGCGCCAGTGCAGCGGCATTCAATCCAGCCACAACCCCTTGTCCCGCAGCCTCTTCGTACCCGGTCGTTCCATTGATCTGGCCGGCGAAGAAGAGCCCGTCCACTCCCCGGACCGACAGCCTGCTGGTGAGTTGAGTCGGCGGGAAATAGTCGTATTCGATGGCGTAGCCGGCGCGGGTCATCTCCACCTGCTCGAGTCCTGGTACCGACCTCAGGTATTCCAGCTGGATTGCGGTCGGGAGCGAGGTCGAGAGCCCGTTGACGTACATCTCCGAGGTCTCGAGCCCCTCGGGTTCGAGAAAGACCTGATGCCGAGCCGCATTGGGGAACCGGACGACCTTGTCCTCGATCGACGGACAATATCGCGGCCCTCGGCCGCTGATCGCTCCGCCGTACATCGCGGATTCACCGAGGTGCGCCGTGATGATCTCAAGCAGCCGCGGCGTCGTATGGGTCAGGTAGCAGGGAAGCTGCCGGGGATGCTCGGCCCGCTCGTAGTAGGAGAACCAGTAGTCCCCCGGATCCCCATCCTGTCGAGCCATCCCACTGAGGTCGGCACTTCTCCCATCGATCCTGGGCGGGGTTCCCGTCTTGAAGCGTTCTACATTAACTCCAAGAGTGACAATAGCTTGCGAGATATGAACCGCTGGCGCCTCCCCCGCTCTTCCCGCCGGCACAGGGGTTGCCTTTCCGACGTGAATCTCCCCGCGAAGGAAGGTTCCGGCCGTGATCACGATCGCCCGCGCTCGGTACCGGCGCCCGTCAGTTGTTTCTATCCCGGTGACCCGGGTCCCCTCAAGGAGGAATCCTGCGGCTGTCCCCTGTGCAAACCGGAGATTCGGCAGCCGCTCGAGAAGGGTCCGGACCGCACGTCTATAGAGGCCTCGGTCGCACTGCGCCCTCGGACTCCAGACCGCAGGGCCCTTCGACCGGTTGAGCATCCGGAACTGCAGCCGAGACATATCCGTTGCTCGGCCCATAACCCCGCCCAGGGCATCGACTTCGCGCACAACAGTGCCCTTCGCAATTCCGCCGATCGCAGGATTGCAGGACATCTGCCCGATCGTTTCCAGGTGCTGGGTCAGAAGCAGTGTTCGCGCGCCGGAGCGGGCGGCCATCGCGCACGCCTCCGCCCCCGCATGCCCTCCACCAATTACGATGACGTCGTAGTCCTGATGCATGCGGGAAAAGGTAGCGCGGGGAAGGGGGAAAGGAGAAAGGGGAAGGGAAAGTGAGAGGAGGAGGCATGTAGCCGTCTGCATCCGCCAGAGATAAGTTGGAGACTGACCGCCGGGTGCGGGGTGGTTCCCCCTCCTCGCTACTGGCTACTCGCGCTTCGCTTTCTCACCTCTACCCTCTCACCAGCCATGGCTATTCGTCTCGGAGATCCAGCGCCTGACTTCACCGCTGACACGACACAGGGACCCGTCTCCTTCCACGCATGGAAGGGAAACTCCTGGGCTGTGCTCTTCAGCCATCCCAAGGACTTCACGCCGGTCTGCACCACCGAGCTCGGCCGCGCCGCCGCGCTCAAGCCCGAATTCGAGAAACGCAACTGCAAGATCATCGGGCTCTCGGTGGATCCGGTGGAGTCGCATCACAAATGGGAGGGCGACATCAAGGACGTCACCGGTAACGCGGTGAACTTCCCGATGATCGGCGATCCCGAACGCACCGTTGCGATGCTCTACGACATGATCCATCCGAACGCGAGCGAGAATTCCACCGTGCGCTCGGTGTTCGTGATCAGTCCCGACAACAAGGTGAAGCTCACCATCACCTACCCAGCGAGCACCGGCCGCAATTTCGACGAGCTGTTGCGGGTGATCGACTCCCTCCAGCTCACCGCCGACTACTCGGTGGCGACGCCGGTGGACTGGCAGCATGGCGAGGACGTGATCATCGTCCCGGCCGTCTCCGATGAGGACGCCAGGAAAAAGTTTCCCAAGGGGTTCGTCGCGAAGAAGCCGTACCTGCGCGTGACGCCGCAGCCGAACCGGTGAGCCGGCGAAGCTGGGTCGCGATCGCAGCCCTCGCGGCTCTCGCCGGCTGCTCGGCAACGGAAACTCCGCCCGAGCAGCCGTCTCCGGCACGCTATCTCTACGTCTGGGCCGGCACCGGTCACGGCTCGGGCGGCAGCAACTTCGTCGCGGTCGTCGATGTGCGACCGGAGAGCCCGACCTACGGACAGATCCTGGGTGCCTCCGCCCCGATCGACGGCGGCCGCATGCCGCA
>CAZHSO010000067.1:0-17255 GCA_964535105.1 uncultured Gemmatimonas sp.
GTTCCACACGATTCCCTACCAGACGAAAACACTTTGGCTCGCGGACACCGACGGTTTGGTCCGAAATGCCGGATTTGTTGCATTCTCGTTGAAGTTGAGCCAGTCGACTCCGCTCGCCCCTTGAAGCGTGCAACCGGCTTGGGCGCTTTTCCCGACCGGATTGTTCAAAGTCAAGGAAAACACCATCGTCACCAGCTTCACCACTTCGCCGCCCGACACGGCGATGTCCTCATCCTTCCGAACCAAATTGGGGTACGTCACGTTGCCGATTATGAGGGCGTCACTGACAATCGTGCAGCTCACCCTGACCCACTTGATGTCGGGCGAGAGCTGGGTAAGGATCACGGGCACCTTGAGGGTGACTTCCGCCGTTGTCTGGGCGGCGCTCGATGCAGGCGCGGCCACCAGGAGAGTGGTCAGGACCGCAAGAACAAAGCGGGATTTCATATGCTCCTCATGGTGTGGGGGTAGGCCCAACCGCAGTCCACCCGGACAGGGTGATAGTGCGTGGGGCGAGTGTGGCGAAGAAACTGCCAGCCGCCGTGAATCCGGAGAGCGTGATGGTCCGTGGGGCGATGCTGAAGAAACCTCCCGCCGCGGTGAAGCCGGAGAGCGTGATGATCGGGGGGGCGACAATGGTGGAACCTCCCGCCGCGGTGAAGCCGGAGAGGGTGATGGTGCGCGGAGCAACGCTGGTGAAACCTCCCGCCGCGGTGAAGCTGGAGAGGGTGATGGTCCGCGGAGCAAGGTTGGTGAAACCTCCCGCCGCGGTGAAGCCGGAGAGGGTGATGGTCCGCGGAGCGGTCACCACAATGGTTACGCTAGGCCAAGTCGACGCCGGAGTCTCGATGGGGCCCGGTTCATAGCGCGCCCCCACGGCCCATGTGTACGTACCGGGAGCGACGCCGGAATAGGTGATCAGTGTCTGCGTGCCGGGTACCTCCCGGGCCATCGCCTCCGATGAGGCGGCGATGAAGTACTTGGTGGCGTCGGGCACGCCAGTCCATGAAATGGCGACGTCACTGCCATTTGGTTTCGCGACGACATTCGAGACGTTCTGCGGCGGCGGGGGCAGGAATTCTGTCTGCGCCGTTCCGAACGCCTTCAGGTCGGTGCTCAGAGCCGTGACCACGTAAGCGTACGTCTTGCCGGCGGTGAATCCCGACCGGTCGTCGTAACGCGTCGTAGTGATCGGGGAGCTGGTGAGCGACTCGCTTTCGGAAGTCCCCACGGTGTTGCGGACCACCGTGTAACCCGTTGGGGTCCATCCCATTGGTGCCTGCCAGGTAAGCGTCGCCATGGCGGGCGTTCCGGCGGCGGTCAAGCTGGTCGGTGGCGCAAGTGCGGTCGTCGTCTGGATCCGGGTTATTTCAAAGGTCCTAGAGGCTGGCGTTTCGGCCGGTGCGGGCTGAGCCGGGGCCGGTGTGATCGAGGCAGTCGGCTGCGCGATTGTTGTGACGGCCGTCGCAGTGATGGTGCCGGTCGTCGGAGCGACTTGTACTACCGCGATCGGCGTCGGCGCCGGCTGTTGCGCCACCACCCCCGCAGTGATGCCGCCTCCCTCCGCGATCCGGAGTTTGGCCAAGTAGAAGGCGCCACCAGTGTCGTCCACGCCATGCATGAACACCCGAAGGACCCGTCCCCGGGGGAACGGCAGATTCGGCAGGTCGTACAGCACCTCGCCGTTGGTCAGCAGCTTGGACCCCACCCCGTCAAACGCGACCCGGATCTCGGCCCGCTGTCCCATGACCTCAGCCCCCATGCCCTCGGGCAGCTTGAACTCCCGGTCGATCCCCCCGCCAAGAATGGCCAAACCCTGGTGACTCCACGTCACCTGGGCCGAGCGCGGGCTCCGGCTCAAGGCCGGGGTGCCCTCGAAGGCGAACTCGGGGCCGCCGATATTGCCGTTCCGGGAAATCACATCGAACTCCAGAGTAAATCGCTCGGGAAGCTTCTCCGTGAGCTGGATCAGGAATTCGACCGGCGCCACGCTCTTGAGCATCCGCACCCCGTCCTTGTCCACGAACTGGGGAGCACCGGTGAGCAACCTGATTCCCTTCGGCAGTCCACCGGCCGGCGTCCCGGCGAGATCCAGCGAGAAAATTTCCCTCGTTCCGGCCTGGAAGGTCCCGGTCTGGGCGCCAGCCGATGACCCGGAACCAATGAGGAGGGCCAGCAACATTCCGAAAGGAACGGCGGTCGAAAGGCGGCGAGTGTGATTCATGGAGCCCCTGATTGTGACGGTTTCCCTGTGACGGAGACTACTTCTTGTCTTTGGTGAGCTTCCAGGTCACCGTGACCGTGCCGGTCAGGCCGTTCGCGACATCGGCCTCCGGATGCTCGTCCACCGTTGATCCCTGCAGCACAGCGTCCCGCTCGGTGCCGGGCCGCTTGTAGCTCGACATCTCGCTTCCGCTGAATCCGTCGGGGGGCGATGAGCCCACCTTGGTCACCGTCTTCTCGCCGGTGCGGAAGTCCGTCAGGATCTCCTCTCCAGCCGGACTCGGACAGGCCACGGTAATACGGTAGTAGGGACCTTTCGGGTCATCTTCCGTGTTGGTGCCGTACTCCACCGCAACCAGGCCGGGTCCCTTGATCGTTTTGATGACCTGGATCTCCGATTCGCCTTCCACCCTTTTGGTCCCGGCCAGGGTGCCGAGGCAGCTGGCTTTCCCCGCCTGGATGCCCACCGTCACGTCCTCCTTGATGTTGACCTGTACCCCGCCAGCGGCGCCGCCCCTGAGGATCGACTTCCACTCGAAGGAACCTGAGAAGCGATCGGCGCAGTTCCAGGGCACCAGGTTGTCGGCCCGGCAGGCGAGCCCAGCCGGTGGCCCGGGTCGGCGCGCCAGTTCGGCCAGCGGGACAGCGTGCCATCAGCGCGCCGGATCGCAAGCTGGCTGGAAAGCCCGCCGTCGAGCAGCATCGCCCGCCGGCAGCCGAGCGAACGCATGAAGTCCGACATTTCCCCGACGGTCGGGCCATAGGGAAAGGTTTCGGCCATGGGACCGAGTGCGGCGAAGCGAGTGAGCGCGACGATCACCTGTCCATCGCGGGTGATGCCGATGGCAATCCGGGAATCCCGGTGCTCGACATCGACTCCTCGTCCCGGTGCGCCAAGTTCCGACGGCCTCTCGCCCTCACCGACGAGGAGCGCGGGATACGACTGGAAGGCGACTCGCGGGGTGGCTGTAAGGGCGCGCTGCTCTGATTGGGTGAGCAGCGAGGGAACACCGCTCGCCCCGACGACAAACGTCATCACCAGACTCCCCCCCCGGCAGGTTGGGACTCGACGCCGTCCTGCACCAGCCAGCCCCACGGCGTAATTCCGCGGAACTGTCCGGCGTTGAATCCCGCGATCGCCGCGCCCGAGACAGAATCGATCGTCCAGGCGTAGCGGGTGCCGAGGTCGCGGGTCGCACGGTGGAGAGAAAAACGCACCGCTCCCGGGTCCAGCCGAAGTAGCACGACCTGGACGGCGGCAAGCGGTCCCTCCCGGGCCATCCGCCGTTCGCTCTGCCACACGCCAGGCTGGATGGTGCTCCAGATCAGCCCGAGGACGAACAGCAGCGAGCCATGCACCGGTCAGAGAATCCCTTCCAGCGCGGTCACCAGCTCGGCGCAACGGGGATTGAGCGCCTTGGCCTCTTCCGCAGTGTAGCCGTATTCACCCTTGCCCACCCCGGGAATCTTCACCCCTCCGACCGTCGCGCTGGTCCGGAGCGCAGCCGGGGCCTTGCAGAAGGGGAGCACTCGTTCTTTCAGGAGGTCGTAGCACTCCTTGTCGAAGCCGGATTTTTCCGCGCCTTTCTTCTCCGCATCACCGAGCTTCCCGTCTTTCCAGTAATCGTCGAACTTGGAGGGATCCGGGCCGCAGCTCTTCGTGATCAGAGCCTCGAGATCCAGCGGGATCTTCGCCATGATGGCCTGGATTTCCTGCTGCGACTTGCCATCCGTATCCATCATCCGCTCGTACAGCTTCTGCCCTTCAGGAGACGCCGGTGCCCCCAGCTGGCAGGCACTGAATTGTTCCGCGGTCTTCAGGCTTTTCAGCTCCGTCTTTAGGGCTTCACGGAGGTCCCGCTCTTCGGCCATTCCTTTGAGGAGTTGATCGAGGACCGATGGGCTCAGCGGAGGGCAGGCACGGACCGACGACGGACCGCCGACACTCAGCAGTGGGCCCTGCCCCTCCGCCACCGATGCGGAGAGAACGACGAGAGCGAGGACGAGGATGATGGATTTCATGGTGGATGTCCCAAGCGAGAGGTCGGCTGGCTACGGAACGACGCGTTCCGCGAAATTGTTGCTGGGCCTCGGATCGGGGGTGTCGCTCAACGCGATCACCCCGAAGCCGCGACTCACACCGGCGGGCGGGCGAGTCGTCACGACGTACAGCTCGCGGGGCGATCGCGGGGGAAGATTTCCCAGGGAGCATTCGACCCTTGCCCGAAGCACGCTGATGCCCGGCGCGCTCGGACCGGGGTGACATCCCGCGACCATGTCAACGATCCCAACCCCAACCGGGAGGAGAATCTCGACCCGGGTGGCCCTCGCCTCCCCGAACTCGGCCACGACGGTGAATTTCGCGGTCAGGCGGCCTCCGTCGTCCGATACCGCGAGGGTGCGGATCTGGAGGTCGGCCTGCCAGAGGACTTGCTGAGCGGGAATTGCCGGACCAAGCGCCAGGATCGCCAGGAGAATCGCAGTGTTACGTCCCATGAGGGCTCCGATCGCCCGGAAGGGAGGATCGGCTTGCCGAAGCCGACACTTTGCCCCTAGAATCTGGGGAAGACTAGGCGGCCTTCATCAAGGCCCGGTCAAACCGCCGTCAAACCGGCATCAACCCTCGGAACTCCTTGCGCCTCAGAGCGATCGGTGGGTTATGGATCGAGGGTGAACCGGCGCTCCAGCCGCTGGGACCCCGGCGCATGGCCCTCCTGGCCCTGGTTGCAGCCGCCGGACGGAAGGGCGTTTCCCGGGACCGAGTCTTAGCCTTGCTCTGGCCCGAGACGGATCCCGAGCAAGCTCGCCATACGCTCTCGCAGAATCTCTATAGCCTCCGGCGAGAAACCGGACGGGAGTGGATTGCCACGACCCCCGAGCTTCGGCTCGACCCATCGGTATCAAGTGATATCGGTGAGCTCCGCGATGCGCTGGCCTCCGGCGACCACGCCCGGGCCGCTGCCCTCTACACTGGTGCCTTCCTGGACGGCTTCTATCTCCAGGGAGCCTCCGAATTCGAGCGATGGGTCGAGGATGAGCGCGGCCGGATCCATGCGGCGGTGCAGCGATCGCTCGAGGCGCTCGCGCGCGCCGCCCTGACGACCGGAAACCATCGCGAAGCGATTGCGCACTTTCTCCGCCTCACCGAATTCGATCCCGTAAGCGCGCGTTATGCCGCCGAGTATATGAGGGCCCTCTCGGATGCCGGAGACCGGGCCGGAGCGCTGGCCCATGGCCGCCTCCACGAGGCAACCGTACGACGGGAACTGGAGGCAGACCTCGACCCCTCGGTCCGGGAGCTCATGCGTTCGCTTCGCGCGAAAGCCGACACCGCCCTTCTGGTGCCGCCGGAGCGGCCGGCTGCGCGCGGGGAGCCTCCCTCGGCCGTCTCCGCTTTCGAGGAAGCGGTGCGACCCACTGCTGCCCGTTCACTCGCGCACCACACCACCGGTCGCCGCGTCGCCGCCGGACTCGCCGCCCTGTTCATAATCGTGGTCGCCAGCCGGGCGATAACGGACTCGGCACCGCCGTCCCCCCCATTCCTTGCCGTCGGGGCGATCGGCACCCCTGGCAGCGTGGACACGGTCGGAATGGGCCCGATCCTTCGCGACCTCCTCGCAACCGGCCTCGGAGGGATCGAGGGACTCCAGGTCGTGGCGAATTCGCGACTCGTTGAGCTGATGCCGGTCGGTGCGGACACCATCCGGGGCGCCACCAGCGACGCCGCGCGGCGGGCCGGTGCGACGGAAGTGATCGAAGGAGAAGTTGTCCCCGGTGGCCCGGGCCTGGTTCTAACCCTCAGGCGCGTGGCGCTTTCGACGGGAGTAGTCCGTCAGGGATATGTCGTCGAGGCGGCGAACCGGATGGCGTTGATCGACAGCGCCACAGCGGCCATTGCCCGGGACCTCCACCTCGACACCCCCCGGCGAGCGGTCGGCGACATCCGGACTTTCTCGCCCGCGGCATATGCGCTCTACGAGGAAGGCCTCCGGGCCTATTACCAGTACGACGGTGCCGCCGCCTATCGACTCATGACGGCAGCGGTGGAAAAGGACTCCGGTTTTGCGATGGCGGCATACTACGCCTGGCAAACCAGCCGCGGACTGATCGGCGAGCCCGAAGAAACCGCCGTCCTGGAGCGCGCCAAGCGGTTGGCGCCTCGGACAATCGACCGGGAGCGCCTGCTCATTCTGGGGTCGGTGGCGGCGCTGGACGCTCCCATCTCCAGAGCAGCAGCCATCGCTGAAACGCTCACCGTTCGCTATCCCGCCGATCCCGATGGCCAGATCCTGCTCGGCCAGGTTCGCCACGCCACGGGCGAATGGGAGGAGTCGATCGCCGCTTATGAAAGAGCGTTCGCCCTGGATTCCGCCGCCGGTGCGACCGCCGGGCCCTTTTGCCGGATCTGCGTCGCGCTGGGCTCGATGTCCTCGACCTACCTCTGGTGGGACTCCGCTGCAGCAGCGGAGCGCGGTGCCCGGCGCCTGATCGCGCTCCGCCCCGAACATCCGTCGGGTTGGAGTACCCTGGTCGAGCCGCTGCTCCGGCAGGGACGCCGCGCCGAGGCGGAGCGGGCCCTGGAGCGGATGATGAGTCTCAGCACCACGCGTTTCAACCCCGCCCCCATCCTTCAGCGAGACCTGATTCGCAATTCCCGCTTCGAGGAGGTTGACCGGGAGTTACTTTCCGACCTCCGGAACCCCTCGGCGGCGGTCCGGGCCGAGGCGCGTTGGCTCATGCTCATCAGCCTGCGTAACCAGGGCCGATTGCGCGAGGCAGCGGCGCTGGCCGGCGAGGGACGGATCCCGGGAAGTCAGTCCCGGTTGAACGATGTGCTTCCGGACGCTGCGCAGATGGCCTCGGTGAGCCTCGAGCGGGGAAACTTCGGGGATGCTGCGCGACGGTTCCGGTCCCAGGCGGACGGCGCCCTGGCGTCGAGCGCACCCCTTGGATACAAGGCCCGGGTCGGGACCTGGGTGCTGACGCTCGCCGGGACGGCCTACGCCGGTGCGGGAGATACGGCCACCGTGCGCCGCCTCGCGGATTCAATCGCCCGGCTTGGCCAGGAGAGCAGCTTCGGGCGGGATCCCCGTCTGCACCATTACCTTCGCGCGTTAGTGCTGCAGCACGAGGGGCGCCACGCCGACGCCGTCATCGGGTTCGAGCGGGCGATTTTCTCGACGACGGACGGCTTCACTCGCATCAATCTCATGATGGCCAGGAGCCTGCTCGCCCTTCACCGCCCCGCGGAGGCGGTGAAGATCCTGCAGCCGGCGCTCCGGGGCGGAGTGGACGGCAGCAACACCTACGTCACCCACACCGACTTGCAGGAGGCCCTCGCCCAGGCGTTTGAACAGGCGGGTCAAGCGGACAGCGCGCGGGCACACTTTACCGTCGTCGAGCGCGCCTGGCGACACGCCGATCCGGAGTTTCGGGACCGCTACCTCGCCGCCAAACGCGGGGCGGAGGGCCGCGGCGGTGCTCCAGACGTCAGGAATTAGCGCTACTCCTCGACCAGTTGCGGTGGTGGTCGCGGCACCCGCATGGGTTGCGGGGATTCATGGTGGTCGCGAACAATGCGGACAACGGCGCCTGGGCGCCGGCGATCGCCGGGGCCCAGGCTCTGCATGCTACTGCTGCTTCTCGAACCTGATGATCTCGATCGTCACGTCGCCGGGTTTGGGAAGCTTCCGGCCCGCGCTCATCGCCGCGGGAAGCTCGGTCACCGCGATGACCTTCTGATCGGAGACGCCGCTGGCCGCCATGGCCGCCCAGACCTTTGCTACCCGTTTGCGCGAGAGCACGGTGTCCGGTGCCGCCCCTTTTTGCCGGGGAGACTCCGCCGAGACGTGCATGTAGTAGGTGCCCTCGACCAGTGCGATGGCCTCCGCAAATGCCACGAAGCTGGCTTCGAAGCCGGGCTCGAACTCCAGCGTGCCCTCGATGAACTTGACTTGTTTGAATTCCAGACTTCCCTTGCCGAGTTCACGCAACATTGCAAGCTTGTCCTGCGGCTTG
This sequence comes from uncultured Gemmatimonas sp., assembly GCA_964535105.1. Lineage (GTDB taxonomy): Bacteria > Gemmatimonadota > Gemmatimonadetes > Gemmatimonadales > GWC2-71-9 > JABFSM01. The sequence goes on from CAZHSO010000067.1 coordinate 8,242, forward strand.
CCGCCCAACATCCCTTTGATCCCCTTGATCGCCCCGGGCGCGGCACCGACGGCCAGGCCCACGGGCGTCATTCCCGCCATCGCACCCATCCCACCGAGGGGATTGGCGCTGGGCGCCGCGCTACCCGTCGCCGCACCACCAACCATCCCGGCCATGGCCGCGGCGGCATCCGCGGCGCTCGGCATTCCGGGCATCCCCGCCGGCATTCCGGGAATCCCCGCCGGCATTCCGGGAATCCCCCCCGGCATTCCGGAAATCCCCGCCGGCATCCCCGGAATCGCCGCCGCCTGGCCACAGGGGGCCGCCGAAGCAGCCTGCCCTGTGTCCGCGGCCTTCTTGACGATTCCCTTCGCGGCGCCCACGATCGCCGAACCGGCGGTTGCTCCGTAGCCGGTTCCGCAGGGCGTCACCCCTCCGGCGCCCAGCGCGTTGGCCACCCCTCCCGCCTTCTTGCCGAGCAGCGACTGCACTCCGGCGCCGGCGGCGGCGGTCGCGGCCGTGTCCGCCACCCGCTTGACGATCTTGCCGAGCTTGCTGGGTGGCTTCTTGACCTTCGTGGTGGTGTCTGGTGGTGTCTGAGTCGCCCCAATCGCCGAGGGAGCCGCCGTCATTCCGAATGCCAGAATCAGGCTGAGTGTGATGAGGCGCATGGAGGCACCTTCTTCCGTCGAGGGTGTCGGGGTGGGATGGCGTGGCCGTTTGGCCGCGGCTGGCCTAAACATACGGGCGGCAAGCTACAAACGAAACATCAGCGCGCGTTCACCCTCCAATCAGCGCGAAATCATCTTGAGTAACCTGTTTCGCTTGCGGACGATCGGTGGGGAATGGGTCGAGGGATTGGCCGGTTTCGAGGCACCCGCGGGCTGAGTCGTGAGCGCCTGCTCGGCATCCTGTGGCCGGAGGGGGACGAGAAGCTGGGACGCCGCGCTCGCCCCCGCGAGCGCCGGAGCTCCGGTGGCGGAAATGACCGTGACATCGCGAATGGCAACGACCGTCTCCTGCGCGCGTACCGAGCGGGAAGCGAGCGTGCCCACCAACAAGAGGATTAGTGCCGATCGCCAATACGACATTGTCACTCCTTCGGTACGCCGAGGATTACGCGCTGCGTCGGGACTTGGAAGCCGCCTGAATCAGGGCTGCAGATTCTTTCTGGCCCAGGCCAGAAGTCCCGGCCGATCCACGACCCGGCCGTCCTGGATCACATTCCAGATTCGAGTCGTGTTCCGGATATCCTGTAGCGGGTCGGCGTCGAGAATCACCAGGTCGGCACGCTTACCGACCGCGATCGTGCCGATCTCATTCTGGGCGCGAAGGATGCGGGCCGCCCCGCCGGTGGCCGCCACGAGCGATTGCATGGGTGTGAGGCCTCCTCGAACAAGCGCCTGGAGGTTCATTTGGATGCCGTTCGGCAGCGACCCGTCGGTACCGGTGCCGATCGGGACGCCAGCATCGTGGAAGGCCTTCGCCCGTGCCTCCCGGCGCGCATTACTCCGCTCGTAGGATGCTCGCTGCGCGGGCGGTGCGGCGAAGTAGAGCGCCCTCGAGACCGGAGTAAGAAATGGCGCGATCTCCGGTCCGGCGAGCCAGGTCGAGTCGGCTGCCAGACGCAGGAACGGCTCGAAGAACGCCGGGTCGGGCACCACCCACATGCCCGCTGAGCGAGTCAGCTTGACTTGATCCTCATAGGGCGGCGCGACGTCGCGGAAGCAATCGCCGGAGTGCTCTCGACCATCGACCCCGGCCGCGACGACGGGCAATTGGTGCGAGCAGTGGCCGCTCACCGGCAAGCCGTACCGGTGCGCCGTCGTCACGGTTCGCACAGCTTCGGTCCAGCCTTCGAAGGCGCGATGTTTGATGTAGACGGCGCCCAATCCCTTGGCCAGCTGGATCCCACGATCTATGGCGCCGCTGTCCGAGACGAACTGTTGCGCGTCCTCCGAGATCCCCGGGCCGTTGTTGAACAACATCCCGCCGAACGTCACCCGCGAACCTGGCCGCTGCCCGGAGGCGATTGCGTTGGCGAGATCGGCGGTTTGCGTAATCGGTGAGCCCACGTCGCGCACCGTCGTGACGCCCGCATAGAGAAACCCGGCCGTGACGTCGTCAGCCCATATATGCACGTGCAGGTCGATCAGCCCGGGAATTACGGTCCGGCCGCCGGCATCGAGCACGGTGGCACCGGATGGTACCGCAAGGCGTCCAGATGGGGCGATGCGGCGAATCCGACCATTCTCAATCAGAATGTCACGGGATTCAGTCGGGGCCGCTCCGGTCCCATCGATGACGCGAACGTTGTGCAGCATGAGGCTGACGGCGGCGGGGGCGATCCGGTAGCGCAGCGGCCAGCCGAGCGCGTCGGCCCGACCATCGGGATGGATCAGGGCGAGCCCGTCGTGGCTCAAGACCAGCGTGCGCCCGTCTGCCGCCGCCGAGGCGTGCAGCGCCGGGCGTCCGGATACCGGGGTCGGCTGAGAGAGCATTCCCGAGTCCGCGGAGAACGCCGCGCGCCACAACTGATTGCGCTCGATGTACGTGATCGTGCCGTCCGGCAGCCAGTTGAGATAGGTCGGCGCCGTCGGGAATCGGGTGAGGTCTCGACGCGTCCCGTCGAGCAGCACGACTTGAGCCAGAGCGGATCCCCATCCCCAGTTCCGCTCGAGGATCGCGTTGCGATAGAGCAGCAGCCCTTTGGAATCGGGCAGCCAGACCGGCCGTTGGCCGCCGATCCACCACGAACGCCAGGGTGCGATCGCACCGGCATCGAGCGTATCCTGCGCGGGCGCCGCTCCCGCCCGGATGAGCCGCACCACGACGCCCCTACTCGACTGGTGGATGAAGGCGATGCGCGCGCCGTCAGGCGACCAGCGCGGATAAAACTCCCGCCCTTCGAGGGTCGTAACCCGCCGGGTGGTGCCGTCGGCAATTCGGGTGACGAACAGATCCTCCGCGCCCGGAGCGCCGGCGGAATACACCACCTCGTCGCCGGCGGGTGACCAGGAGAGGATTGCGGCGTGCGAGGGCAGCGTCGCCACATCGTGTGGCCCCGCTCCGGGCGCAAAGGTCCACAGCTTTCCCATCGCGATCATCGCGATGGTCTTTCCGTCGGCTGAAAGCGCGAGGCCGCTGAAGCCGCGCGCCGCTTGCTCGCTGCCTGGCTCAGCAAATTGGATGGGCTTGAGCGGGACGACCTTCCGATCGAATAGCACCCGTGCAGTGAACGGAATCGCAACCGGCTCGCCCCCTGCGGCCGAGATGCGCCAGAGGCGGCCAACCGCCGAATACACGATGGAGCTCCCGTCGCCGGTCCAGCGCACCCGGTTGTTCACCACCTGAGGCTGATCGGTGAGGCGTCTGGGCATGCCGCCGATCTCCTGGATCCAGATTTGCGGCTGGGCGACTGAATCCGAGACGAAGAATGCGATCCGTGTTCCGTCGGGAGACCAGGCCGGGGCAACCGCCGCGACGCGTTCGGGAGTGACTGGTGTCGCCGCGCCGCCATCCCTCGCCACGGCCCAGATCCGCTGGTCGCTCGTACTCACGAAGGCTATCCGGCCTCCATCTGGAGACCAAGCCGGTGCGGATGGGCGAGGTACGGCCGAGCGGCCGCCGGCCCCGACTACCGGTTCCATGCGCACCGCGGTCGTCACGCCGTCTTCGACTCGCATCCGGAAAAGCGTATCGCGCACCGCGAACGCAATCTCGCGTCCATCGGGTGACCAAGCCGGGCGCGCGAAGGCGTAGTAGGTGACCTTTTGCTCGCGGGAGAGTTGTCGGGGCGCACCACCCGTCGAGGGAACCAGCCAGATCTCGCGCCCGGTCGGGCGGTCGGCTTGGAAGGCAATCCATTTCCCGTCGGGCGAGAATACCGGATCGATGTCTTCTGCTGTATCGCGCACGGCGAACGTGACGGGCTTCGCGATGCCTCCCGCTTCGGGCAGTGTCCAGATCTGACCGAGCAGGTCGAAGGCGATGGTGCGACCGTCGGGGCTCAGGTCGAAGGCGAGCTTCGTCCCTTCGCGGGTTTCGAAGTCGATCGCGACTATCGTGGTCGGGCCGGTGGAAACGCCAAGGAGGAACACCGCAGTCCCTGCAATCCGACGCATCATCTTCTCCTCGATCGAGCACTCCAGGAGTTCTCTACCCCATCGTTAGACCGAGAGTGTGGCCTGAATCGCTCGCACCGCCTCGGCGGAGGCGTGGAGATCCTTGCGCTCCCCGTCGGTCAGCGTCACCTCGATAATCTGCTCCAGTCCTCCCTTGCCGAGTTTGCAGGGTACCCCGCAGAACATCCCGCTGAGACCGTATTCGCCGGTGAGCCATGCGGCACAGGGAAGGATACGCTTCTTGTCGAGCGCGATCGCTTCGACCATCTGGATCACCGCGGCGCTCGGCGCGTAGTAGGCCGAGCCGGTCTTGAGGTGGGAGACGATCTCCGCGCCGCCGTTTCTCGTCCGCGTCACGATCGCGTCGAGCTTGTCCTTGGCCAGGAGCTGGGTGACGGGAATTCCCGAGACCACCGTGTAGGAGATGAGCGGCACCATCGTATCGCCGTGGCCGCCCAGCACCATCGCCTGAATGTCCTCGACCGACACGTCCATCGCCTCGGCGAGAAAGGTCCGGTAGCGCGCGGTATCAAGGATGCCCGCCATGCCGAGCACGCGCTCGCGGGGGAACCCGCTCGCCTTCATGGCGACATAGCACATCACATCGAGCGGATTGGAGACAACGATGATGATCGACTGCGGCGCCACCCTCGCAATTTCTTTCGAGACCGACTGCACGATACCGGCATTGGTCTTGACCAAGTCGTCCCGGCTCATCCCCGGCTTCCGGGCGATCCCCGCCGTCACGACGAAAATCTCGGAGCCGGCTGCCATCGAATAGTCGTTCGCGCCGATGACGCGGGTGTCGTACCCCTCGACCGGCCCGGACTGCCACTGATCGAGCGCCTTCCCCTGAGGGATCCCCTCGGCGACATCCACCATGAGCACCGTGCGCGCCAGGTTCTTTTCGGCCAGGCGCTGCGCGGCGGTCGCGCCGACATTGCCGGCGCCGACGACAGTGATCTGATTCAGCATGCGGTGTTCTCTGGTTGACGGTCGAAAGTGAGGGAGGAATTTAGCGGATCGGGCAACCGGAGTCAGGCGGGATCGCGCCGAGGCCGACCCCGTCGCTTCGGGGGCGGCTTCTCCGCGTCTTTGACCTCCGCGAAGTCGCCGGCGAGAGTCGCGGCCTCGGTCTGCCCCAGCTGCTGGAGCGCCTGATAGAGCACGATCCCAGCCGCGGTCGCGAGGTTGAGGCTACGCACCTTTGCGCTCGGCATCGGAATCTTGAAGCACTCGTCGGGATGCTTGTCCAGGATCCGCTCGGGCATCCCGTCGGTCTCGTTCCCGAAGACCAGCACACTATTCGCCCGGAAGCGCGCCTCGCTCAGCGGGCGGGTGGCGCGGGCGGAGAAATAGAGGCAGCGATCTCTCGAAATCGCTTCCCGGAAGGAGCGCCAGCCGGGATGGACCCAGCAATCGACCGCATCCCAGTAGTCGAGCCCCGCCCGCTTGAGCTCGGCGTCCGCGATCGAGAATCCCAGCGGCTCGATGAGATGCAGGCTGGTATCGGTAGCAGCGCAGAGCCGGGCGATGTTCCCGGTATTGGGAGGAATCTTCGGCTCGATCAGGGCGATGTGCACGGCGCTCAGCCTCCCCGGGTATGCATTTCACGCCGCGGATCGGCGCGAAGGCTGTCGATCTGGTAGAGCACGCCGCGCTCCGGCTCGGCGAGCCGCCGCTCGGCGCCGCGATCGTCACGGAGCCGCCAGGTGGCGGCGATCATCGCCGAGATCTCCGGGTCGGTTGCTCCGCTCCGAAGCGGCTCCCGAAGATCGATGCCCCGCTCGGCGTAGAGACAGGTGAACCAGGTGCCGTCCGCGGTGACCCGGCTGCGGTCGCACTCGGCGCAGAACGGAGCGGTCACCGAGGCGATCACCCCGAAGACCGTGCCGTCGGGAAGCCGGAAGCGCTCGGCGGGCGCGGCGGGGTTGGCCGGATCGTGCAGCGGCTCGACAGGCCCATACCGCTGGGCAATTGTATCCAGCAGCTGCGCGCGCGTCACCACGTCTTCCAGCCGCCACCGGGTCGCCCCGCCCACATCCATGTACTCGATGTAGCGCAGCTCGGCGCCGTTCGCACGGGCGAACTCCAGAAGATCAATTATTTCGTCTTCGTTGAATCCCCGGATGAGCACACTGTTGAGCTTGACGCTCGCGAAGCCGGCCCGCCGCGCTTCCTGGATTCCGCGGAGTACGTCGGGGTGGCGAGCGCTCCTGGCAAAGGCGAGCATACGCTCCGGCAGCAGGGTATCCAAACTGACCGTCACCCGTCGGAGCCCGGCGGCGTGGAGAGCCGCGGCGTGCTCACCCAGCAGGATGCCGTTGGTCGTCAGCGCGAGATCCCGCAGCCTGGGCTGCCGGGAAAGCATTCCGACCAAAGACGGGAGATCGTGCCGCAGCAGCGGCTCACCGCCGGTAAGCCGGATCTTCCCCGCACCCAGCCCGACAAAAATGCCGGCAAGACGGTTCAGCTCCTCGAAGGTGAGTAGCGAGTCCCGCGGGAGCCAGACATAACTCTCCTCCGGCATGCAGTAGCCGCATCGCATGTTGCAGCGGTCGGTGACGGACAGCCTCAGACTTCCCAGCGGGCGTTGGAAGACGTCGCGGGGGGAAGGGGGAAGCGGGAAGGGGGAAGGGGAAGAGCTCATCCCGCGACACCCCTTCCCTCTTCCCGCTTCCCCATTCCCCGCGTCGCCGGGTCCACCCACTCCTCGGTCCCGTCCGCGAAGATCTCACGTTTCCAGATCGGCACTCGGCGCTTGAGCTCCTCGATCACGTAACGGCACGCGGCGAACGCCTCGTCGCGATGTCCGCCGGCCACAGCTACCGCCACTGCCACATCGCCGATTGTGAGATCGCCGAGCCGGTGCTGCAACGCCACCCGCACCGGCCAGCGCGCCGTGGCTTCTGCCACGATCTCGACTGAGACCGCTTCGGCCATCGGGTCGTACGCGCTGTAGGAAAGCGCCCGCACAGCGCGCCCGCTCTGATGATCGCGCACCGTCCCGAGAAAGGTGGCGATCCCGCCGCGATCGGAGGCCGCCACCTCGTCGATAAGGGAGCCGAGCTGAATCGGCGACCGGGTGAGGTACACCGCGTCAGCCTCCCGCGAGGGGAGGCATGATGGCAACCTCGTCGCCGGATTTGACGGGAGTGTCGCGGGGGGCATGACGGAGATTCACGGCGACCAGCGTCGATGGCCCGATCGCCGAGCCGCGGGGGAGCGACCGCAGCCGGTCGAGTACATCCCCGGCCGTCCGCACTTCGTCCGCTGGGAGCTCGATGACATTGGTGCCCAGCCGCTCGGCGTAGCTCGCAAAGAGCTGGACGCGAATGACGGAGGGACGGGATTCTTCGGAGATCATTGGACTTTGGAGTATGGGTCGGCCGGCCCTCTCGGGCAAGCGCGAAGAACCGTCAGGAAACCAAACGGCGGGACCGGAAAGCCGGCCCCGCCGCGACAACCGTCAGCCGGAAGCGTTCACTCCCGGTCGTTTTCCATGTTGTCGTTGAGACCCTCGTACGGCTCATCCGCAACCAGAGCGCGCAACTCCTTGCTGGGCTTGAACACCGGAACGGGGCGCGCCGCAACTTCGACGGGCTCACCGGTGCGCGGGTTCCGCGCCATGCGGGTTTTGCGACGGCGGATTTTGAATGTGCCGAAGCCCCGGACTTCGATGTTGTGCTGCTCCTTGAGGGCGCCCTTGATGGCGTCGAGGAACGCGTCAACCACTCGGGCGCAGTCCTTCTTGGAGATCAGCGGCCCGGAAGTGCGGGCCATCGCTGCGGTTACCTGCTCGACGAGATCGGCCTTGGTCATGCTCCCCCCATAGGGTCACCGGACTGGCGATCTCCCCAGCGGGAGAGCGTCCTCACCCCCAAAGACTAGGAGCTTAACCGTTGTCTGTCAAGAGGTTGCGGGCTTGGGATCGGTTCGGGACCCCATCAGGTCGAGGAATTCACGAAAATGGGGGTAGGCGTCGTGCGGTCCAGGAGAGGCTTCCGGGTGATACTGCACCGCGAAAACCGGAAGTTCTTTGTGCCGAAGGCCTTCCACCGTTCCGTCGTTGAGATTGAGGTGGGTGACCTCAAGATCGGGTGCGCCGGGAATCCCCTCGGTGCTGCCTTCCACCGCAAAACCGTGATTCTGTGAGGTGATGAGCACCCGCCCGGTGGACAATTCCTTGACCGGATGATTTCCGCCACGATGCCCATACGAGAGCTTTACCGTCCGGGCGCCGAAGGCGAGTCCGAGCAGTTGATTGCCGAGGCAGATGCCGAAGGTCGGGAGACCGGAGCCCGCCAGCTCCCGGATGTTGTCGATGGCGTAGCCGATCGCGGCGGGATCGCCGGGACCGTTGGAGAGGAAGAGCCCGTCCGGCTCCAGGGCCCGCACCTCGGCCGGCGTTGTGTCGGCGGGAACTACCGTCACCCGGCAGCCGGTGGACGCCAGCATCCGCACGATGTTCCGCTTCATCCCGAAGTCATATGCCACGACATGGCATCCACTTTTGCCCTGGGTCCAGGCCTCATCAACCGTCGCCTGCGAGGCCAGATCGAGTCCCTCCATCGAAGGCGACGCGAGCAGCCGGGCTTTCAGCTCATCGGTCGGGGCGGTCCCCTCCGCGATGACACCGCGCATGGCGCCGAGGGAGCGGAGATGGCGCGTCAGACGCCGGGTGTCGACGCCCTCGATGATGGGAACCCCGGCGGCCTCCAGCCACTCCGAGAGTCCGCCGGTCGACCGCCAGTTGGAGTGCTGGCGGGAAAGCTCCCGAACCACGACGCCGCTCACCTGGGGGCGCTCCGATTCCATGTCCTCGGCGTTGACGCCGTAGTTCCCTATCATCGGCGCGGTCATCACGACGATCTGGCCGAGGTAGCTGGGATCGGTGAAGGTCTCCTGGTA
>CAZHSO010000068.1:0-16251 GCA_964535105.1 uncultured Gemmatimonas sp.
CGCTGGTCGAGCTGCGCGGCCCGAACAACGAATCCTGGCTCGCGATGGTGCAGACATTCGGTCGGCCGGTGCACGTCCGGGTGTGGACGATGCGGGCGGGGCGGGTGCCGCTCTATCTGCTCGACACCAACCTCGAGGAAAACCATCCCGAGGACCGCACGCTGCTCAACAAGCTGTATGGCGGCGGCCCCGATCTTCGCCTGCGGCAGGAGTGGCTGCTCGGGGTGGCCGGCGTGCGGGTGCTGCGCGCCGTGGGGATCTCCCCCGGAGTCTGGCACGCCAACGAGGGACACGCGGCGTTCATGATGCTGGAGCGGGTGCGGGAGCGTGTCGCGGCGGGAACCCCCTGGAGCGACGCGGTGACGGAGGTGCGCCGGACCACCGTCTTCACGACGCACACGCCGGTGCCGGCGGGCCATGACGCCTTCGACCCCGACCAGCTCTTGCAGTGCATCGGTCCGATCTGGGAAGAGATGGGGACGACTCCGGAGCAGGTGCTCGCGCTGGGGCGCCATCCGGCGCGCCCCGATCCCCGGTTCCAGATGACGGTGCTGGCCGTGAATCTTGCGGCGCGGGTCAACGGAGTGTCGCAGCGGCACGGGCAGGTGTCCCGGGAGATCTGGCACGACCTCTGGCCCGGCCGGTCCCAGGATGCGGTGCCGATCAGTGCGATCACCAATGGGGTGCATCTCGCCACCTGGATGGCCAATCCGGTGATGAAACTGCTCGACCGCCACTTCGGGCCGGACTGGGGATCGCGTCTCGACGATCCGGGGCTTTGGGATCAGCTGCAGCACCTCGATCCCGGCGCGATGTGGGCGGTGCACCAGGAGGTGAAGGGCACGCTGATGGGGTTCATCCGTGAGGACGCCCGCCGGCGATTCGCCGACGAGTGGACCGAGGCGAGCCAGGTGGTGGCGGCGGGTACGCTGTTGCATCCCTACGCGCTGACCATCGGCTTTGCGCGGCGGTTTGCGACGTACAAGCGCGCCTCGCTCCTCTTCCGTGATGAGGAGCGGCTCAAGCGGCTGCTCTGCGACAAGCGGCGGCCGGTGCAGATCATCTTTGCCGGGAAGGCGCATCCCGCCGACAAGCCCGGGAAGGAGATCCTGCAGGAGGTGTATCAGTGGGCCCACAACCCGTTCTTCCAGGGCCGCATCGCCTTCCTCGAGGACTACGACATGCACCTCGCCCACGTTCTCGTGCAGGGCGTCGATCTCTGGATGAATCTCCCCCGGGTCCCCCTCGAGGCCTGCGGCACGAGCGGAATGAAGGCGGCGCTCAATGGCGTGCCTCAGCTTGGGACGATCGACGGCTGGTGGGAAGAGGGCTACGAGGGCAGCAACGGGTGGGCGATTCCCGTCGCCCCCGATTCGGAAGACCTCGACCTGCAGGACGCGCACGACGCCGAGGAGCTCTACCGGGTGCTTGAGGAGGAAATCGTCCCGCTGTACTATGCGCAGGATGCCGCCGGCGTCTCCGCGGGCTGGACCGACAAGATGCGAAACGCGATCCGGGTGGCGGGAAGCCGGTTCACCGCGCGCCGGATGCTGATCGAGTACACCGAGAAGTACTACGTTCCTGCCATGCGCGGTGACCCGTTCTCCGACGACCCGCCCCGGGGCTAGGACGATGCCCGAGCGCCGCTCACCCCATCGCGGGCTGTATCCGCAATCGGCCCTGTACACGGCGGGCGGTGACCCGGTCACGATCGTTCATCTCGCGGCGGAGTATTACCCCTACGCCCGGAGCGGCGGCCTCGCCGAAGCGGTGGCGAACCTCGCCCGGTTCCAGTCCGCGGGCGGAATGCGGAGCATCGCGTTGCTTCCCCTCTACCGCTCCGCCCGCGCCGCGGCGGGTCCGCTGGCGCCGGTGGGGGAACCGTTCCGGGTCCGGATCGGGTCTGCCGAAGCAGAGGTCCGGATTCTCCGCCAGGCGGAGCCCCGGGACGGCACCCAGCTCTACTTCGTCGAACAGGACGGTTACTTCGATCGCGAGCGCCTCTATGGCGACGCCCGCGGGGACTATCCCGACAACCATCTGCGCTTCGCCTGCTTCGCGCTCGCGGCGCTCGAGGCGCTGCCCCGGGTGGTCGAGGGCCCTGTCCTTCTCCACGCCCATGACTGGCATGCCGCGCTCGCCCCGGTCTACCTCCGAACCCGGTACGCCGGAGACCCCCGCTACCGCTCGATCCGCGCCGTTCTGTCGGTGCACAACGCGGGATACCAGGGGCACTATCCCCCGTCGGCGATGGAGGAGCTCGGACTTCCGTGGGACTTGTTCACCTGGCGGCATCTCGAGTGGTACGGCAAGGTGAACATGCTCAAGGGGGGCCTCGTCTTTGCCGATCAGGTGGTGACGGTGAGCCCGAACCACGTGCGGGAGCTCCGCACACCGGCCGGTGGATTCGGCCTGCATGAAGTGTTCGAATGGCTCGGTCCGCGGTTCTCCGGCATCCTGAACGGAATCGACCAGCAGATGTGGGACCCGGCGACCGATCCCCAGATTCCCGAGACATTCACCATCGACGATTCATCGGGAAAGGCGACATGCAAGGCGACCGTCCAGCGGATCTTCGGCCTGGCAGAGCATCCCCGAGTGCCACTCTTCTCGATGGCCGCGCGTCTGGTGACGCAGAAGGGGCTCGATCTCATTCTGCAGAGCCCTGCGCTCTTTTCTCTCGGCGCACAGTTCGTGTTCATCGGCGCTGGGGAGGCACGGTTCGAGGAGGCGCTGACGAGTCTTGCCACGCGGCAACCCGATCGCATCGCCGTCAACACCAGCTTCACCGACCGCCTCGAGCATTTGCTGATTTCCGGGGCGGATTTCCTGCTCATGCCCTGCCAGTATGAGCCGTGCGGCCTCACCCAGATGCGCGCCCAGCACTACGGAGCCATTCCGGTGGTGCGGCGGGTAGGCGGGCTGGCCGATACCGTATCGGATGGCGCGACCGGCTTCGTGTTCGAGCCGTACCACGCCGAGCCGCTGCTCGGCGCCGCGCTCCGGGGGCTCGATTGCTACGCGAATTCGCTTGAGTGGGCCCGCATGCGGCGCAACGCCATGCGGCAGGACTGGGGCTGGGAGCGCTCGGTCGAACGATACATCGAGGTCTACCAGCGGGCGCTCGCCGGCGCGGCGGCGGCGTAACTGCGCATGGACTTCATTCTCGCCCTCCACAGCCATCTGCCGTACGTGCTCAATCACGGGCGGTGGCCGCACGGAAGCGACTGGCTCTCTGAAGCCGCGGTGGACACCTACCTCCCGCTGCTCGAAGCGCTCGAGGTGCTGGAAACGGAACGCGTTCCGGCCCCAATCACCCTCGGGGTGACGCCGATCCTGGCGAACCAGCTCGCCCATCCGGTATTCGCCACCGAGCTCTCGGCCTTCTTCACCCAGCGCCTCGAAGCATGTGACGAGGCGGAAGCGGCGTTCGCCCAAAGCGGTGAGGAGCACCTGATTCCCCTCGCGGGCTACTGGCGCGAGCGGTACCGCCGTCTGCGCCGGCGCTTCGAGCGATGCGGCGGCGACCTGGTGAGTGCACTGCGTGACCATGCGTCCGCGGGACGGATCGAGCTGCTCAGCTCTGCCGCGACGCACGGATTCCTGCCGCTCCTCGGCCGCGATGAGAGCATCGCTCTCCAACTCGCGGTGGGCCGGGCGGAGCACCAGCGCCTGTTCGGGCAGCTGCCCGCGGGATGCTGGTTGCCTGAGTGCGCGTATCGTCCGCGGGGCGACTGGCAGCCCGATCCGGCGGCGATCTTCATGCCGGACCGCGCCGGTATTGAGGAGCACCTCGAGGCCGCCGACTACCGATTCTTTTTCGTGGACTCGCATCTCGCCGAGGCGGGACAGCCGCTCGGATTGTACCGGGAGGGGGGGAGGCCGGACGGTTTGCCTCTCACCGACGAGGGGCCGGGCGGCGCGGTTGGGCGGCGGTCCCCGTACCGCACCTACGAGGTGTCGCCGGGACGGAACCGGAAGGGTGTGGTTGCCTTCGTTCGCGATCCCCTCTCGACCCGGCAGGTCTGGAGTCGCCACGGGGGATTCCCGGGCGACGGTGGCTATCTCGAGTTTCACAAAATCCGATTCCCCGGCGGACTCAAGTTCTGGCGGGTCACCCACCCGCAAGCGGATCTCGGATTGAAAGAGCCGTACGAGCCCAACGTCGCGCGCGCGCGGGCATGGAGCCATGCCGGCCACATGCACGGGATGCTCAGGAGCCACGCGACGGGACCGCGCGCCGCGGGCGAGTCGGTCATCGTCGCCCCGTTCGACACCGAGCTCTTCGGACACTGGTGGCACGAGGGGATCGAATTCGTCGCCGACCTGTACCGGCATCTCGGGTCACGAGGAGGCGTCCTTACCCGCACGGCGTCGGGCCATCTCGCGTCCCACCCACCGGACCGCGCGATCGCGCTGGCACAGGGCTCCTGGGGAGCCAATGGCGATTTCAGCATGTGGCTCAATCCGGAGACCCGCTGGACCTGGGAGCGACTGTGGCCGCTGGAAGCGCGATTCTGGTCGGTCGCCCGCCTGAGGATTTCCGATCCCACCTGCGAACGGATACTCGCGCAGGCGGCGCGGGAGCTGCTGTTGCTCCAGGCAAGCGACTGGCAATTCATCATCACGACCGGCGCCGCCGCCGACTATGCCACCCGGCGGTTCACTGGACACGCCGACGACCTCGATCGTCTCCTTCGCGCGCTCGAGAGGGAGGACCGCGCAGGCTGGCCCGCCGCGGAGCAGGAGGCCGAAGTGATTCGCCGCCGGGACGATGTCTTTCCCGGCATCTTCCCGGTGCTGGCCGCCGTGCTCCGGAGGCCATGACAGCTCATCACTCGGTCGTGATTCACGCGCACTTCTACCAGCCGCCACGCGAGGAACCGTGGCTCGAGCTGGTGGAGGCGGAGCCGACCGCCGCGCCGTTTCACGACTGGAACCGGCGGATCGAGCGGGAATGCTATCGTGCGGTGGTCGCCGCTCGAATTCCCTCCGCCGACGGGCGGATCGCGCGCGTGGTGAACACCCTGGAGCAGATCAGCTTCAATGTGGGCCCGACGCTCGTCGAGTGGCTCGAGCGGGATGCACCGGAGACGTGGGAAGCGATGCTGGACGCCGATCGCACCAGCCGCCTCCGGCTCGGAGGCCACGGCAATGCCCTCGCGATGCCCTACCATCACGTGATCCTTCCCCTCGCCTGCCGCCGAGACAAAACGACCGAGGTGCGCTGGGGCATCGCCGATTTCCGGCGGCGCTTCGGGAGAGACCCTGAGGGAATGTGGCTGCCGGAAACCGCAGTGGACGACGAGACGCTCGACGTGCTCGCCGAGGAGGGGATTCGGTTCACGATCCTAGCGCCGCACCAGGTGGCCGCCCCTCCTCCCGCGGGTCTCCCCGGCCGCTACACGACGGCGAACGGCCGGGCGATTGCCCTCTTCCTGTACGACGGCCCCCTCTCCCACAGCGTCGCCTTCGGACCGCTGGTACGCGACGGGAGCCGCTGGCCGGCGGCCATCCACAGCCGGATGCCATCCGAGGACAGCCCCGGACTGGTGTCGATCGCGACCGACGGGGAGACCTACGGCCACCATCACCGCTTCGGAGAGATGGCGCTTGCCGCGGCGCTCGACGCGCTCGGCCGCGATCCCGGGACTTGCATCGAAAACTTTGCCTCTTTCCTCGCGCGGACTCCCCCGACCCATGACGTCGCGCTGGTCGCGCCCAGCTCCTGGAGCTGCAGCCACGGCGTGGAGCGGTGGCGCGCCGACTGCGGCTGCCGGACGAAGGACGGCACCAGCCAGGCGTGGCGGAAGCCGCTGCGCGAGGCGCTCGATGCGCTGGCCGTGGAGCTGCACGCGCGGTTTGCCGACGAGGCCCCCGAATTCTTCCCCGATCCCTGGGCGGCGCGGGACGCATTCGCGACGGTGGGGCTCCCCTCGCATCTCCCCGTGCGGGCGCGCGAGCTGCTCGAGATGCAGCGGAACACGCTCCGGATGTTCACGTCCTGCGGATGGTTCTTCGATGACCTCGCGGGGCTCGAGACCATCGTCTGCCTCCGGTATGCGGCGCGAGCCATCGAGCTGTCGGGTTCCGATGCCGTGCTCCTCGAAGCGGGCTTCCTCGATCGGCTCGACGAGGCGAAGAGCAACGACATCCGGGCCGGGACCGGACGCGACGTGTACCAGGCCGCGGTGCACGCGCGGCGCCCCGGTCACCTTCGCGCCGCCGCCGGATACGCAGGACTCCTCGCCGTGGCGCCGGAAGCGGTCCGCTCCACGCTGGGCGCGTATCTCGTGGGCCCCAACGGCCGGGGCGCCCTGGAGGTCAAACACCGCCGAACGGGAGCCGCATGGACCGTGACCGCCGTGGTGCGGCGGCCCGATCCGGTGTCGCTTGAGGTTTCCGCGGTGGCGGACGAAACCGCCGCAGGCGCGGACTTTCGGCTCGAAGAGCTGCCGGAGCACGAGGAGGATCAGATCCGTCTCGCACTCCGGCGGCAGCTCCGTCAGGGCGTCCTCACGACAGATGAGGATCGCCGGATCGCCGACGGCATCCTGCGATTTGACCGCGCGGTCATGTTTTCCCTTGTGCGCCAGCTGCCCGCCGACCCGAGGGAAGCGCACGGTCTCGATCTCGACCGGCTGAGCCGCACGCTGGACCTGCTGGCGCTGGAGCGGCAGACCGTCCCGTTCGACGCCCAGACCCGGTTCCACCGGATCATGACGCACGGGCCGCGGGAGACGCGCCGGCTCTTGGCCCCCTTCGCCGCCCGCTTTGGATTCTCGCTCCCCGAGGCCGGGACGCGATGAGCGAGCCGATCCGGTTCGCATTCGGTCTGCACCTGCACCAGCCGGTCGGCAATTTTGATTCGGTCTTCGAGCAGCATCTGCGCGAGGTCTACTCCCCGCTGCTCGACGAGGTGATCGGAGGGGGATGCGCACCGGTCACCCTCCACGTCTCGGGTCCGCTACTCGACTGGCTCGCCTCCCACGACACGGCATTCCTCGATGCGCTGGGACGCCACGTGGCGGACGGGCGGGTGGAGCTCCTGCTGTCGGGCTACGACGAGCCAATCCTGGCCGCGCTCCCGCGCGAGGATCGCCTCGAGCAGATCGCTCGCATGCGGGAGGCGCTGCACGCGCGATTCGGAGTGACAGCCGCCGGTCTCTGGCTGACCGAGCGGGTCTGGGAGCCCGACCTTGCCGGCGACCTGCACGACGCCGGCGTAAGTTACGCGCTCGTCGACGACCGGCACTTCCTGGTCGCCGGCTTTGAGCGAAGCCAGCTGCACCGCCCCTGGCGCACCGAGCACGGCGGGCGGAGTATCTCGCTCTTTCCGATCGACGAGTCGCTTCGCTACCTGGTTCCCTTTCAGCCGTCCCGGGATCTGGCGGAGCATCTCCGTGGACTCCGCGCGCTCGGGCACCCGCTGGCCGTGCTGGCGGACGACGGAGAAAAATTCGGCGGGTGGCCGGGAACCCGCGAATGGGTGTATGAGAAGGGCTGGCTGGGCGATTTCCTGGCCGTACTCGACGAGCTCCAGAGTTCTGGCGAGGTGCGCCTGGTGACCTGCTCGCAGGCGCTCGCGGAAGTCGCCCCCGGTGGTCTCGCCTATCTCCCCAGCGCTTCGTACCGGGAAATGGAAGGGTGGGCGCTGCCGGTCGAGGCCGCGAAGCGGCTGGCCGCGATGGAGCGCGAGGTCGGAGAGAGCCGGCTCAAGGGCGCGGAGGGAGCGCTGGTGCGCGGATCGCACTGGCGCCACTTCTTCGTGAAGTACTCCGAATCGAACCGGATGCACAAAAAGATGCTGGCGCTCTCCGCGCTCTGCCGGCAACAGGGCGACCCGGCGGAACCCCGGCGCGCACTCGGAAGGGCGCAGTGCAACGACGCCTACTGGCACGGCGTCTTCGGCGGGCTGTACCTGCCCCATCTCCGCGAGGCGATCTGGCGCGAACTGGCCCGGGCCGAGGCTGCGCTGCGGCGCGGCGAGACACTCGCCTGGGAGTCGCGCGATGTCGATCTGGATGGCGTGCCGGAGCTCTGGATCCACTCGGCGGAGTGCTCCGTCGTGGTGAGCCCGGCCCGGGGGGGCTCCATCGAAGAGCTCACCGTATTCCGGTCGCAGGTCAATCACGCCGCAACGCTGACTCGACGCCGCGAGGTCTATCACTTCGAAGCGCTGGAGCGCGGGGCGGCGCTCGATGAGGGGGAAGGAAGCGCGGACGCGGGCGCGGGCGCGGGCGCGGCCGTGCCGATCCACGACATCGAGCATTCGCTCGCGCTTTCCGAGCTCCCGCCGGTGGATCGCGAGCCCCGCTCCATCCTGCAGGAACGGGTGTGGCCCGCGTCGGTCACCGCCGACGACGTCGCCGCCGGTGCGGAGCCGGTCGTTTCGTGGGCGGAGAGCGAGATGGCATTGACCGCGGAGCCGGCGCCGCTCGGTGTGATGGTGCGACTCCAGCACGCCGGGTTGCACAAGGACGTGACAGTGTCCGGCGACGGCGCGATCGAGGTCAGGCTTCGCTGGGAGCGGGACGAACGCTGGCCCGAGGACGGCTGGCTCACAACCGAGCTCTCGCTCTTCCGTCCGCTCGAGATCGACGCGCCCGGTGCGCGCGTCTGGCGCTATCCGATCGAAACGGTGGCCAAGTCGGAAAAGGGATTCGACCGGACGGTCCAGGGGGAGTCGGTCACTCTGGGATGGCCCAGCGCGCTCGGTGAGGCCCGCTTCTCCCTCCGACCGATAGCCGGACCGATACCTGTTGCCCGATAGCCGATAGCACTAATTCTTCAACACCACATCGAAGGGGGCCCGAACTACGAGACGATAGCTGTACTCCCAGCGCGACTTGCCCAGCGCGATGCTCTTCAGATGGTCGATGCGGTGGAACCGGAGCTCGCCGTCGAAGGTGACGGCGCCCTCGATCGTGGTGCGCCGGAGCAGCCCAAGCTCCCAGTATTTTCTCCGCGCGCGGTAGAACGACGGGTCCGCGCCCACCGAGTTGTAGTTGTTGTCCCCCTCCTTCGAGAGAAAGTCACGACCCCACCAGGAAATCGAGAATAGCTCGAACCACCCGCGGGGGGTGACCGCAGCCCGCATCAGCCAGCCACGCCCCTTCCCCGGCCGATCCGCGGGGGCATCGGGATCGGCATTGCCGGAGCTGCGCAGCCGGAAGACCGCGAGGGAGCTCTTTCCCAGCCATCGCAGCGAGTCGGCCAGCACCGCGCCGATTCCCGACGCGACATTGTTGGTGACCGGCACGCCGGCATCGAAGAGCTGCCCCCCGTGGTGCACGCCATGCAGCTGGCTCTCCAGCGTCAACACCGGCAGCGGCCGCACCCGCAGGATCCATCCATAGTCGAACACTTCCCGCTGCCCGGAAAGATTGAGCTTCTGCCAGTTGATGAAGATCTCGCCGTCCCAGCGCCGGCGCCGCTCGCGCCATTCGAGGCCGTATTCGATCGGGCGGGTGATCTCCAGGGTGCTGACCTCGAGCCCGTCGAGCAGGCCGCGCCGCCGCTCCGGGACCAGGGTGCCGAGCGTGCCGCTAGAGGTCGCGGTGCGGTACCGAAAGCTGATGATCGGCTTGACCGTGGCGACGAATTCGTCGGAGCCGGACCGGTGGTCGCCGAAGACACCGAGATGGAACGCGGTGCGCTCCCCGGTGCGGAAGCGGAGCGTGGAGCGGAACTGTCCGCCCAGAATCGTTTCGCCGACGCGATAAGGGGTGAAGAACTCGGTGTTGTCGCCGTAGAGCGTGGCGACGGTGGACCAGATGAGCGACTGGCCCGCGGCGGGGACGGCGCGCGGCAGCAGCAGAAGCGTGACGCCGAGCGCGCGCGCGAGCCGTGACATGGGGAGCAATATCATTAGCTTTCCGCTCTATGACCACTCCGCAAGCCTCCCGCATCGTGACGGTCGGACTGCCACAGATGCGGGCGAGCACGGACCCGGAGGAGACCCTGGGGCGGACGATCGTCGCGATTCGTGACGCCGCCGCACGGGGCGCCCAGATCATGTGCACGCAGGAGCTGTTCCTCGGACCGTATTTCTGTCAGCGCGAAGATCACGAATTCTTTCGGCTGGCCGAGGCCATCCCCGGTCCCACGACCGCCCGGCTGTCGAGCCTCGCCAAGGAGCTCGACGTGGTCATCATCGCCTCGCTCTTCGAAAAGCGGGCCGAGGGTCTCTACCACAATACCGCCGCGATCATCGACGCTGACGGCCGCTACCTGGGCAAGTACCGCAAGATGCACATTCCGGACGACCCGCAGTACTACGAGAAATTCTACTTCACGCCCGGGGACCTCGGCTTTCGTTCCTGGGACACCCGCTTCGCCCGCATCGGTGTCCTGGTCTGCTGGGACCAGTGGTATCCCGAGGCCGCTCGTCTCACGGCGATGAGCGGCGCCGAGATTCTCTTTTATCCAACGGCCATCGGCTGGCTCCCACCCGAGAAGGCGGAGTACGGGGAGCGCCAGCAGTCGGCGTGGGAAACCATCCAGCGCTCACACGCCATCGCCAACGGATGCTTCGTCGCCGCGGTCAACCGGGTGGGCTTCGAGCCGGGGCCGGCCGGCGGGCTCGAATTCTGGGGCGGCAGCTTCGTCGCCGATCCCAGCGGCCGCATCCTGGCGCACGGCGGACAGGATGAGGAGACACTGGTGGTGCCCTGCGACCTCGGCCAGGTGGACATTGTGCGAACCCACTGGCCCTTCCTGCGCGACCGGCGGATCGACGCCTACGCCGGGATGACGCAGCGGTATCTCGATAGTGAGCAGTGAGCGGTGAGCGGTGAGCGGTAAGTCCGGTCGCTCCCGCTCACCGCTCACTGCTCACCGCTCACCGGCGGCGCAGGGTTTCCGCATGCCGGCCGAATGGTCGCCGCACCGCGGGACCTGGCTGAGCTGGCCCCACAAGGACGCATCCTGGCCCGGCAAATTCGAGCCGGTGCCCCAGGTGTTCGCCGACATCGTCCGGCACCTGGTGCCACACGAAGAGGTGCACATCAACGTGGCCGGTGCGGAGCGCGAAGCGGGCGTGCGCGAGGTCCTGCGGCGCGCCGCCATTCCCCTGAACCGCGTCTTCTTCCATCACCACCCGACCGACGACGCCTGGTGCCGGGATCACGGGCCCATCTTCGTCACCCGCGAGCGCGACGGCCGCCGGGAACAGCTCATCCTTGACTGGGGCTATAACGCGTGGGGGGGGAAGTACCCTCCCTTCGAGCAGGACGACGTGGTGCCGACCCGCATCGCGACCGAGCTGGCGCTCCCGGTCGTGTCGCCGGGGATCATCCTCGAAGGCGGCAGCATCGACGTGAACGGCGCCGGCTGCCTCCTCACCACCGAGCAGTGTCTCCTCAACCCGAATCGGAATCCGGCCGTTTCGAAGGCCGGGATCGAGAAGCACCTGCGCGACTTTCTCGGGGTGACGAAGATTCTCTGGCTGGGGGACGGCATCGAAGGTGACGACACCGACGGGCACATCGACGACCTCGCCCGCTTCGTCGATCCACGCACCGTGGTGACCGTGGTGGAGGACGATCCGCGCGACGCGAATTATCAGTCGCTCCGCGACAACCTCGAGCGGCTGCGCGGCATGACCGACCAGGACGGCCGGCCGTTTCGGATCGTCGAGCTTCCGATGCCTCCGGGGATGTACCAGGACGGCCAGCGGCTGCCGGCGAGCTATGCGAACTTCTACATCGCCAACGGCGTGGTGCTGCTGCCGGGATATTTCGCGGCGCGTGACGCCGTCGCGCAGGCCGCGCTCGCCCCCCTCTTTCCCGGGCGCCGGGTCGAGATCATCGAGTGCACCGATCTGGTCTGGGGGCTCGGCGCGATCCACTGCGTCACCCAGCAGTGGCCGGCCTGAAACTGGGTGAACAGTGAACGGTGAACGGGCACTGCCACAGTCATGCTCAGAGTGACAGTCGCGTGAATCATCCGGGCAAGGAGTGGGGCTCTCGTGACGGAACTGCGCGAACGGGAACCGGTGAGCGGTAAGCGGTAAGCGGAAACTGCATGTTGTCACGCTGAGCGAATCGCGTGAGTCACCCGGGCGATGAGTGGGGCTCGCCATAGGGGACGTCGGGCCGGGAGGGCTCCGCGTGAGGTTCAGAATTGCGTTGGCCCGCAGGCCCCGTGGGCGAGTCCCCACTCGAGCCCGGGGGTGAGGGTTTGCCGTTCGCACGCGAGACGAGACTGCGCTCAGGGCGAAACCTCATCCGCGAGGAGTTCTTCCAGCGCGGTGGCGAGGGCGTCGGGAGAAAACGGCTTCTGCAGGAAGGTCTGGCGCGGGTGGGCGCGGATCTCATCGGTCACCTCCTCGCTGGTGTACCCCGACAGATACACGACCGGAATCTCGGGGCGCAGCCCGCGCAGGCGGCCGACCAGCTCTCTCCCACTCATCCCCGGCATCACCAGATCCGACACGACCGCATCGACGCGCGGGTCATCGAGCGTCAGGAGCTCGAGCGCCTCGGCCCCCGTGCGGGCCTCCACCGTCCGGTATCCGTACTGCTCGAGTACGCGTCGGGTAAGCCGGCGGACCCCGTCATCGTCCTCGACCAGAAGGACGGTCGCGCGGAGCGGGGTGACGACCGGCGCCGACCGCAGGGGAGTCGCATCGCGGGGAATGCCGGGCGGCTCCGGAGTGCGGGGAAGGAAAATGCGAATCGCCGTGCCATTGCCCGGCTCACTCTCGACCGTGATGAGTCCATTGCTCTGCTGCACGATGCCGTAGACGGTGGAGAGCCCGAGGCCGGTGCCCTCACCGACCCGCTTGGTCGTGAAAAACGGCTCGAAGATCATCGACTGCGTTGCCGAATCCATCCCTTCGCCCGTATCCTGCACGCTGAGCATCACGTAGTCGCCGGGGGGCACGCCGCGGGCGGTCGGATCTTCCCGGCCGGCGGCGATCGTCTTCCGCCGGGTTTCAATGGTCAGCGTTCCTCCCTTCGGCATGGCATCGCGGGAGTTTACCGCCAGATTCAGCAGAACCTGCTCGAGCTGGCTCGGGTCCGCGCGCACCCAGCCCAGCTCGCGTCCCGGCACCGTGATAATCTTGATGTTCTCGCCAATCACCCGGCCGAGCATCCGCTCCATTTCCTGGACGAGCAGGTTCAGGTCCACCTCCCGGGGCATCAGCACCTGCCGGCGGCTCACCGCGAGAAGCTGCCGGGTGAGCGAGGTGGCGCGATCGGCCGCGCCGCGGATCTCGCGCACTTCCCCGAGGCGCGGATCCTCTTCCGCAAACTGCGTCGCGAGCACGTCCGCAAAGCCCCGGATGACGGTGAGGAGATTGTTGAAGTCATGCGCCACGCCCCCGGCGAGACGCCCTAGACTGTCCATCTTCTGCGATTGCAGCAGCTCCTCCTGGAGCCGCCGCTGCTCGGTGATGTCCACCATCACCCCGTTCCAGATCACCCGCTCGGGGTCGCGCACTCGCACCGCGGTCGCAATGTCCCGCATCCAGCAGGTCCGCCCGTCGGGTCCCCGCACCCGGAAGTCGAAGCTCAACGGCTCCTGGGTCTTCGAGGCGCGTGCGAAGGCGGCCGACCTGTCCGTCCGGTCGGCGGGAAACAGGCGCTCCCAGGCGCGGGACGTATCCGCGTAAATCTCGGCGGGCCTCGCCCCGAGCAGGTCGCGCGCCCGTTCACTCACGAACGCGAACCGCTCTTCTTCCCCGGGACCCACCACGTACTGGTACACCACGCCCGGCACTGCCGAGGTGACTCGCTGGAGCTGCTCTTCCCGCTCCAGGAGGGCCTGCTGCGCGCAATGCTGCTCCGTGATATCGGAGATCGAAAGCACCACCGAGCTGATCCTGCGGTCGGCGTCGCGGAGCGGCGCCGCATTGATCGCGAGAAAGATGTACTCCCCGTCGGGGCGCTCCAGCACGACGCGGGCGTCCTGCACCGGCTCGCCCGTGGCCACGACGCGCCGGGCGGGCCGCGCGCTCTCCGGCAGGAGAGCTCCGCTCGGGGCACGGAACCGCCACCCCGGCGGCAGATCGGCCCTGTCTCCCAACTGGTCGCGGGTGAGTCCGAGCACCGCCTCGGCGCGGGAATTCAGGAAGAGTGCCCGGCCCATGGGATCCACCACCATGATGCCGGCGACGCTGGTTGCCAGGATTCCGTCCAGGAGGTCCCGCTCGGCGCGCAGGGCCTCCTCGGAGCGCTTCCGCTCGGTGACGTCCCGCACAATCGCCTGGGCGAGTCCCTCCGCCGTGCGGCGGACGCTCAGCTCGGCGATGAAGGTCGAGCCGTCCTTGCGCCGGAGCCGGTGCTCCCGAAGCACCACCGCAGTGCGGGCAAGCTCATCCCACCCCAACGGCTCTGCGGCGAGGTCTTCCGGATCGTAGAGCCGGGCTAGCGGCACCTGCAGCAGCTCCTCGCGGGAGTATCCCAGCATCTCCGAAGCGCGCTGGTTGGCCAGAATGAGACGCCCGTCGGGGGAGGCCAGCACGATGCCGTCCGACGCCTGCTCGAGAATGTGCCGGTATCGCGTCTCGCTCTCCTTCAGCACCCGCTCGCGCGCGGTCGCCGCATGGCGGGCGCGCTCGAGGCGCCAGCCCAGCATGTCCGCGAAGGCGAAGAGGGTCATGAAGGCAACCAGCCGGTCCACATCGCCGTGGGCGGCGATGGACAACGATCCCAACGGCGGGATGAGGAGATACACGGTTGCCAGCGCGAGCACGATCTCGACGACGACGGCGGACACCACCCCGGCAACCAGCAGTGTCGCAACGGAGGCCAGGCTCGCGGGAAGAAACA
The DNA here is from genome assembly GCA_964535105.1 of uncultured Gemmatimonas sp. Lineage (GTDB taxonomy): Bacteria > Gemmatimonadota > Gemmatimonadetes > Gemmatimonadales > GWC2-71-9 > JABFSM01. Next base: position 14,781 of record CAZHSO010000068.1, read on the forward strand.
GCGTCCTCGTGAAGAACTCGGGCAGCAGCACCAGCGCGCCCACCGCCGCGACCGTCGAGAGGATCGCGACGAGATACCGAAGCCGCCGGTCGTCACCCCGCTCCGGATAAACTTGCATCCGTCAGCCGAACTTCGGCGGGCGCCGGGTATGGAAATCGGTGGCGCCCTGGTACGCCTCCGCCACCGCCAGCAGTTCCGCCTCGCCGAAGAGCCGCCCCAGGAAGACGAGACTCACCGGGGTGCCGTCGGGGTTGAATCCGTTGGGGAGCACGACCGCGGGATGCCCGGTCAGGTTGGTGGTGAGCAGGGAATTCCCCCCGGACGTCGGCGCGACGACCACGTCCACGTCCCGAAGGACCTCGTCCACCTTCTGCATCAGCATGCTGCGGACCCGGTTGGCCTGGATGTACTCGACGGCGGGAATGAACCGCGCGCTGCGGAAGGTGTTCGGCCAGGCATTGCGGGTCTGCTGAACCATCTGGTCGTCGCGGCCCGAGCGGGTGATCTCGTCGAACGCCGCCGCCGCCTCGACAGTGAGAATGATCCGGAGCGCGGCGGTGGGGAGATCGGTCGGAAGCTCGATCGGCACCAGGGTTGCGCCGAGCCACTTCAAAACCTCGATCCCGGCCAGGTCGAATGCCTTGGTGGCGTGCTCGGCTTCGAAGGCTGCCTTGAGGTATCCGATCCGGAGACCGGCGATCCCCCAGCGCGGCTCCCAGTCGAACGGACGGTCGTACACCGTCGGGTCCTTCCCGTCCGGGCCATGAATCGCGGCGAACACCAGCCCGCAATCGGTGGCGCTGCGGCACATCGGCCCCAGCTTGTCCATGCTCCAGGATAGCGCCATCGCACCGTGACGGCTCACCCGCCCGAAGGTCGGGCGCAGACCAGTCACGCCGCATCGGGTGGCGGGGGAAACAATCGACCCGAGCGTTTCGCTCCCGATCGTGAAGGGGAGGCACCCCGACGCCGTCGCCGACGCCGGGCCCGCCGAAGATCCGCTGGAGCCCTGGTCGGTCTTCCAGGGGTTCTTGGTCGTTCCGCCGTACCACACGTCACCCTGGGCGAATTCGCCGAGCGAGAGCTTCGCGACGAGGACCGCACCCGCGGCGTCCAGCCGCTCGACCACTGTCGCGGTCTCGGGGAGCATCTGCTCCTTGAAAAGCGGAGAGCCCCAGGTGGTCGGATACCCGGAAACCGCGAGAAGATCCTTGGCGCCCCAGGGGATCCCGTGCAGCGGACCCCGGATTTTGCCCCGGCCGATTTCGGCGTCGGCCCGCCGCGCCTGCTGGAGCGCGCGCTCCTCGGTCAGGTTGACAACGCAGAGGAGTTCGGGATTGAATTGCTTCAGCCGGTCGAGCGCGAGTTGGGTGAGCTCGACCGACGAGACCTTGCGGGCCCGGAGCAGTGGTCCGAGCTCGGCGACCGGGAGAAACGCGAGGTCCGTCGGAGTCGCCGGCCGGACGACGGG
>CAZHSO010000069.1:0-15943 GCA_964535105.1 uncultured Gemmatimonas sp.
AGCCGCCGCGAGGTCCACTCCAACAGCAACGCCGCAGCGAACACGGCAAAGAGAGCCGCGGGTGGAATCGGCGGCGCGCCCGTGCGCTGGACCGGCGCGCTGGAGCTGGGCCCCAACCTCGTGATCAGCGTGGCGAGTGGCGCCTCGTCATCGAACTGTTCCGATGGTCGTTCCACGTGGCCCGTGTGCGCCACGCCGGAGACAAGATCGGCCCACCAGTCACGATGGTCCCGCACCGCCTCGGCGCCACCACCCATCCGCCACCGCCAGGTGTCGAGGTAGCCGCTCGTCACCGCCCTGCCCCGCTCGATCCGCCGCGCGGCCACCGCCGCCATGTTTCCCCGCCGCTCGAGCACGACGGCATCGGCGCGTGGCGTGAGCGGAATCAGCTCGAGCCCGCGACGCGGCTCTGCGGCAGACGTGTCGAATGGCTCGCGCCCCGGCTGCAGAGCGCCCGGTGAGCCTCCTCCGAGCGTACCGAGTCCCACGGTGCGAAGCGCGGAGGGGGCGAGGACGACTCCTCCGCCGGAGCGCACGTAGGCGAGAATGCGCCCCGCTTCGAGTGTCCCCACGGAGTCCAGCACGATGACGGCCGAATACACCGACGTATCGACCGATGCCGCCGAACCCTGCCACACATCGCCCCGGGGCGAGAGCTGGAGCCGGACATCGATCTTCCAGCCCCGTTCCTCCAGCGCCGCCGCGACGAATTTGCTCTCCCAACCGACGCGGCCGAGGAGCAGAAGCCTTCCGAGCACCAGCGAATCGGACACCTCCGACCGGGCGACGGAGGTCCCGCTGCGGGCCAGAAGCCTTTTCGGACTGGCGCGAACGAGGGCTCGCACGCCTCCGATCCCGAACTGAATCGAGTCGAGACGGCCAACTGCATCTTCCACAATCACCGGGATTCCTGCCGGCGCGGCAATCCAGGCGCTGGTACCGCCCTCTGGATCCGCCACCGGCTCCGCCGCGAGCGCGATCGGCGCGGGACCCGCGCCCTCCCACGTTACTCGCGTCCCCGCCCCGGGGAGCGCACTGAGCCAATCGCGCGCGAACGGGGCGAACGCGCCTACCGCCTGCACGTGCACTCCCGCGGGGGCGGTGGAAGTGCTCCATCGGGTGAGCGCTCCCGGTAAATCCGGCGACCGCACGACGGCGTGCACCGGCTCCGAGCGATCCCGAAACGCCTCGATCGCGAGCACGAGGAGCATCAGGAGCGCCGTGCCCCGCGCGACCCGCTCCAGGAGCACCCGGGCTCCCGCCCCGCCGTCAGCGGGTGAGCGCATAGACCACGATATTCACGGCGAAACGGGAGGGATCGACTTCCATGAAGCGCTTGCTCTCCGGATGCATCGACCATTCGGAGCTGTAGTCCTTGTTGCTGTACAGCACGTCGATCCGGCCGTCACGCAGAATGCCCTGCAGCTGCTGGTGAACCAGGTTGTCTCCCCAGCCGTTCATCTCATGATTGGTGGCGGGAGGGCCGTCCTCGAAGGTAAAAAACGCCGTGTAGAGAGCATGCTTGTTGGGCACCGGCTCGAGACGTCCGAAGAGCTTCGTCAGCTCCTCGGTCGCTGTTTTGTGAAAGACGCCGTTGATGTCGTGGTTGTGGTCGTCCATGAAGATGAATCCGCCCCGCTCCACGAATCGAAGCAGATGGCGACGCTCGACCGAGCTGAAGCGGACGGCCAGATGTCCGGTGAGGTAAAGAAATGGGTACTCGAAGAGCTCCGTTGAATCGAGGGGGACATTGACGCCCGCCGGGCTCACCTCGAGCTCGGTGTGCCGGGCCAGCGAATCGATCACGACCGCCGACACGAGCTGTCCACTCTCCCAGTCGCCGGAGGCGTAGATGCCGGTGGCAAAGGTGAAGGGCTTCATCGCCCACCCCGCCAGAGGGAGAGCGACGGCGCTATCTCGGTCTCGCGCTCGAGAGCGCGGCGCGATTGGCGGAGCGACGGAATCGGGTCCTTTCCGGCCCGGATCGCCTCGAGCGCGCGCGCGAGCAGCGGCGCCGCGTCGGGCGCGTCGGTCAGCGCATCGGCGCGCAGCATCGTCAGCGAATCGCCGAGCGCCGGCGGGACCCGACCCGAGCCGGGGAGAATCCGGTCGAGCCGCTCGAGCAGCCTGCGCCGCGCATCGCTGAGCGGCGGGCGGGGCGCCCGGACCCCGGCCTTCACCTTGTCGGTGCCCGTGAGCCGCACCTGGTCCAGATCGACCACGAGTCTCGGCAGCATGCCGCGCAGATACACGCGTCGCGAGGTCCTGCCCTCGTCGAGCGCCTCGAGCGCCTGGTACATCTCTGGCAGCGCCGACGAGACCCGCCCCCGCGTCAGGTGGTCTTCCGCACGGCGCATCGCGAGTCCCGCCACGCGGAGGAGCTTCGATTCCACGTCGGTGGCGATCTCGAGCTCGAGGATCAGCGCCTGGACCCGGTCATAGAGCATGCGCTGGCGCTCGCCGAGACGCCGTGACTGCACCCGGAAGGAATCAGGCGTGAAGCGACGCTGGCGCAGCAGCAGCGTTTCGGCCCGGATGATGAGCATGCGCTGGCTCAGCACGGAGGTGTCGAGCTTCGCGGCGGACGCCGGCACGATGGGAATCGCATCCTTCAGCTCGGGATCGGCGATGCGGATCGTGCGCGTGTCGGAGCTTCCCTCGCCCGGGCCGCTGAGATCGTTCCGGTCCCGCGCAACCGCGCGAATGTTGAGGACGTCGCCGGGCCCGAGCCGCATGGTGTCGAGCCGAAGGGTCAGTCGGCTCGTTGCACTCGGGGCTCCTCCCGTCGACCTGACCCCAAGCCTTCGCGTCGTGGTGGTGAACCGCTCGCCGCCCCCGGTGGTCAGCATCAGCTCGACCCAGACGCGGTCGAGTCCGAGATCGTCGCTCGCCGCGGCGTCGAGCAGCAGGGCGCCTGAGGGAAGGTTGTATGTCGTATCGCTCACGGGCGACCGGAGCGTGACCCTCGGCAGTGCGTCGAGCACCGGCTCCAGCGTGAGCAGGCGGTTGTGGCCGCGGTCGGTGAGCCGCACCACTTCCGCGCGGCGGGGCATCGTAAGCGCGATGCTCCAGGTATCGGCGACGATCCGTGCCGGCGTGATTCCCACCCCCTCCACTACGCCGAGACTCTCCGCGGGTGCGCCGGCCGCGCCGCGACCCCGCACCTGGATGGCGCTTCCCTGGAGGGCGCGCACCGAAACGGGATCGTCGAGTGTCTCGGGACGGAGTCCCGAGTATGCGGGAGGAGACACGACCACCATCAGCGGGTTGAGCCGGTCGGCGCGTGCGTCGTGCCCTCGTGGCGCCAGCAGCAAATCGCCCGCTCTGGGTCGAAGCACCCGGGTAATGCTTTCGCCGGGGAGCGCCACCAGCGCGAGCACGAGCATGAGAAGACCCGCGACCGGCCGGGCCAGCGCCCGGCGAATGGGCGGCCGGAGTGGAGCCGGCGGGTAGCTCCTCTCCACGGCGCGCTCGAGCAGCGCAAGCTCCTGGCGTCCGGCAGGCTCGACCACCGTCACCAGCGCAAACTGCAACGCGGGGACCAGCTCTTCCAGGTAGAGCGCGACCCGGAGAAGACTCGACGCTCCCCGGCCGCGCCAGAGCCGGACGCAGCCTGCCGTGAATGCGCTCAACGCCGCCAGCGGGATCGCCGCGCCTCGGAGCCCCAGGGCAAGTGGGGAGATGAGATCGACGAGAACGACGAGGAGCAGCACCGTTCCGAATGCGAGCGCCGCGTACAGCAGCGTGGATACGGCGAGGGTACCCAGAAGCGACGCGCGGGCGCGACGCACGCGAGCGATCGCGCTCACGGTGCGGTCCTTCGGCGAAGGACCGATTCCGCGGCGACGAGAAGGACCGCGGCGAGCAGCAGCCACCGGCTCCAGGGAGAGGGTACCTGCTCGGGCGCGGCAAAACCGGCGGCCAAGGCGTGGTGTCCGCCGGAGTCTCCGGCCAGTTGCGCGCGCGCTGCCTCATCGAGCGGCGTGAGATCCAACCCGCCGCCGCAGCGTTCGCAGAGGGCAGCCACGAGCTTCGCGAATCGGGCGTCGAGTACGAGGTCTCCGGCCACCGGCACATCGATCGTGACCGTCCGGATACACCCCGCGACCCGCGCCTCCTCGATGGCCGCAGGCTCTCCGTCGACCCAGCGGGCGATGACGCGCGCGGACACGGAGTCATCGCGAGGGGCCGAAGGGCCCGAAGCAATCCCGCCGCGGTGAATCACGGTGCGGACGAACGGTGCAACGACCACCGCGCTTCCCGTGGCAACGGCGCCCACGGTCTCCACGGTCTCCACGGTCTCCCTCGTCCATCCCCCCGGGACCTCCCGCAACGCCGGCCAGACCACCAGCACCCGGCCGGCCCCAGCTGCCCACGCCGAGTCGGCGGCGGTCGCCAGCCGTCGCACCAGGCGCACCGATGCAGAACCGCTCGCGGAAATCCGGGATGGGGGGAGCGCCACACGGAGCGGGTCGTCCAGGGCGCCTTCGAAGGTCACCGGCGGCCGCGCTCCGGAATCGGTCCGCGCCTTGGTCCGGACGAGGCGAATTCCGGCCGGCCAGAGCGCCCGCAATGAATCGGTGGCCGCGTCGATCTCCTCGCGCACCAGCGGCGAGACGACAACCAGCTCGATCGAATCGGCCCGGTCCCGGATTCGGGAGGCGCCGCGGAGCGCGCCGATCAATCCGGTGGAAAGCCGCCCCGCCCGGGTGGAGAGTGAGAGTCGTGCGAGGCGGTCAGGAGCTCCGCTCTCCAGAACCGTCGCGGCGGAGTCGAAGACGATGAGGACGTCCCGGTCGCCCAGCAGGGCGCGGGCGCTGTCCGCCGCTTCATGCGCGCTGGCCACCGCGCGCGAACGGTCCAGCAGCACGATGCGGACGCGGTCGCGTCGCGCCGGGGAGAGCACCGGACGCGCGAGTGCCGCGCCCACGGCGAGCACGAGCGCCACCCTGACTGCGAGCAGAAGAAGATTCTTCGGCTCGAGCACCCGGGCCCTGGCCTGGATCGCCCGTTCGGGCGCGAACCGCGCCGTCGGCAGCCGCCACAGGTCGGGCTGGCGCGTGACGATGAAATGCAGCAACACCGTACAGGCCGCGATCGCCCCCGCAGCCACGAGAAAACCCGGAAGGAGGAAGCTCATGACCCGCGGGCGGCCGGCTCGGTGAATCCGGTGACCCGCCGGACCACGCGATCCGGTGCGTCGGCGGTGGTGACTTCGTGATAAATCGCCCCTGCCCCGCGCCAGGCTTCGGCGAGCGCGCCGCGCCAGCGCGCGAAGTTCTCCGTGTACCCCGCGAGCTCTGCGGCGCCGAGGGGGCGGCGAAGCGCGGGATTCTCCGGATCCGTCACCACCCGCGCCGCGACGCCCGGCTCCAGCTCTTCGGTCGCGATCACGTGCACCGCGAACACCTCCGCCCCTCCCGCAACCATCTCCCGCGCGACGGTGTGCAGCGCCTCCGCATCGCCGAGAAAATCACTGACGAGGGCGACACGCCGGCTTGCCCGCGCCGCGGCGAGCAACGGGGCGAGTGGCGATGACCCGCCCGGGGCGGTTTCGAGCAGCGCGCGAAGCACGTCCGAGACCGTGCCGCGCCGGGTCCGCGGCGGGAGCACGCGCGGCGTTGGCCCGGCGATGGCAATCCCCACCGGGTCGTTGTCGCCGTGCGCCACCGCCGTGAGGCCGAGGGCGATTGCGGCAGCGGTATTCCATTTGGCAAGCGTGTCGCAGGGGAATGCCATCGACGCGCTGGCGTCGATCAGCACCATGGTGCGGACGCTCGAGTCGTCGTGGGAGAGCCGAACGGCGACCCGCTCGGTCCTGCCGAACAGCTTCCAGTCGATCCGGCCGGGATCATCCCCTTGCTGATAGGGGCGGTATTCCATGAATTCGGGCGAGGCCCCCACCCGTCTTGAGCGGTGGCCGCCCTGGAACGCCCCCCGGCTCATACGGCGCGCGGGCCAATGCACACCCCGCAGCGCATCGAGCAGGGCGCCGCTCGTGAGCTGGCGCACGGTCAGATCCGGATATCGCTCTGGGGTGGGCGGACCTCGCTGAGGACATCGGACACCAGATCTTCCGCCGTCACGCCTTCCGCCTCCGCGGCGAAGTTGGGCAGGATCCGGTGCCGCATGACCGGGAGGGCAACGCGGCGGACGTCGGCGGGGCTGACCGCCACGCGGCCGTGCAGCAGCGCCCAGGCCTTGGCGCCCAGGACAAGCGCCTGGCCGGCCCGGGGGCCGGCGCCCCAGCGAACGTACTTCTGCACCCGCGCTGAAACACTCGGTTCGCCGGGGCGGGTGGCCCGGACGAGCTGGGCCACGTAGCGCAGCAAGGGCTCCGACACCATTACGTCGCGCACCATGCCCTGCAGGGCGAGGACCTGCGCTGCTCCGACCACTCCTCGCAGCTCCGTCGTCTCCCGCCCGGTGGTGGAGCGGAGAATCGAGATTTCATCGTCGAGCCCGGGATAGTTGATCCGGATCGCCAGGAGAAAACGGTCGAGCTGCGCCTCGGGAAGCGGGTAGGTGCCTTCCTGCTCGATGGGATTCTGGGTGGCGAGCACGAAGAACGGCTCCGGCAGACGCATCGTGTCGCCCGCGGCGGTGACCCGGTGCTCCTGCATCGCTTCGAGCAGCGCCGCCTGGGTGCGCGGCGGCGCGCGGTTGATCTCGTCGGCGAGAATGATGTTGCCGAAAACCGGGCCTCGGACGAACCGGAAGGTGCGGTGCCCGGTGGCGGTATCCTCTTCGAGCAGCTCGGTGCCGGTGATGTCGCTGGGGACGAGATCAGGAGTGAACTGAATGCGCCGGAAGTCGAGGTGCATCGCTTCGGCGACGGTGCGGATGAGCAGTGTTTTGGCGAGCCCGGGAACCCCGATGAGCAGGCCATGACCGCCGGCGAGGAGGGTGATCAGCACCTCGTCCACGACTTCCGACTGTCCGACGATCCGCTTCCCGACCTCCGCCCGGAGCGCCTGCACGGCTCCCATGAGCGCATCGGTGTCGTGTGATGGGCCGGTTCCCCGAACAGCACTCGTCATGCCCGCTCCCTCGAGGTTCGACGGAAAGTCTAAGGCGCTCCCCCATCCACTACGGGCGAGAAGAGAATCTAGTTGCGTCCAGCGCCGCCCGGAGCGATGAAACGGAGAGTGGCCCCGGGACCGCGGAGCTGGAGTGTGGCGCAGTAGAGACGCGAAGACGCGGGGACGCGGGGGCGCGGGGGCGGATCACTCCGCGCCTTCGCGTCCTCGCGCCTTACCTCAGTGACACCTCCCCCCACCCGGATCCCAGACGGTCCCGTTCGTATCGAGGAAGGCGGACCGCCATTCGCCGGCGCCGAGGGTGAGCTTGAGGACGCCGTAGTAGCCCTGGAGACGAAACCCGCTGTGTGGGGCGATCGTGCTGCGAAAGTTCCTGAGGCCGCCGCCACCGGTTCCCACGACGATTTGCACGATGCCCGCAGTGGTATCGACGACGCCGGCGGGCGTTAGCGACTGGAACCGCTCGTAATTGTGATCGTGTCCGACCAGGACAAGATCGACGCCGCTCTCATAGAGGATCCGCCAGAAGCCGGCGAGACGGCTGTCTCCCCCATGCCATCCCGAGCTGTAGAGTGGATGATGCCAATAGGCCACCGCGCATTTTTTCTGGGTGCCCTTGAGGTCCTCCCGAAGCCAGTCTTCCTGCGCCTTCCGCTCCAGGTCGGTGAAGATGCGATTGACCACGATTTCGCTGTTGAGCGCGATGACATGCCATTCTCCCAGGTCGTAGCTGTAATAGCCCTTGCCCGGTGACCCGGCGCGCTTCCCGAAATACTCGTAATACGGCGCGGCGGCGGCGGTTTCGTACTCGTGATTCCCGGGCGTGGGGCGCGCCTTGGACATGATGCGCTTGGCGGAATCTCCCCAGGACGGCGTGAAGCAGAGGGAATAATCGCGGGCAGACCCATCGGGGTAGACATTGTCGCCGAGGAGGAACACGGCGTCCTCCACCTTGGCCGCGCTGTCGGCGCGCAGCACACTGTCCACCAGCGCCGCGGTGGCCTCATCGGCGGGGGAGTTGCATCTGGCGATATCTCCGGCCCCGATCAGGATCGATGCGCCGCTCAGGGCCACCAGCTCCGCGGGCGCGTCCGCGGGAGGCGGAATCGTCCGCACCGGTGATTTGCAGGCGACTGCCAGCAGGGGCAGCGCAATCCGCGCCGCCAGGATGAGAAATCGCAATGATTGGACTCGCGATCGAAATGTGACGACACTGCCGGGCCGGGCGGAGGCCCTAGAAAGTCAGCCCGGTCCGGATCCTGAGGCCGCCCCGGCCTCGTTGATCGCCGAATTCGAGACTCACGGCGGTGGCAGGGTTCAAGAGGCCGACCCAGAACCCGACGCCCGCCGCCTTGTGCCAACCGCCCGGCGACTCCCCGTCCAGGTACACGCGGCCGGCATCGGCATATCCGTACACGCCGATGTCCAGCGGCAAGGCGAATGCGAAGCGCGCCACCGGAATCTGGAGCTCCGCGGTGCCGTAGAGCGCCGCATCGCCGGCAAAGCGCTCGCGGTCCAGCCGCCGTACCGAGGCTCTGCCGCCGATGAAGGCCGCCTCATGAAACGGGAACTCGCCGAATACCTTCTTCGCACCCGCACGCAGGGCGAGGACCGGGCGGACCGGCACCGGCAGGGTGAAATATGCACCGGTGTTGGCGGCGAGCACCCCGAACGTGGAGTTGACGTCCCACACCGCAGGATACACCGTCGCGGTCAGATCGAGCAGGAGGCCCCGACTCGGATCTTTCGACCGATTCCGTCCATCGCTGTACAGCCCCACCCGTAGCCCGGCCTGTCCGAAATCGCCGAAGCCATAGGGCCGCTCCGCCGAGAGGAAGCGCCCGGGGGTGCTGTCCGCGCTCGAATACTGGATGACCGGACCGAGGAAGAGATCACTCCGCGGACCCAGCGCGTAGGCCAGGGCGGGATGCAGCAGCCATTGCCGCTGACGCGCCTCGAAGAATTCCGATGGACCGTCGGGGGTGTCATTCCCGAAGCCGTGAAAGTTAACCAATTCGATTTCCGACATCCGGGCCGCCGCCGTCATATGCATCGACGAGCCTTCCCGCCGCTTGTCGATGAGGCCGGTCACCCGGAAGGCCGAGATGCCGGTCGCGTACTCGCCGATCACCGCGGTCCGGGTCGCGTACGGGTATTTCCGGAATCCGTACTGGAGCTTGTTTACTCCGGCGCGAAGGACGACGCCGAGGTCGCCATTGACGCTGAGTCCCAGAATCGGCGACATCTTCCCGCCGCGATCTTTCCCGGGAGGCTGCACTCTTCCCCACAGATGAGGCCACGGCCGCCGGTCGAAGATCGAGTCCGGTCCATACTGAATCCCGCTGACCGCTCCCAGGTCGTAGAGGCGGACCGCGCCGGATCGGCGGGCAGAGCTGGATGAGTCGCTCAGCCGGTTGCTGCCGTTGCCGCCGATCACACGAACGGGAATCGCCGGCTCCGCGTCGCCCCTGACCAGGGCCCGGTCATCGCCTCCGTGGAGGTACAGGCGGATCTCGCGGGTCTCCTCTCGGTCGAAGCGCCGCCGGAAATGGGGCGGGGCGTTTCCGGCGCGGATCTCGACCTCGACGTGCCCATCATCCACGAGGGTGACGGTCGCGCGATCGACCGTGTCGGTCGCGTGGAGGTCCACGACTGTCGCCAGGAAGCGGTAGTAACGCTCCGCCTGCGCGGGCAGCGAATCCCGTCGAGCCTTGAGCTTCGCCGCCGCGACCGGCACGGTGGCGTGGTATTCGACCGGCATGGCCCGAAGCGCCGCGTCGATGACCGAATCGGTGAGACGTCCGGCAAGAAAGACGGCGATCGAGTCATACACGGGCTTTTCGAGGCCGCTGAGCAACCGGCGGTCGAGCTCGATACTGTTCCAAGTCAGTCCGCGAAGCTTCGGATAGACCTCACGGAAGCGAATCAGGTTGGGAATCATCTTGCCTGCTGATCCGGCCATTCCGCCGTATTCGATCATGACCTTGTCACGATCGCGCGGGATGGGCCGCCAGATCCCTCCCGGCGCCATCCTCCCCCATTTCCAGTTCCCCGGATGCCGATCCCAATCATTCATGAACATGTCCATCAGCCGCGCGGTGAGATAGGCGCGCGCGTCGACCTGCTCACGGGGGTCTTTGTCGAGCAGCGGCTGCAAGTCATCGCTGTCGATGATCTCGACGGCGCCGGCAAACCCGGCGGCTTTTTCCGGCTTGTTGGGATATGGCTCGAACATTCCCAGGTGCCCGGCGAAGTCCTCGCGGAACTCCCCCAGGAGCGTGTCGTCCGGCATCACCAGGAGCATGGGTGTGGCATGCGGGATTCCCGCCGCCGTGAGCAGCGGATCCGCGACGACGGCGCTCGCCGGATGGTGCGCGGCGACCTGGTCGCGGGTGATGCCCTCGAGAATGGTGCCCTCGAAGCCATCCGGGAGCGAGAGGCCGTCCTTGTCCACCAGGCGGAAGACGTATTCGCTGCCTGTCGAGTCCTCGAACCGCAACGACCTGGTCTGCTTGCCGCTTCCCGCCTTGGTCGGCCGCAACCCGCCGGCAAAGGTGCGCAGGTCGAGCACCGGAACCGTGATCGGAGCCGCCCAGAGATCCCGATACGTGTCGCCGAGGAGGAAGCGTCGGAGTATGCCACCCTGGTACCGTGTCCCCGCCGCGACGGTGGCAGTCGGTGTCCCCGGAGGCGGAGGCGGCTCGACCTGGGCCCCCGCGAGCTCAGGTCCCAGCGAGAGCGCGAGGATGAGCGCGAGCGCCCGCGCTCGGCAGACGATTACCCGGGGGGGCACGGAGGATGGTCGAGGCTTCAGGGCCAGCGATACAGCGTGAGGGTTGCCGGCGCGCTGATCGACTCATCACCGATGATCAGGATGCTGTCCCTCGTAATGGCGATCCCCTCCGATTGGGGGTGGCGACCGCCCAGCGGGCGTGAGAAGACCACCGCCCCGGCGGGGGTGAGCGCGAAGAGCGCCTTCTCCGGGGCGGCCACCAGCACATAGTTGCCGCTGGAAGGATCCACCGTGATGTCAGTAGGGCGCAGCTGCTTCCAGCCATTCTTGCCGATGACTTCGGAGAACGGGACCGTGAGCTCCGAGAGCTTGGCGCCGCCGGAATCGCCGAGACTGTAGCGGTAAAGCACCAGCATGTCCTTGAACTTCTTCACCCCGACGTGCTTGCAGGCGAGGACGAGCGAGTTGGCCGTGGAGTCGTAGGCCACTCCCTCGAATTCGCATTCCTTGCTGAGACGGGTGTCGTGCGCCGTATAGTCCACCCGCTCTCCTTCCGCGCCCTCCCGGAATTCATAGAGCGTGCCGTCGCTCGAGAGGAGAAAGAACCGGTCCTCGGCGTAGGCAAGGCCTTCGAAGTCGCCGCGCAGGCCCTTCTTCCCGATGAAGAACTGCTTGATCACGGTGCCCCGGCGATAATCCAGCTCGGTGATCCGCGCCGATTCGTCATTGTGCGCGAAGAGCCGTCCGTCGGGGGTGAGCGCAAGACCCGAAATCTCCGCCAGCTCGGGCGGAAGAAACCAGCGGGCGACGGGCTTGCCGCGGGATGCTCCCGAATCGGCCTCCGCGAGCGCTTCGTTCAAGCGGGTGACCCGGTCCTCCAGGCCGGCACTGTCTTTCTTGGAGACATCCGGCGTGCCTTCGCCGGACTTTCGGCACCCGGTTCCCGCCAGCAGCAGGGCAATCAGCGCCGCGGCGACATAGAGTGCCCTCATGATTTCTCATCCTCCTCTTCCTTGGTGGCCTCGGCGAGCTGGACATCCGCGCCCGCGATCGTGTCCCCGGCCTTGGCGCGCACCGCGGTGAGCAGATCGTCCCTGGAGGTGGATTTCCGGATCCGCACCAGATAGAAGAGCTCGGAGGGTTTGCCGACGTTGGTCACCACTTCGTCGAGGCGCCAGCGACCCGCGACTTCGTCCAGGGCCTCCGCCACCTTTCTCTGGGCCTCGCTGAGCGTTTCGGTGGTGACTGAGAGGATGGCGTTGAAACGGGGCTTCTTGCCCTGGGGGCCGAGGATCTTGCGGACCCGGTCGAACCGCTCCGCGAGTGCCTGGGCCCGTTTCGGGTCGAGCGCCAGGACCAGGTCCCGATCCTGAACCTTGCCGCCTCGCCGCTCCGCCAGGTCGTTGAGCGGCTCGGTCCACTGGGATGCCGGGCTGGGCTCCAGGACGCTGTGCCCGAAGTCGTACCGCCAGGTGAGAATCAGCACGAAGTTGAACACCACCGAGACGATCGCGGCGACGATGAGGGTCTGCACCCCCGCCGCGAACCCGACCGCGATGGCCAGAAAGATGAACACCACATCCCGGGCGTCGCGGAGGGTCGTGCGGAATCGCACCGCCGCGACCACACCCGCGAGACTGAAGGCCAGCGCAAGACTGTTCTGGACGATGAGCACGATCCCGGCGACGACCAGCGGGAGAAATATGAGCGTCTGGGCCACCTGCTGATTGTGCCCCTGGCTATACCGCGTCGACATGTACACCCAGGAGACCGGCAGCATGAGGACCAGCACGCCGAGCATGATGATCAAGGTGGTCAGCGCGAGACCGAGCCGTGGGGAGAGATCGGTATCGAAGCCGCGGATCGTTTCCGGCTGCAGCCCGTCCTGCAACACCTGCGAGCCCGACACCGCCTGATCCAGCTGGGCGCTTCCGATCACCTGGTCGACAACGGGGAAGAAATACATGAGGGTTCCGACGACCGCAGCCAGCACCAGGTAGTACGCGAGGAGCCGCCGGACCGGCCGATCGGAGCCCACCGTGAAAAAGTCGATCATCCGCTTGAAGAAGCCCATTACTCATCCTTTCAAACCAACCGCATGCTGAAGGAACGACGCTTTCCCGTCCGACCACCGAAAAAGGCGACGTCGGTCCGGCGATTTTCATACACATCGAGAGGTAAGGAACCCTCAAACGTCTTCAAGGGTAAGGGATCGTCTATTTCCGGATGGCCGGGGCAAAAAAAAGAGGGGCGAGCCGAAGCCCGCCCCCCGCCCCATTGGTACCTACCGTCCGTCGTTGTCGAAATCGCCGGGAAGGGCGCGCTCGACCCGGTGCCAGGCATCCTGGGTCGCGTGCTTGGCCCGGTCCCAAGCGAGATTCGCCGAGTGCTTGGTCCTTCCCCAGTCCCCCCGGAGCTCGGACTCGACCTCGGCGAACTTCCGGCCCCGGTACCTCGGATACGATTCCCAGCCATACTGATAGGCGGGCTGGTACGTGTCGTACGTGTCGCCCAAGGTATAGTAGGGACGGGCCATATAGTTTTCGCGCCAGTAGGCGTCCTCGACGGTGGGGTTGACGGCTTCCGCCGCGCCCTTCCCCGTGATCCCGCCCACGACCGCACCCACCCCGGCGCCAACCACGGCGCCTACGGGCCCACCCACGGCCGCTCCAATGGCCGCACCAGCAGCACCACCGCCGGCCGCGCCGAGGCCGGTGCCAACGGGGTGGGAGCCCGGGGCTCCGGTGATCGGATCGCGATTGAGGTCCTTGTCGTCAGCCATTGTGTGGCCTCCATGTCGCAGTTGTTGTCATCTCACGTGATTGACGTACTACGCACTACAAAGGTGATGACGATTTCATTTGGCATTCGCACACGTCGGAATGGAGGAGAGATCCATCGGGGGTCAGGAGCGGGAGGGAGCCTCGGCGCCTCACTGCGCGGCGACGGCCGCGCGCCCGCCGCGCAAGACGTACTTCTGGATCTTCCCCGTTGCCGTCTTCGGGAGTTCCGTGACGAACGTCGCCCCCTTCGGCACCTTGAAGCCGGCGAGCCGGTCGCGCGCGAACCCTCGCAGCTCCTCCTCCGTGAGCGTCGTCCCGGGGTTGAGGACGACAAACGCATGCGGCGCCTCCCCCCACTTCTCGTGCGGCAGCCCGACGACCGCCACTTCCTGAACGGAAGGATGGCGCAGCAGGACGCCCTCGACCTCGATCGACGAGATGTTTTCGCCCCCGCTGATGATCACGTCCTTCAACCGGTCCCGGATCTCCACGTAACCATCCGGGTGTACCACCGCGGCGTCGCCCGAGTGGAACCAGCCGCCGGAGAAGGCACGCGCCGTTGCCTCGGGGTCGCGGTAGTAGCCCTCCATCACGACGTTACCGCACGCGACGATTTCGCCGATGGTGGCACCGTCGCGCGGCACGTCCTCGCCGCGCTCGTCCACCACCCGGAGCTCGCCGGACGTGATGAGCTCGACTCCCTGCCGCGCCTTGACCACCGCCCGTTCGGCGACGGAGAGCGCGGCGTGCTCCGGGCGCGGCTCGCAAACGCTGATGAGCGGCGCCGTCTCGGTGAGCCCATACACCTGCGTGATGGTCCAGCCAAGCCCTTCCTCGACGCGCTCGATGGTGTGCGCGGCGGGGGCGGCCCCGGCGGTGAGCACGCGCACGCCCCGCGGCGCCATCGCGCGCAACTCGTCTGGCGCGCTCGCGATCGTGATGAGCACCGTTGGCGCCGCGCAGAGCATCGTCACGCGCTCGCCGCTGAGGAGGCGGTACACCGTGGGGGCGTCCACTTTGCGGGCACAAACATGCGTCCCGCCGACCGCAGTGACGATCCACACGAATGTCCACCCGTTGGCGTGGAACATCGGCAGGGTCCACAGGTAGCGGTCGGCGCACGACATCGGGTGATGGACGAGCGTCCCGACGGCGTTCACCCACGCGTTGCGGTGGGTGATCATCACCCCCTTCGGCTTCGACGTGGTCCCGCTGGTGTAATTGATCGCGAGCAGGTCGTGCTCGGCGATCTCCGGGCGCGCGAACTCGCGCGTCGCCTCGGCGAGGAGGCGCTCGTAGTCGAGCCAGTCCTTGCCGCTCCCCTCGAGCGCGACGAAGTGCTCGACCGCCGGCATCTCGTGTCTGATGGTATCGACGAGGTCGAGGTAGTCCGCGTGCACGCAGAGGACTCGGCTCCCCGAGTGGTTCACCATGTAGGCCCAATCGGCGGGCAGGAGGCGGTAATTGAGCGGGACCACGACGGCCCCGAGCTGAGGGACACCGTAGAACCCCTCGAGATGCGCATGCGTGTTGGGAGCGATGTACGCCACACGATCGCCAGGTGCTATGCCGAGGCGTTGGAGGGCGCACGACCAGCGGTCGCACCGGTCGAGCATCTGGGTGTAGCTCCACCTCTCGCTGCCGTCGACGACTGCTTCCCGGTCACCGTACAGCGACCTCGCCCGGCGGGCGAATGTGAGCGGCGTGAGGGGCGTCTGCATCCGTCGGGTTCCGCCGGGTGTGAGAGCACGCGAGCGTGTGCCACGATACCGTAGCGCGCGGCAGAGTCCGTGGCAAGTCCTTGTGCCGCATTCGGCCTCGCACCCCATCTCGCACGTCCGTTCTCATTCTGTTACGCGAATCGGGACGGCGGGATTTGACGCGCCCGGCCCGAAGGGCCGGCATCGGTGTTGAGCGAATCGCCCCAGGTCGGATGTCTCTCCCCCGGGCTAGAGTGGGACTCGCCCACGGGGCCTGCGGGCCAACGGGGCTCCGAACTCGCGCGGAGCCCTCGCGGCCCGACGTCCCCTATGGCAAGCCCCACTCGTCGCCCGGGTGAATCACCATGCTCGTCCACCACATCCCGGCGACGGGCGGAGGGCCCTCAGCTCAGCCCGCGACACTTCCAGCAACGAAGAACGGCTGGCTGCCTGGTGGCAACCAGCCGATCCAACGCTGGGTCATGCCGCTATTCCTAACGTCTCATCGGGACGGCGGGATTTGAAACCACGACCCCCTGAACCCCATGACCAACAGAAAACGCTGATTCTGGCGGAATTGCCGAGTCCCAGAAAGTGTCGTGCCCGGCGCACCAACACCTCGGACATCGTGGTCGCGTAGCGGGTCTGCTCTCCGTCCTGCCACTCCTCGAACGCTCGTCCGCACCC
>CAZHSO010000070.1:0-15614 GCA_964535105.1 uncultured Gemmatimonas sp.
CAAGTGACTCTTAATCACTAGGTTGTAGGTTCGATTCCTACGCGGCGCATTGCTTGCAGTTTCGCGATTCGGCATCAGGCTGAGTCGCGAATTTTTGTGAGAGGCAAAGAGGCCAGGAGGCAAAGAGGCAAAATGCATCACGTAGCCTCCTTGCCTCCTTGCCTCCTTGCCTCCTTGCCTCCCAACGCACTACCCTGTGAGACCCACATGGCCATCCTCGTCACCGGCGGCGCGGGATACATCGGCAGCCACACCTGCCTCGAGCTGCTCCGCGCCGGGCACGATCTCATCGTGGTCGACAATCTCTGCAACAGCCACGCCGAGGCGCTGGGGCGGGTGCGCGCGCTCTCCGGGCGGGACTTCGTCTTCCACCAGGACGATCTTCGCGACGCTGCGGCAATGTCGCGGATCTTTTCTGCGGGAGGAATCGACGCTGTCATCCACTTCGCCGGGCTCAAGGCGGTGGGCGAATCGGTCGAGAAGCCGCTGCTCTACTGGGACAACAATGTCACCGGCACCCTGGTGCTGCTCGAGCAGATGGACAAAGCCGGCGTGCGGACGCTGGTGTTCAGCTCCTCCTGCACCGTCTATGGCGACCCCGCCTCGGTGCCGATCCGCGAAGATGCGCCGCTGAGCGCGGTGAATCCCTACGGGATGACCAAGCTGACCATCGAGCGGATCCTTCAGGACATCCACCGTGCCGATCCGGCCTGGAACATCGCGGTGCTCCGCTATTTCAATCCGGTGGGCGCCGATCCGAGCGGCGCCATCGGGGAGGATCCCAACGGGATTCCCAATAGCCTGGCGCCGTACGTCACCCAGGTCGCGATCGGCAAGCATCCCGAAGTGCTGGTGTTCGGCGGCGACTACCCCACGCGAGACGGCACCGGAGTGCGCGACTACATCCACGTGACCGATCTCGCGATCGGACATCTGAAGGCACTCGACCGGCTGCGCGCCCGCCCCGGATTCCTGACCTGCAACCTCGGCGCCGGCACCGGATATTCCGTGCTGGAGATGATCCATGCCTTCGAGCGGGCGACGGGCCGCACGATCCCGCATCGACTCGTGGCCCGCCGGCCCGGCGACGTCGCCGAAGCCTGGGCCGATCCGGCGCTCGCGAAGAACGAGCTGGGGTGGGTGGCGACCCGCGGACTGGATGTGATGTGCGAGGATGCGTGGCGATGGCAGGTCGCGAATCCGAATGGATATGCCTAGGCAGTAGCGAAGCGCGAAGAGCGAAGAGAGAGGAGGGAAAGGCTTTACCCCCTTCGCGCTTCGCGCTTCGCTACTCCCTCCAGCAACGTCCTCACCCTCGGCATCGCTTCCTCGATATCCTGCAGTGACACCGCCCCCACGGAAAGCCGGAACCACCCCGACTCCCCTTCCAAACCGAACGCCTGAAACGGCACCACCGCGACGCCGGCCCGCTCGAGCAGGAGCTTCCGGATCGCCTCGTTGTCGGCGATCGTCGCGCCCTCGAAACGCCGCCCCGCCAGATCGAGCTGCAGCGACACGTACATCGCCCCCTGCGGGCGCACGCAGTCGACCGGATAGCCGTCGTCACGCAGCGCGGTGAAGCCGGTATGAAGCGCGTCGAGCCGCGCGAGAAGCGCCGAGCTCATCGAGGCGCGGAATGCGGCGATGCCGGCTGGGTCTCGGAGAAACGCCGCGGTCGCGACCTGCTCCGGGCGCGGCGCCCAGGCGCCGACGTGACCCAGAAAATCCTTGAGACGCGAGATCAGCGCCGGAGCGCCGAGCGCCCAGCCGACCCGGAGGCCGGTGGCCGCGAATGCCTTCGAAATCCCGTCCACCACCACGAGCCACGGCGCCGCCTCGGGGACCATCGCCAGCGGGTGAGGATGGTCGAGTCCGTCGAACACCAGCGAGCCGTACATCAGATCGTACAGCACGAACAGCGGTCGCGCGCCCGATGCCGCCCGGTGCGAGTTCTCCTCGACGACCGCTTCGAGAATCGCGCGGAGCTCTTCGGCTGGAAGCACCGTGCCGGTCGGATTTCCCGGAGAGCAGAGGCAGAGCAGGGTGGCTTCGCCGAGCCACGGCGCAAGCTGCTCAGCCGTCGGCTGGAAGCCCCGCTGCCGGTCCGCCGTGATCACCCGGGCCCTGGCCCCTGCGAACCCCGCGTAGTGGTCGTTGTTCCAGCTTGGGACCGAGTAGAGAACGGTGTCCCCCTCGTCCACCAGGCAGCGCACGGCACCGTAGATCGCGGGGCGGCCGCCCCCCGTGATCAGCACCGATTCGAGGGGGAACGTCACCCCCTGTTCCCGCGCAACGTAGTCCACCACCGCCTGGCGGAGCGCCAGCAGCCCGTCGCTCGGCGGATAGTTGGTTTCACCCGCGGCCAGCGCCTTGACCAGGAGGTCCCTGAGCGGCGCCGGGATGGGGAACTGGCGTGGATCGAAATCGCCGACGGTGAGGTTGCAGACCGTCCTGCTGGCAGAGGCGGCGCGGACCTCCGCGCCGATGCGCAGGATTTCCGAGCCTCGGAGGCGCCGCGCCATCGCCGACAGGGCGGCATTCAGGGAGGCCTGATCACCAAAATCGAGACGGCCGAGCGGGGTGACGACTGTCATCTCCGAAAGGTAGCGGCCGATAATGTTTTAGGTAACTTTAGGGCTCGGTCCAAAGCTCAGGTCGCCCAGCGGGAGGACTCGTGCACATTCTCGTAGTCGAGGACGACGTTCGGACAGTTGGTTTTCTTCAACAGAGCCTCGAGGAAGACGGCCATTCGGTGGATGTCGCGCTGGACGGCCGGACGGCGCTCGCCAAGGCCAGAGTCAAGCCACCTCACGATTTGATCGTTCTCGATATTCAGATCCCCGAGCCCAATGGGCTGGAGGTTTGCACCACCATCCGGCAGGAGGGGATCACCGCGCCGATTCTGATTCTGACCGGTCGCGACACGCCGCAGGACGTGGCGATCGGTCTCGATGCCGGTGCCGACGACTATCTCGTCAAGCCGTTCGCCCTCGTCGAGCTCCTCGCCCGGGTGCGGGCGCTGACTCGGCGTCAGGCTCAACCCGGGGTCAAGGGGATTCTGCAGGCGGGCTCGCTCGAGCTCGACCGCCTGAAGCGGAGCGTGCGGCGGAGCGACCGGGCCATCCCGCTCGCCCCCCGGCAGTTCCGGCTGCTGGAGTATCTCATGCTCCACGCGGGGCGGGCCATCAGCCGCTCCGAGCTGCTGCGGGAAGTCTGGAACCTGAACTTCGATCCCGAATCCAACCTGGTCGATGCGCATATCTCCACGCTCCGGAGCGCCATCGAGCGCTCGGGTGAGTCGCGGCTGATTCATACCGTTCGTGGGGTGGGCTACACGCTCAAAGCCGATCCTACCTGACATGCGCTCGTTCCGGTCTGCGCTGGCGCTGCGGGTTGCCGTCCAGGCGCTCGTGCTGTCGGCGGTGGTGTTCGTCGGCGCTACGCTGATCCTTCGCGCGTATCTCCTGTCGGCGGTGGACGCCTCCCTGCGGGGGATCGCGGAAATCGAGGCCCAGAGCGGCGCCGGAAAGACCGGCGATGATTTCACCTTTCTCACCGGGACCTTTCCCCGCCCCCCCACCGATCCGCTGCCCGAGCTGAGCCCGTGGGCGCAGCTGCTCGCGCCCGACGGCACCCCGCAGGTCTGGAGCACCAATCTCACAGCCCCTCTTCCGGTTCCCCGCAGAGCGACCCAGGAGGCCCGCCGGGGCCGGACCAGCTTCGCCACTCACGACGTGGCCGGTGTCCCGGTCCGGACGGTCATTTATCCGATGGGGCTGGCGAGCCCTCTCCACGCCGGCCAGCTTCTCCAGGTCACCACCTCGCTGGCACCGATGCGGGCAACGCTCTGGACGTTCCTCTGGCTGCTCGCGCTGCTCGGCGTGCTGGGGACCGGGCTTGGGTGGGCGGCGGGGTGGGGCATAGCAGGCCGCGCGCTGCAGCCGGCGCTCGAGATTACCTCCGAGGCGGAATCGATCGGGGTGAACGAGCTGGGGCGGCGGGTCACCGAGAATCGCGATCTCATCGAGTTCAACCGGATGGCGGTCGCGTTCAACGCGCTGCTGCAGCGGATCGAGCACGCCGTCACCGGCACCCGGCGGTTCACCTCCGACGCGAGCCACGAGCTGCGAGCCCCGCTGACGGTGCTTCGGGGAGAGCTCGAGCTCGCCCTCACCCGGCCGCGGACTGCCGCGGACTACGAGGAGGTGATCCGCCGCTGTCTCGATGAAGTGCTCCGGCTCGTCCGTCTCGCCGACGACCTGCTCACCCTGACCCGGGTGGAGGGAGGAGTCGTCGGGAGCAAGCGGGCCGCGGTGGACCTGGATGATGTGGCCGCGCGCTCGGTGGCGCGGAAGGCGGAGCTCGCCGCCACTCGCGGGGTGCAGGTCGAGCTCACGGGCACCGCGGGCACCGTCCTGGGCGATGCCGATCTCCTGCTTCGCGCGGTGGACAGTCTGCTGGAGCATGCCATCATGGCCTCGCCACGGGATGGACGAGTGCGCGTGCTCCTGGCTGATGGCGCCGGACGCTTCCTGCGGGTGACGGACAGCGGCCCGGGGCTCAACAACGAAGAAGTCTCCGGAGTCTTCCAGCGGTTCTACCGCTCCAACCGGTCCCGGTCGGCGTCGGACGAATCGGGTCTCGGACTTCCGATCGCGCGGGCGGTGGCGCTGAGCCACGGCGGGACGTTCGATTACGTCGGCAACGACCCCGGGGCTTCGTTCCGTCTCTGCTTGCCGGCGCCGCCGCCGAACATGACCGACAGATAGCTTGACTGATAGCTGATAGCCGATAGCTCATTGCTGCTCGCTAGTCACTCAGGATTCTCCCCAAAGGCATCGAATGATTCTCCGCATCGTCGTTCCCCTCGCCCTGCTGGCGCTTCCGTCGGCGGCGCAAAGCACACAGGTCAGGGTGGCGAGGGATCTCGACGCCCGTGCCGCACAGGTGCTTCCCAAGGTGGTGGCTTGGCGACGGGACATCCATGAGCATCCCGAGCTCTCCAATCGCGAGACCCGCACCGCGAAGCTCGTCGCCGATCATCTGACCAGCCTCGGCCTCGAGGTGAAGACCGGCGTCGGGAAGACGGGGGTGGTCGGCGTGCTGCGCGGCGGGAAACCCGGCTCTGTGGTGGCGCTCCGCGCCGACATGGACGCGCTGCCGGTGACGGAGCTGGTGGACATCCCGTTCAAGTCGACGGCCCGGGCCGAGTTCAACGGCCAGCAGGTCGGCGTCATGCATGCCTGCGGGCACGACACGCACGTCGCCATGCTGATGGGGGTGGCGGAGGTGCTGGCGGGAATGCGGGCGGAAATTGCCGGCACCGTGAAGTTCATTTTCCAGCCCGCCGAAGAAGGCGCTCCGCGCGGAGAGCGGGGCGGCGCCGGGCTGATGATCGAGGAAGGGGTGCTGGAGAACCCCGCGCCCGCTGCGATCTTCGGCCTGCACGTCTGGCCCGACGACGTGGGCACCATCAGTTATCGGAGCGGTCCCATGATGGCGGCGTCGGATCAGCTCTACATCACGATCAAGGGGAAACAGACCCACGGCGCGCAGCCGTGGGGAGGCATCGACCCGATCGTCGTGGCCTCGCAGGTCGTGCTCGGCCTGCAGACGATCGCCAGCCGCCAGATCAATGTGACCCGGCAGCCGGCGATCATCACCGTCGGTCTGATCCAGGGCGGAACCCGGTTCAACATCATCCCCGACAGCGTGGTGCTCCAGGGCACGGTGCGCACGTTCGACGAGGAGATGCGGCGCGACATCAAGGAGCGGATCCGGCGGACCGTCGAGTCGATCTCGGCGAGCGCCGGCGCCACCGGCACGGTGGACTTCGGCACCGGAAACAACCCGGTGACGTTCAACGACCCCGCGCTCACGGCGAAGATGCTCCCCACCCTCGAGCGGGTGGCAGGCCGGGGCAACGTCAGCATCGGAGAGCTCTCGACTCCGGCGGAGGATTTTGCGCTCTACCAGCAGCGGATCCCCGGCCTTTTCATCTTCCTCGGCATCGTGCCCCGGGGCCAGGACAAGACCAAGGCTCCGCGGAATCATTCACCGTATTTCTTTGCCGACGAGGCCGTCCTCCCCCTGGGCGTGCGGACTCTCGCGAGCCTCGCGCTCGACTGGCTCGCCGCCAATCCCTCTCCGCCCGCACGGTGATCCCATGGTCCACGGCGCCGTGTGTCTCGCCGCGCTTCTGCTGCAACAGGGTCCGGCGTACGAAGTGGTGATCCGGGGTGGCCGAGTGCTCGACGGCACCGGCAATCCCTACATCTATGCCGACGTCGGCATCCAGGGAGATCGCATCGCCCCCGTGGGCGATCTCTCCGCTGCGACGGCCCGCCGGGTGGTGGACGCGAGGGGAAAGTACGTCACCCCCGGATTCTTCACCCTGCACGAGCATATCGAGCCGGCGATTCTCCGCGGCCACGGGACGCTGCCGAATTTCACCAGCCAGGGCTTCACCACCGCGGTGATCGATGCCGACGGACGCGGCGCGATTTGGCCGCTCTCCAAGCAGCGCGACACCGTCGCGAAGATGGGCTCGGCCCTCAATCTGGTGCCGATGGTGGGTCACGGCACGGTCCGCGGGATTGCCATGGGCAACGATTTCCAGCGGGCGGCGCGGCCCGACGAGATCGAGCGGATGAAAGCGCTGGTCAAGCAGGGAATGGAAGACGGAGCATTCGGACTTTCCGCCGGGCTCGAGTACAGCCCGGGGCGCTGGAGCACCGAGGAAGAGGTGCTCGAGCTCGCGAAGATGGTCGCCCCCTTCGGCGGGCATTACCAGGCGCATCTCCGGAGCCAGGGCCAGCATCCCAAGTGGCAGCTGCCCAGCTCACCGGAGAAGCCGGTCACCAACATCGATGCCGTGATGGAGACGATCACCATCGCCCGGCTCGCTGGTGTGCCGGCGATGATGGACCACCTGCACCCCAAGGGACCGCGGGAGTGGGGCTCGGGGAAGATCATCACCCAGCTCGCCGACCAGGCATGGAAAGACGGGCTCGAGATCTACATCAACATGCATTCGTACGAAGCGTACGACGAGACGATCGTCCTGGTGCCGCGATGGGCGCTGCTCAAGCGTCCGGTGCCGGGACTGGGGCAGTTCGACTCCGACCATCCCGATGCCGACTACTCCGACCTGCGGGGCACGCTTCGCCGGCGCCTTGCCAATGCGGACACGGCGAGAATCATCCGGCGGGACATCGCCTACGAGATCGACCGCGGCGGCGGTCCCGACGGGCTCCTCACCATGGATTTTCCCGACAAGTCCTTGGTCGGGAAAACGCTGGGTCAGGTCGCGCGGAGCCGCAACGAAGATCCGGTGGATACCGCGATCTGGATGCAGATGACCGGCTTCGACCAGCCGGGGGGAATCACTTGGCGGGCTTTTGCGGTGTCGCTGCTCGATCTCGAGGAATTCATGCGCAAGGACTACACCGGCGTGTGCACCGACCGGAGCGGCGACACTCCCGAAATGCGGCGGAACCCATTCGTGCATCCGGGGACGTTCGGCACGGCGCCCCGCCTGATCCGCACCTTTGCGATGGAGCGGCGCACGATCACGCTGCCGCACGCCATTCGCTCACTCACCGCGCTCCCGGCGCAGATTCTCGGACTCAAGGATCGCGGCCGCATCGCCGAAGGGATGCTGGCCGACGTGGTGGTCTTCGATCCGGAGCAAATCCGCGACAAGGCCACCTACTTCGAGCCGTTCCAGTACAGCGAGGGGATCAGCCATGTGCTGGTGAATGGCGCGTTCGTCCTCGACGAAGGGAAGCCGACCGCGGCCAGGCCCGGCCGGATGCTCACGCGGCAGCGTACGGCGCGGCGCCTGTGACGGCGGCGGCGCGTCCCCAGCTCGTTCGCACCATCGGGCGGTGGGCGCTCGCCGGCCTCGTCATCAATGGGGTGATCGGCAGCGCCATTTTCGGGATGCCGTCGCTCGTTTCCGCCAAGCTGGGCGGCGCCGCACCGTGGGCATGGATCGTGGCGGCGGTGCTGATCGGCGTGGTCATCGCCTGCTTTGCCGAGGTGGCGTCACGGTTCCGGGACGCGGGAGGTCCCTACCTCTATGTTCGCGCCACCTTTGGACGCTTTGCAGGGATTCAGACCGGCTGGATGGCATACCTGGCGCGCCTGACGGCGTCCGCGTCGGTAGCGAATCTGTTCGTGATCTATCTGGGGGAGTTCTGGCCCGGATTCGACCGTCGCGCCGTGGAGGTGACGGTGCTCGCGCTGTTGCTGGGGACGCTCGCGTTCGTCAACTATCGAGGCGTGGGGCAGGGTTCCCGGATGAGCAGCATCATCGCCGCGGCCAAGCTTACCGGACTCGGGCTCTTCGTGATCGTCGGACTGGTCTGGATGGGAGGTCACGGGGCGGCCGCCGCGCCGCCCGCGCCGCCGGGAATGAGCCCGTGGCTCGAGGCGCTGCTCATTCTGGTTTTTGCATATGGTGGCTTCGAGGCGGCGCTGATGCCGCTGGCCGAGGCGAAAGACCCGGAGCGCGATGCGCCGGTGGCGCTGTTCACGGCTCTGGCGGCGTCCGCGATCATCTACACCCTCGTCCAGGTGGTCGTGACCTGGTCGCTGCCCGATGCGGCGTCGCAGCCCCGGCCGGTGGCCGCGGCGGCGAGCGTCTTCCTCGGGCCCGTGGGAGGAGCGCTCATGGCGGTGGTCGCACTCACCTCGACCTTCGGCTACCTGGCCGGGGCGATGGTCAATGTCCCCCGTCTCACTTTCGCGATGGCGGAGCAGGGCGATTTGCCGCGGCCGTTCGCTGCCGTGCACCGGGTGTTTCGCACGCCCCACCTCTCCATTATCTGCTACGCGCTGCTGACCTGGGTGCTCGCGACCAATGGAAGCTTCCTGAAGAATCTGACGCTGTCGGTGGTGGCCCGGCTGATCACCTACGGGCTGGTGTGCGCGGCGCTTCCGGTGCTCCGCGCGCGGGACGGGACACCCAACGCCGCGCCGCCGGCTGCGTTTCGCCTTCCCGGGGGGCTGGTCTACGCGATCCTTGGCGTCCTCGGGATGGCCGTGGTGGCGACGCAAGTGAGCAGGGGTGAGGCAATGGTCATGGCCGTCGTGATTGCGCTGGCGACGGTGCATTACGCGGTTGCGGTAAGCGGTAAGCGGTGAGCGGTGAGCGGTGAGCGGTGAGGGGTCAGGGTCAGGGTCAGACGTCACCTGTGAGAGGAACTGCCGCCCACAGATGTCACAGATGGAACGGCTTGGCTCTTTTGTCTATGAAATCTGTTGGTAAACAGACCTGAGGAGCAGATTTCCGAGAGCCGGCAGTTAGAACAACTCCGCAATCAGGCACCGCGCCGAGCCGCCTCCGAGTTTTTCAAACGCCGACAACTCCGTATGCAGAATCCGCCCGTGCCGTTCCAGCACTGCCCGGTCCGCCTGGGAAAAGTGCCGCCACGCCAGGCTAGACATCACCCAGAGCGGGTTCCCGTCACTCGCCGATAACGCCAGGCAGTTCCCGCAGAAATTGGCGACCTGCTCCTGGGTGAGTGGCAGAATCTCCCGCCCGTCCTTCAGCAGCCGATCCTCGACGGCCTTTCGCTCCGCCGGAGCCGCGATCGATTCGAGGCAGACCCCCCCCAGGCCGTGCCCGACGAACATCAGCACGTTGGTGTGGTAGAACGGCATTCCACCCCGGTCCGTCGCGTTGAACGCCACCAGGTCATACGCGAGCGCCTCGGCCCACTCCTTCGCGAGGGAGAGATCGGTCCTCGGCGAGAGGGCCGCGTACGCCGCGCGTGGCTGGTGATCCAGCACCAGGCTTCCGGTGCTCTCCAGGAAGCGCGCCTTTTTCTCGTTGGGGGAGAGGTCCACCAGCCGTGTATAGGCCGGCCGGATCAGCGAGACGAGGTCAACCCGCCGCTCGATCCGCCGGTTCTCCGCCAGCAGCGGATAGAGCACCAGCGTGGCGGGCGCGCGGTCGTCGGCGGGATGGGTCGAAAACCAGTTGTTGCAGAAGGGGGCGTCGGGACTCGTCGCGAGACTCCTGGCGAGGGTGATCGTCACTCCGTGGCCGACCAGGAGGTCGCGGAGCTGGTGATGCTGCTCCACCGCGAGGGCGGAGAGGGCAGCCTCCTCGTCCGCCGGCATATCCACCTGGAAGGCGTTGGTCGCCTCCGTCTCCCGATTGTAACGGAAATTGACCGGCTCGATCAGGAGGGCGTGGGAGGCGGCTCGCATGGGCGGCCCAAGCATAACGAGTCTGTCGCGCGCGCGTCGAGACGGGAGTCCCTGCAGCGTCTCCCACGGCTGCCAGAATGAGCAGGTGGAGTCTCCCTGCTTGAGCCGCAGGCTCCACCAGCTCGCGCGAGAGCGGCACCGTCCGGCCGTCGAATCGTGCGGGGTGTGGACCCTCCCTCCGGCCCGGTCGGCGATACGCTCCCCTTCCCACCACTGGCAGGTTGCGCAGCGCCGGGTCGAGGCGAGGAAGTCGTGCACGGGGCAGTATAGGGCGGGGGTGTCAACCAAACCTCAAATGGGTGAGCGGTAAGCGGTAAGCGGTGAGCTGGACTGCATGGCCTTTCCCGCTTACTGCTCACCGCTCACCGCTCACCGCTCACCGCTTAGAACCCAATCTTCATGCCGACCGACACCACCGGATGCAGCTTGAGGTACGACTTGTCCTCGATATCGGCCCTCACCTCGGCCAGCTCCTGGGCGACGCGGGCATCGAACTCGGCCTTCTCGGCGCCGGTGAGCGGCGTCACTCCCACCAGATCCACCCGCGGAGTGCCGGTGAAGCCGACGCCGAGATCGAACAGGATCGCGACTCTGCCGCGTCCCTCGAAGCCCAGCCCGACGTACGGCGCGGTCTTCTTGAAATCAACGGTGCCGACCAGTGAGCCGACCTGGGCGGGAGTGTAGATGTGTCCGCCGATCTCGATGTCCTGGTTGAGATGGGCGTTGAGCCGTCCCTCGTTGCGATTGAGGAGCAACCCGCCCGACAGGTGGAACGATCCGCCCATTGGATACACATCGAGGATCACGGTGCCGCTCTCGAAATGCGGGGTCGCCTTGTAATCGATGTTTTCGATCGTGGCGTCGCGCGAAAACTCGAGATAGTTCCCGCCGGCGCGGAGGCCGAGGTTGCGGTTCACCCGGTACGAGGCTTCGACGCCGATACCGAGCGTAGACCCGCGGGCCGCGAGGCCGAATTGGGCTTGGAGTCGACCGGGAATGAAGATTCCGAGAGACATTCCGAGCACCGCCGCTAAGCGGAATGTCGGGATTTGCAGTCGCATGTTGCACTCCTTGCTGGGGTTTGGGTGCTGGGAGATGGGGGTTGGGAACCAACAACTCCAATCCCTAACTCCCAACTCCCATCCCCCGTTTTCATTGCAACCCCGGGGCCACGCTCTACCACCCGGCGCCACAGCCTACATCTCGTCGCCGGGGAGGGGGAGGGCGACGAGCACGGCGGTGGCGGCGAGCAGAAGCACTCCGAGCAAGAGCTCGAAGAGGCCTGCCTGGCGGAGGCGCGTCTCGCCGGCGGGTTCCCCGAGCGTCGGCTGGACGACGCGCCAGTTGTAGGCGCCGAGCGCTGCCACACCGGCGAGCGCGCCGAGCTTGACGGCAAGCGCCGTTCCGTACCGGCTCTCGAAAAGGTGCAGCGGGAAGGTCCAGCCGAGGTAGCGGGCCGCGAGCCAGACGCCGAGCCCGACCGCAAGCGGACCGAAGACCAGGGCGCGCCGCGAAAAATCCGCCACGAGCGTGTGCACCAGTCGCGGACGCTCGTCGGACGGTAGGCTTCGGCACGCGGCGAGTCCCGCCAGGAGCATCACCGCGAGCCCCCCGACCCAGAACCCCCCCGCCCAGACGTGCGCTGCGTTGAGCAGTACGCCCAGGTCTCCGCCGCGCGGCGTGCCCGCATGTCCCGTCATTCCCGCGACCAGGCCGAGTCCGCCGCTTGCCGCCGCGGCCACCATCCATCCGAAGCGTGATGCTCGCAGCGCCGCGCCGAACGCGAGGAAGGCGACCAGCGCCATCGCGGCCTGGCGGAGCCACCCCCGTCCCCATCCGCTGCCGATGACCGCGCGGAGAAACTCGGCCGTCACCGGCTCGCCCGGGTCGAGGAGTGTTCTGCTCTGCAGGTAGAGACGGAGCGCCACAAAACCGAGCAGGAAGAGCGCCGCCGTGAACCCGAGGCGGGCGGAGCGGCGGGACAGGTCGGCGGCGAGCTCGGGGTGGGTCGTTGCGAGGCCGGTGCGGGCCCGAAGAAGAAAGGGGGCGTAACCCGACGCCCCCAGCACCAGAAAGACCGTCAGGTACCACCCCCACCGAGCCGCCGCATAGGCGGCGTCGAGGAGGGTGTACGACTCCGTCACGGAGCGATGCTGAATCCGTAGGTGCCGCGGATGGCGTGGCCGTCCCGGCTGGCGGTCCGCCAGGCGATGAGGTACGAGCCCGCCGGCAGCGGCGCGGGGAGCGGCGCGGCAACCTCCATCGAATCGGCGGTCGCGACGGCCTTGATCGTCACGATCTTGGTGCTGTCGGCGCGGAGAATCGTGACACTGGTAAAGGGAATTTCCGGGCGCTCATTGAACCAGAGCCGGACATCCGCCGGTGATGCGGCGAGCTTGTCGCCCGCACCCGGGGTGCTCTTCAGGAGATGGTTGTGGAACATGCCGGTCAGGAGAAGCATTCCGGTGGCCACGAGGGAGAGGCGGGCGGTGGTCGTCATGCCGGAAAGATAACTCAGTGGGGCTCGCCGTACCGGACGATGGGAACATCGAATTCGATCATGCCGGCTCGCGCAAACTGGAGGCGGAGGGGCAGCTTTTTCCCCGCCAGCATCGCCACCCGCAGGCGGGAAAGCATCAGGTGGAGCCCGCCCGGCGCCATTTCGACCACCAGTCCCGGCGGCATCACGAGCTGGTCGAGCTGCACCATCCGGACGACCCCCCCCTCCTGCCGGGAATCATGCAGCGTGACCGTGTCGGCGAGCGGTGAGCCGATCGAGAGCAGCGTGTCCTCCATGCGGCCGGTATTGTGGAGGGAGACATAGGCGGCCGCTTCGGTGCCGACCGGCGTGTAGGCATATCCGCCGAGCACTATGATGTCCCCTGCGCGTGCCCGGTCTGCCTCGGGAGGGTCGCAGGCCGCAACCGCGCAGCAGAACAGGATGGTCCATCGGAGAGACGTGGTCATCGTCCGGGCCAGATGCGGAGGAGAAGCGGTATATCCGCCGCGAAATCCTCGCGCCCCATCCCCATCGGATAGACCACATGCGCTGAGTCGTCGGGGGTGAACGCCCACAGATGCGCGCCGTGACTGACGGTGTAGCCCCCGCCGTCTGGAACCTGGGCGTCCCGGCTGGCGACCGGCATACCGAGCGAGCGCTGGGCCGTTTCGAGCGTCTTGGGCGACCCGCGCGCCCCGATGAAGGTCGAGTCGAAGGTAGCGAGCCAACGAGTAAGCCGTTCGGGCGTGTCGCGCTCGGGATCGGTCGTGACGAAGACCACGCCGACCTTCCTGGCCTGCTCTCTGGGCAGCGTCCGCAGTGCCGCTGCGAGATTCGCCATGTGGAGCGGGCAGACGTCGGGGCAGTGCGTGTAGCCGAAAAAGAGGAACGTCAGGGTGCCGCGGGTGTCAGCGCGGAAGTCGAGAGGGCTGCCGTCGTCGCGCACCAGAGCGATGGCGGGCCGCGGAAACGCCTGCGTCAGCCGGGGTCCGCGCAGATCTTCGGGGCGGGCGGGAGGCTTTCCAGCCTCACAGCCGGCGAGACAGAAGAGCGAAAACAGAAGAAGACTGCGCATCTCGCGAATCACCGGGAGTGAGAGGGGGCGGGGAACCGGCGCCAGAGCAGGGCGCCGACCGCCCACCCCGCGAGGGCCGCGCCGACCACGTCGCTGGCGAAGTGGGCGCGCGCAAGAACCCGGCTGAGGGCACACCCCGCCGCCAGAAGGTACGCAACTGGCGCCGTGCCCGGGAAGAGCCGGGAGAGGACGGCGGCCCCGCCGAAGGCGACCATGACGTGGCTGCTGGGGAAGCCAAGCGCGGTGGTGCTCCAGGTCCGCTCGGCGAAAGCCCGGAACACATATTCACCGTCGGCGAAGGCGGGGCGCTCCCGGCGTACCAGCAGCTTCAGGATCTCTGCGACGCCGCCCGCCAGCGCCGGTCCCCAGAAGAGGAGCCCGGCCCGGCCGGGACGCGGCGCACCGGCGCGACGCAAGGCCAGCCAGACGGCGAAGGATAGGGGAATCCAGAAAACGAGACTGCCGGAGACCCGAATCATCCGTCCCCAGTCCTTCTCGTACACTCCGTCGAGCGCCACATGCTGCCAGACCCACGAATCGAGCGCGATGGATAAGGCCATCGCGACCGCCGCCGCGACCACTCCGGCCAGGATCCGGGGTTGCTTCACGAGGAGGGAATTCGGAGCTCGCCTGCCGCCTCGGCGAGGACCGCTTCGAGCCGCTGGAGCGTGGCGGGTCCCGCGGCGCCTTGGAGGATGCGCGTCCCCCCGCCTTTGCCGCCGCCCAGCGTGGCCAGAGTCCTGTCGAATACCCGTTTGATCTCGACGTGAGCGCCTTCCGAACGGGCGAAAATCAATTGCGTGCGCGCGCCGGCCACCCCGAGCAGCACGATCACGCCGGGGAGCGTCGTCATCCGGAGCGCGAGCCCTTTCACCTCGTCGATGACTCGTCCCTCCCACGCGGCGGTAACAACCCGGAGCTCGTCCACGCGCTGCGCGGTATCGAGCCGGCGGCCAGCCTCGGTATCGAGCCCGCGCTCCACCAGCCCGGCGACCTGCCGCCGCGCTTCGCCCAGGGCGCCCGACAGCCGAGCCACCGAGGCGGTGAGGTCGGAGGGAGAACAGGTCAGCGCCGTCGACAACTCGCGGACCAGCGCGTGTTTCCTGGCATAGTCGGCGCGGGCGCGTCCGCCAGTGAGGAACTCGACCCGCATCCCCCGGGTGAGCCGTTCGGTCTTGAGCACCGATATGAGGCCGATCTCTCCCGTCGCCGCGACGTGGGTGCCGCCGCACGCGGAGAAATCGAAATCACCGATCGCCACCACGCGGAGGGGGCCACGCACGTCGGGCGTTTTGCGGAGCGGCAGCGTCGTCAGCTCCTCCTCACCGGGAAACCAGGCGCGAACGGCCAGGCTTCGGCTCACGATTTCGTTCGCGAGCGTTTCCGCATCGGCAACCAACGAGTCGTCCAGCCGGGACGTCTCGAGATCGATCGAGACCATCTCCTGTCCCAGATGAAAGCCGATGGTCGGCGCGCCGGCCTGGCGAAGAAACGCCTGGGAGAGGATGTGCTGTCCGGTGTGCTGCTGCATGTGATCGAGGCGACGGGGCCAGTCGAGGCTCGCGGCGACGGGGCCCTCCGGAAGCGGCGAGTCGAGGTGGTGGATGATTGCGCCGTCGTGCTCGCGGACCTCCACGTTGTGTACCCGCGCCGATCCGAGCCTACCGGTGTCGTGCGGCTGGCCACCCGAAGTGGGGTAGAAAAAGGTTTCGTCGAGCACCGCGCTCGGCGCGCCGCCGGGTGAGCCGGTTTCGATGACCCGCGTCTGGAAGGTCGCGGTGTAGGAGTCGCCGTAGTATCTGCGGAGGGTCATGGATG
>CAZHSO010000071.1:0-15508 GCA_964535105.1 uncultured Gemmatimonas sp.
GCCTACTCGGTGCTCACCGAGCAGCAGAAAAAGCGGTTCGAGTTCGAGGACGAGCTCGACTTCTCCTTCGGCATCCAGAACCTGGCCCGGTTCCGCGGCAACGTCTTCAAGCAGCGGGGCTGCGTGGCAATGGTGCTCCGGATGATCCCCTTCACCGTGCGGACCTTCGAGGACCTGGGTCTGCCGCCGGTGGTGGCGCGCCTGTCCGAGCGGCCCCGCGGGCTGATCCTGGTGACCGGCCCCACCGGCTCGGGCAAGAGCACCACGCTCGCCGCGATGATCGACAAGATCAACCGGGACCGGAAGGGCCACATCATCACGGTCGAGGACCCGATCGAGTTCATCCACCGCCACCAGAACTGCATCGTCAACCAGCGCGAAATCGGCACCGACACCAAGAGCTTCGCCGCCGCGCTCAAGTATGCGCTCCGGGAAGACCCCGACATCATCCTGGTCGGCGAAATGCGCGACCTGGAAACGGTCGCGGCGGCGCTCACCATCGCGGAGACAGGCCACCTGGTGCTCGCCACGCTGCACACCAATTCGGCGGCGGAATCGATCAACCGGATCATCGACGTCTTCCCCGGGGGGCAGCAGTCGCAGATCCGGGCCCAGCTCGCCTTCGTGCTGGAGGGGGTGCTGACCCAGACCCTGTTGCAGAAGGCGCGCGGGAAGGGCCGGATGATGGCCTGCGAGATCATGGTCGCGACACCGGCGATCCGCGCGCTGATCCGGGACGACAAGGTTCACCAGATCTACTCCGCGCTGCAGTCGGGCAAGAAGCACGGGATGCAGACGATGGTGGACGCGCTCTATCAGCTCTACATGAACCGCGAAGTCTCCAAGGAGGAGTGCCTCCGGGTGGCGGGCGACAGCAACGAGTTCCTCCGCGCCATCGGCGAAAAGCCGCTCGAGGAGCAGAGCATCGCCACGATGGACAAGGCAGGGGCGGCGATGAGCCGCCGTTAACCGGGACAAGGAACACCTACTATGGCCCAATTCGAATACACCGCCAAGAACGCCACCAGCGGCCAGATCCTGAAGGGGACGATGGACGTCCCCAGCCGGGACGAGGTCATTGCGTTCATCCGCAAGAACCGGATGCTCCTGGTGAGCGTGCGCGAGGCCCCGAAACAGCTCAGCTTCAAGCTGCCCGGGGGCGGGGTCAAGACGCGCGACGTGGTCATCTTCACGCGGCAGTTTGCGACGATGATCAACGCCGGCCTGCCGCTGGTGCAGTCGCTCTCGATCCTGGCGCAGCAAACCGAGAACAAGACCCTGAAGGACGTGACGAAGGCGGTCGTCTACGACGTTGAAGCCGGAAACACCCTCGCCGACGCCCTGGCCAAGCATCCCAAGGCCTTCACGGGCCTGTACGTGAACATGGTCGCCGCGGGCGAGGCCGGCGGCATCCTGGACACGATTCTCCTCAGGCTTGCCACCTTCCTGGAAAAGAACGACGCCCTGGTCCGCAAGGTCAAAGGGGCGCTGGTCTACCCGGCGGTCATCATCAGCGTGGCCATCGTCGCGGTGGCAGTCCTCCTGGTGTTCGTGATCCCGACGTTCACGTCGATGTTCGCGTCGGTCAACATGGAGCTGCCGCTCCCGACCCGGATCGTGATCGGAGCATCCGACATCCTGACCCGGTTCTGGTGGGCGATCATCCTCGGCGCCTTCGCCCTCGTCTTCGGGATCCGGTCCTACTACGGGACCGCGGACGGCCGCAAGAATATCGACGGGGCGCTGCTCAAGGCGCCGGTCCTCGGTGACCTGCTCCGCAAGTCGGCGGTGTCCCGGTTTACCCGGACCCTCGGCACCCTGATCTCCTCCGGGGTATCGATCCTGGACGGGCTGGAGATCACCGCCAGGACCGCCGGCAACCGCGTGGTGCACGACGCGGTGATGCAGTCCCGGCAATCGATCGCCGGCGGTGAAACGATCGCCGGCCCACTGCAGGCTTCCGGCGTATTCCCCCCGATGGTCATCTCGATGATCTCGGTGGGCGAGCAGACCGGCGGACTCGACGAGATGCTCAGCAAGATTGCCGACTTCTACGATGCGGAAGTCGACGTGGCGGTGAGCGCGCTGCTCTCGCTGATGGAGCCGATCATGATCGTGGTGTTGGGCGTCATCGTCGGCGGCATGGTGGTGGCGATGTACCTCCCGATCTTCGACATGGTGAACGCGATCCAGTAGGGGTCTTCCCGAGACCGGTTTCGCGCCGTAGGTTGACCGGGCGCCCGCCGAACCAGGCCGGGCGCCCGGTTCTCTTTCCAGGCCCGCATGGGGCCCATGACGGTTTGTCCCCCGGTTCCGCGCAATGCGATGCGCAGGTACCCACCACCGGTCCCAACCCTCCGAAAGGCAGGTACCATGCGCGGCAAGATCCTGCAATACAACGGCAACGACGGCACCGGCATCATCGTCGCCGACGGCCAGCAGCACCGGTTCAGCCTTGCCAACTGGAAGGGCGACAGCGTGCCCGCTGTCGGCAAGACGGTCGAGGCGGTGATGGCCGACGGCCAGGTGCAGTCGGTGTCGCTGGTGGGCGACGAGGTGCTGATGCGGGAAAGGGCGAGCGAGATAGGCAGCAAGCTCGGGGACCTGGTCGGCGGACTTGGCAGCACCCTCGCCAAAGGCGGAGCTGGGGGGGGATCGGCCGCCGTCGGGTCCATCGTGGAGCGCTACGGGATGCCGACCCTGGTCGCGTACGGGGTCTTCCTGATCGGTACCACGATGTTCAAGGCGGTCGGCAGCGCCATGCTTGGAGCGGGCTGGACACTGTTCCAGCTGTCCGGGCTCCTGAGCATGACCGGCGGGGGGGGAGGCATCAAGATGCTGCTGATCCTCTCCTACCTCTCGGTCGGGGTGCCGTTTTTCTGGCGGGACCGCCGGGCCTGGCTCGCGCTGCTGCTGCCGCTGCTGACCATGGTGTGGGCGGTCATCAAGGCGCTGTCCGCGGGCGGCGGGGGCGGGGGCGGGGGCATAGGTCCCTCCGACTTCGTGATCTTCGGCTTCTATCTGCCGTTGCTCGCCGCGGTATATCTGGCGTGGACGGGATTCAGGAAGTTTACGGCAAACGCCTAGGTAGCGAAGCGCGAAGAGCGAAGAGGGACTGCCTTTCCTCTTCGCTCTTCGCGACTCGCTACTCCCTCATTGAAGTAATCGCACTCTTCGCCTGCAAGCCCGCGTGCTTGACGTAAATATCCAGCCACGCCGTCCAGCGCCCCCAGAGATCCAGCAGCGTCTCCTTGGTTGCGGGCCCGTGGTCCTCGTAGGGATACAGATACAGGGAAGCAACTTTACCCTCGGACCGCAGCGCCTGCATCATCCGGATCGAGCTGATCGGGTTGGTGCCGACGTTCTGGTCTTCCAGCCCGTGATACATGAGCAGGGCGCCCTGCATCTTGTCGGCGTACAGCATCGGTGACATATCGAGATAGGTCTTCTGTCCGCTCCAGAGATCCCGCCGCTCGCTCTGGAAGCCGGTCGGGGTGAGCGTCCGGTTGTACATGCCGTCGCCGGCGATTCCCGCCTTGAAGAACGGGGTGTGCACCAGCGCGTTGGCGGTGCTGAAAGCGCCGTAGCTGTGCCCGCCGACGCCGAGGCGGGTCCGGTCGATCATGTTCTGGCGGTCGAGCTCGTCGATCACCGCCAGCAGATTCATCCGGAGGTCCGAGACGTAATTGTCGTTCATCCGCCCGGTCTCCCCGATGATGGGCGGATTGAAGTTGGCCA
The DNA here is from genome assembly GCA_964535105.1 of uncultured Gemmatimonas sp. Taxonomy (GTDB): domain Bacteria; phylum Gemmatimonadota; class Gemmatimonadetes; order Gemmatimonadales; family GWC2-71-9; genus JABFSM01. Next base: position 3,739 of record CAZHSO010000071.1, read on the forward strand.
CAGCGTACCCCTGGGTCGCCAGATACTCGATCGTACGAGGCGCCGACTCGGGGAAGCGATTGACGTTCTCATTGCGCAGCGTGCGGTCGTAGCCCGCCTGATCGGTGTACTCGTAGGGGTAGAACCAGAACATGCCGGGAAGGCGGGTGCCGGCCTGGTAGCCCGCCGGCAGGGTCACCCGGACCAGGAACTTGATCCCGTCGGCCCGGGTGACGAAGACGCGCTTGCGGGTGAGGGCGGTGAATTCCGGGGTCCGGTCCGTGTTGTCGGTGAGCTGGACGAGGGCGCCGGACTTCAAGTCGCGCAGGAAGGAGTTCGGCACTTGACTCGCCGATTCGCGCACCACGATGGCGCGGGCAAAGTCATCGTCGAGCGGCGCGGTCACCGACTCGGCCACATCTGCCGCGCTCTCGAAGACCCGGCTCTTGGCACCGGTGGCGATCGTCACCTTGTCGATGAACGCCCTGGGCGGGTTCTCGAGGTAATTCCGGTGATACTGGGTGCCGGAGAGGAAGACGGCGCCGTCGGAGGAGACGAGCGCCACGCTCCCGCCGCCCAGGCTCCTGGTCATGAGCGCGCCGGGGTTGTTGTAGAAGGAGAGTGAATCGGCCGCGTTTCCTCCGCGTCCTCCGCCGAATCCTCCGGCCACCCCACCGAGTGAGGGGGTGTATCCCCGCTGACGGACGATCGTGTATTTCTTGTCCGGCTCGCGGAGCCGCACGGCGTAGATCTCTCCGGCTCCGTTCCGGGTCACTCCGAGGAAGACGGTCTCCGCGTCCTCACTCCAGACGAGCTGGGAGATCGGGCTCTCTGCCCGGTGCAGCACCGTCGTGTCGCCGGGGCCGAACGGCGGCATCCAGCGCACCAGCCGGTCGGGACGATTGCTGCCGCCGGCGCCGGGCGCGGTGCCACGAGCGGGCGGAGCGGCATCGGCGGCATCGGCGGTATCGGCGCTCCGGCCCGGCGGCGCGGGGATCGCTTCCAGGTAGTAGAGTCCTTCTCCCCGGGGCATCCAGGCGAGCGACCGCTTGCCGCCGTCGTCCCGGCGCGCGCGCGGCGCGTCGGAGGTGTCCGGGGTTTCGCGCAGCGGACGCTTGGCAACTTCCGCGAGCACCTTCCCGCTCGCATCCCAGATCTGCTCGGTCTCCCCGAAGCTGGTGTACTGGACGACGTAGGAGAACGGCTTCCGCAACGTGGTCACCCGGAAATACTTCCCGTCGGGGGAGGGCTCCACATTGTTGAGCATTGCCGGCTCGCCGACCTTCCGGACGGCACGGGTCCGCACGTCGATCGTAGCGAGCTGTCCGGTGACGTAGTACTCCATGAGCGCCTGCTCGTAGGGATCTTCCAGGAGACTGGCGTACATCCGCTGGGGCGACTTGACGCTGTCTATCCAGATCTGGACCGCGGGGCCGGTGGCAATGGCGGGGCGGACCGGCTCGGTGCGGCGATTCTCCGGCACCAGCACCGTGACGATGCTGCTGCCGTTCCCGGTCCAGTCGATCGAGGTCACCAGGGTGGCAAGGAGCGGCGTGCGGGTCAGAACCCGTGACTTACCGGTGGCCACGTCGGCCAGGTAGACGTGGGAAGCCTTGTCGAAGTTTGCGATGTAGGCGATCTGGCGGCCGTCGGGCGACCAGGCGGGACTCGAGACCCTGGCGCCGGCGGGCACCTCGATCGGCGTCGCTCGGCCGGTGGCGGCATCGATCAGCGTAAGACCCGCTGAGCCGCGGGTGGTCAGCGCGCGGGCGCGGTTGGCCGCGGGATCAACCTGGAGGCCACCGAAGTAATAGTGCGGCTTCCCGAAGGAAGTCACGCTCGGAAGGCCGTCGCTTTCCTCGCGGAGAAAGTGGCGCCGGTCGGGGCTCTGCCGCGTGAGCGAGACGTTGAGGTGCCGCGGCGCCGTGACCAGCTTCACGATCTCCTCGGGCGGTGTGACATAGCTCTCGGCGGCGAGCCTGGCCCGGCTCGCGGCCAGCTCGGCAGCGACCTCCGGGCGGGCCGGCGCCTGAGCGATGACCGCCGGAGCGCACAGCATCCAAAACAGAGTTCCGCACGACGCCAGCGAGGCGGGGGGGCGGCTGAGACGCATGGCAACCTCGTAATCGGGATTGGTGTTGGAGGTCTGTATCACTAGCATACGTCAAAGTTCTTCGCGGCGCTGAGCCGTGCCGTACGCTGCATGTGTCCCAACCGGGGCAGGGGACGGCACCGCGCCGAATTCTGCGAGGTGCGGGTGGAGGGTCACCGCCCGGGCACTGCGTCCAAATCCGCTGCTGATATGTCGTTGCAAACTTTGCGTCCGCGGTGCAGGTCTTGCGAGACCAACCTGTGAGTCGCACCCTTGCACTTCGAAACCACTTCAAGAAGGTCTATCATGTCCCTCCCGCGCACCACGGCCGTTTTCGCCCTGCTGGCCGCCGCCGGCGCCACCAGCTCCCTGTCCGCCCAGAACGCCCCGCGTATTCACGCCATCGAGCTGACCTTCGCAGGGGGGTATTTCCAGCCCACCGGCACCGCGGGTCAAGCCGGGACGGTGGGGCTCACGCGCCGTCCGTCGTGGGTCGGGAGCAGCCACCTCGACTTCTATGCTCCGGGTGGACGCCTGGGTTTCGAAGTCTCGGCGGGTTATGCGCCCGAGCGGATCCGTCAGAGCACCGGTGCTGGCAGTGCGGGATCGCGCCGCACCAACATGATGTTCGGGACCGCCAAGGTCGTTTTCGGGCGCTCGCCGCGCCTCTCCGGCATCTCGTACATGCTCGGCGGCGGAGTCGGCGTGCTGCACCGGAAGAAGAGCGTTCTGGACGCCGCTGAAAGCACCACGAATCTCGGTGGCACCGCGAGTCTGATGCTGCGCTTCCCGATCGATGGGCAGGTGGGTCTCCGGCTCGATGCCCAGGACATCATCTACAGCGCGGACTACGGGCTGGGGAGCAAGATGAGAAACGATATGTTTCTAACCGCGGGGCTGGGAATCAGCTGGTAAAACGTCAACGGTCAACGGTGAACGGTCGACGGGAAGAGCAACCTCGGTAGCCGGCATCCAGTCCAGCATCCAGCATCCAGTATCCAGCCGCCCGGGTCATGCCGGGCGGTTGCTTTTGCGGGCCTTGTTTAGAATAGGGGAGGGGGGTATAATAAGGCGCTAAGGCGCAAAGGCGCGAAGCCCCAACACCCAACCCCCAACCCCCAGCGCCCAGACAATGGCCTCCGATAAACTCGCCGTCCTCCTCTCTGGCGTCGCTGCCATCACTGGGATCATCTGGTATTTCTTCCTGGCCCGCCGTCGCGTCGATGTTGTCGTGGTGGGGTCGACGGGAGTCCAGGAATCGGTGATCACGGTGCGCGGTGGGTATGAGCCGGCGGAGATCCGGGTCCGCGCGGGCCGGCCGGTGCGGCTGGTCTTCGACCGGCGGGAGACCAATCCCTGCTCGGAGGAGCTGGTGCTCCCGGATTTTCAGATCCGCCGCTTCCTGCCTCCAAACCAGCGCACCGTGGTGGAATTCACGCCGACCGCGCCGGGCACCCACGCATTCACCTGCGGTATGGGGATGCTTCACGGCAGGGTGATTGTCTCGTGAGCGACACGATCACGATCCCGGTCCGAGGGATGCATTGCGCCGCCTGTCAGGGACGGGTGCAGCAGGAGCTGGAGCGCACGCCCGGCGTCACCAATGCTGCGGTGAATCTCCTGCTCAACTCCGCCAGGGTCACCTTCGATCCCGCCGCCACCACACCGGAACGGCTGGTCGAAGCGGTCCGGGCCACCGGCTATGAAGCCGAGCTGCCGGTCAGCACCCCCGACCGCGGCGCGGAGGAGGCCGAGCGCGATCGCTCCTTCTCGGAGGAGTTCCGGAGCCTCGCTACGAAATCACTCGCGAGTCTCGCCATCGGCCTGGGCGTGATGTTCCTGAGGCCACCCGCTCCGGTCCAGCTCGGGCTCGCGACCTTCGTCATGGTCTGGGCAGGGCGGCATTTCTACGTCCGGGCGTGGCAGGCCTTCCGGCATCACGCCGCGGAGATGAATACGCTGATCGCGGTCGGCACCGGCGCGGCCTATCTCCTCTCCACCGGAGCGACGTTCTGGCCTCACCGCTTCATGACCGGCGGAACCCACCTCCCGGTGTATTTCGAGGCGGTGATCGTGATCATCGCACTCATCCTGCTGGGCAACGCGCTCGAGGCGCGCGCGCGCCGGCAGACGTCGTCAGCGCTCCGCGCACTCGGCTCGCTGCAGCCGCGGACGGCGCGGGTGCTTCGGGGCGGCAGCGAGGTGGATCTACCGGTCCAGGAGGTGCGCGCGGGAGACACGGTGCTCGCGCGGCCGGGCGAGCGCCTCCCGGTGGACGGCGTGGTGCTGGAGGGCGCGGGCGGAGTGGACGAATCGATGCTGACCGGTGAATCGCTGCCGGTTGCGAAGGAGGCGGGGATCAAGGTCTTCGGCGGGACGATCAACGGAACCGGCGCGCTCCGATACCGGGCGACCACGCTCGGCGACGCGAGCATGCTGGCGGGCATCGTCCGACTCCTCCGCGACGCGCAGGCCTCGCGGGCACCGATGCAGCGGCTCGCCGACCGGGTCAGCGCCGTGTTCGTGCCGGTCGTCCTCTGCCTCGCAGTGGCGACCTTTGTCGTCTGGTACCTGCTCGCGGGCGAAAACGCCGTGCTGCAGGCATTTACCGCCGCCGTGTCCGTGCTGGTCATCGCGTGCCCCTGCGCGATGGGGCTGGCGATCCCCACCGCCGTGATGGTCGCCACCGGGCGCGCCGCCGAGCTCGGCTTCCTCCTTAAGGGTGGCGAAGCGCTCGAGCGGGTGGGGCGGGTGACGACGGTGCTGCTCGACAAGACGGGGACAGTGACCGAGGGGAGACCGGTCCTGACCGACGTGGTGTCTGCCGGAGCCGCAGAGCAGATCGACTGGCTCGGGCCGGTCGCATCCCTCGAAGCGGCCTCGGAGCATCCCCTTGCGGCCGCGGTGGCGGAGGGCGCCCGTGAGCGCGGACTACGCCGCTCCCTCGTCACGGGGTTCACATCGCTGCCAGGCCGAGGCGCTTCGGGCGTGGTCACCGGTGTTGCTGTCGCGGTAGGCAACGAAGAGGTGATGCACCTCGTTAGAATCGACCCCGCTCCGCTCGGCGAAGTGTTCGCTCGCCTGGCAGAGGAGGGGAAGACGCCGTTCTACGCCGCCGTCAATGGTGCGCTTGCCGGCGTGCTCGCCGTGGCGGACAAGATCCGCCCCTCGTCCGCGGGTGCCATCGCGGGAATGAAGCGGCTAGGGCTCGAGGTGATTATTCTCACCGGCGACAACCGCCGCACCGCTGAGGCGGTCGCGAAGGCTGCGGGCGTGGCTCGCGTGGCGGCCGAAGTGCTTCCCGAGGGGAAGATCGCCGAGGTGCGGCGGCGGCAAGCCGCGGGCGAGGTGGTTGCGATGGTGGGCGACGGGATTAACGATGCGCCGGCCCTCGCCGCCGCCGATGTCGGAATCGCCATGGGGTCGGGGACCGATGTCGCAACCGAGGCGGGGGACGTGGTCCTCATGCGGTCGGACCTCGGCACCGTCCTGCAGGCGATCCGGCTCTCCCGCCGCGCCCGCGCCACCATGCGGCAGAATCTGTTCTGGGCGTTCATCTACAACGTCATCGGTATTCCCGTCGCCGCCGGCGTGCTCTATCCCGCCCTCGGCATTCTCCTGAGCCCCGTGCTGGCGAGCGCGGCGATGGCGTTGAGCAGCGTTTCCGTCGTGTCGAATTCCCTGCGGTTGCGAAGATTCTCATAGAAGCGTCAACGGTCAACGGTCAACGGTCAACGGGACAGGCATGAGCCAGACTGAATCGGATACCACCGCGCGATGTGGCTGCGAAGTCTCCGCCGGTGGCACCGGGCGGAAGGCGGCCGGCGTCGATCCCGACATCAAGGACCGCAATCTCAAGCGGCTCCGCCGCATCGAGGGCCAGATTCGCGGGCTCCAGAAGATGGTCTCGGATGATCGCTACTGTCCCGACATCCTGATTCAGGTTGCGTCGGCGCATGAGGCGCTCCGGTCGGTGGGACGGGAAGTGATGCGGAACCATCTCCGGCACTGCGTCGCGGAAGCGGTGCGGGCCGGCGGACCGGAAGCCGAGACGACCTACGACGAGCTGCTCGATCTCATGTACACCTACTCCCGGTGACCGCGCTCGGAGTACTCCAGATCGCGGGCCGCTCGGGTGGCCATCTCCGCCGCCGCGCCGCCGCGTACCTTCCCCAGTCCGGCGACGTCCGGGTCGACGAACGGGTGATCCGGCAGTATGGTCTCCGGACCGGAGACGACATCGCCGGCGAGACCCGGAACGGCAAGGGAGGAATTGCGCTCGAGCGCGTCACTACGATCAACGGGCGGCCGGCCGCCGAGCTCCACGATCGTCCCGAGTTTACCACGCTCTCTGCGATTCACCCCGACGCGCCGCTTCGTCTCGAGAGCGATCTCGGGCCCGGCAACCCGGCGACGGCGACCAACCGTCTCATCGATCTCCTCGCGCCGATCGGGAAGGGTCAGCGGGGACTCATCGTCGCCCCCGCCAAGGGAGGGAAGACGATGGTGCTCCAGGCTATCGCCCAGGGCGTGCACACCAACTATCCGGAGGCGGGACTCTTCATCCTCCTGGTGGACGAGCGACCGGAAGAGGTGTTCGAGATGGAGGCGGCGGGGTGCGGCGAGGTGGTGGCGTCGAGCTTCGACAATCCCCCCGCGCAGCATGTGGCCGTAGCGGAGCTGCTGCTGGAGCGCGCCCGCAGAATGGTGGAGCTGGGGCAGGATGTGGTGCTGATCGTCGATTCGCTCACCCGTCTCGCCCGGGCCTACAACGCGGTGGAGAAGGGGACCGGGCGTACCATGACCGGGGGGCTGGATGCGCAGGCGCTCGAGAAGCCCAAGCGTTTTTTCGGAAGCGCCCGGCAGGTGAGTCCGGCGCAGGGGGGTGGGTCGCTCACCGTCATCGCCACCGCGCTCATCGAGACCGGCAGCAAGATGGATCAGCTGATCTTCGAGGAGTTCAAGGGGACCGGGAACAGCGAGCTGGTGCTCTCGCGGGAGCTCGCCGAGCGGCGGGTGTTCCCCGCGATCGATCTGCTGGCGAGCGGCACCCGGAAGGAAGAGCTGCTCCTCTCTCCGGAGGGGCTCGAGGCATCGCGGGTCCTCCGGCAGCGGATCGCGCGCATGACGCCGCTCGACGCGATGAACAATCTGCTCGGTGAGCTCAAGCGGCATTCGACCAACGCCGCGCTGGTGGCCGTGCTGGCCCACGCTTGACAGGAATCTGCCCACACCCTCGGTTCGGAAGGAACCGCCGCGTGAATCTCCGCCTGACGCTTTTCGCTGTCTGTTCTCCCGCTCTGCTCGTCGCCCAGTCCGCACCCCCTCCTCCCCGTCCCGTCGCCCAGGCGGTGCGGGTCGGCAAGGGGCCGGTGCTCGACGGGCGGCTGGACGATTCGGTCTGGATCCGGGCGCCGGTGCTGAGCGGTTTCCATCAGCACGAGCCGTTTGACGGAAGTCCCGCGTCGGAGCGGACGGAAGTGCGCATTCTATTTGACGACGACGCGCTGTACATCGGTGCTCGGCTCCATGACAGCGATCCCGCCGGGATCGTGCGGGGAGAAATCCGGCGCGACGCCGACCTGAAGGAACAGGATGCGTTCATCATCCTGCTGGACACCTACCTCGACCGCCAGAACGGCTTCGTGTTCGGCACCACCCCGGCGGGGATCGAGCACGATGGGCAGGTCACCAAGGAAGGCGAGGGCGGATTCGGCGGTCCCAGCGGCACCGGTGCCGGTCCCAGCGGAACGACCGGGGCGGCCAACCTGAACTGGGATGGCACCTGGAAGGTGCTCACCTCGGTCGATTCGGCCGGCTGGACGGCGGAATTCCGGATTCCGTTCGAGACGCTCCGATACGCGGGCGGCGCCGCGCAGCAGTGGGGGCTCAACCTGGCGCGCTACATCCGGCGGAAGAACGAGGAAGATTTCTGGGCTCCGATCGCCCGGCAGTACTCGTTCTTCCGGGTATCGCAAGCGGGAACTCTCGAGGCGGTCGAGCCTCCGGCTCGGCGGGTCGCGACGGTCACGCCCTATGTGCTGGGGACGGTGCGGCGGAATTTTGCCGCCGGCCTGGAAACGGATGCACGCGCCGAGGTGGGGGGAGACGCCAAGTTCGGGGTGACACCGAGCCTCACCGCCGACCTCACCTACAACACCGACTTTGCGCAGGTCGAGGTCGACGAGCAGCAGATCAACCTGACCCGATTCAATCTGTTCTTTCCGGAAAAGCGGCCGTTCTTCCTGGAGAATGCGGGGACCTTCGCGGTGGGAACGCCGCAGTCGGTCGAGCTGTTTTTCAGCCGGCGCATCGGAATCGGGGCGAACAGCCGCGAGGTTCCGCTCCTCGGCGGGGGCCGGCTCACCGGCAAAGTGGGCGGCTTTACCGTCGGGCTCCTCGATATCCAGTCCGAGCGGGCGGAACAGCTCGGACAGCTCGAAGTCGCGCCCAACAATTTTGCCGTCGCGCGGGTGCTTCGCGAGCTGCCGCACCGCTCCCGGGTCGGCGCGATCGCCGTCAGCCGATTCAACACCGATAGTACCGGGGATTATAACGTGACGATGGGGGCGGATGCCCGCATCGGCATCGGGGATCTGATTTCGATCGACGCCTGGGCCGCGCATACCGAGACGCCGAGCCGGGATCGCGCCTCGAACGCCGTGAATCTCAGCGGGAGCTACGTCACGCGAAAATGGGAGGTCGGTCTCGCGGCGCGGCAGGTCGACCCCGATTTCAATCCGGAGGTCGGGTACCTCGAGCGGCCCACCTTCCGCTTCTACAGTGTGCGGGTGCTCCGGCACCTGCGCACGCCGCACGTCAGCTGGTTCCGCGAAGCCCGGCCCCACATCACCTTCCGGCAATACGACGACACCGAGGGGAAACCGCAGAGCCGGCTGGTGCACATCGACAGCCATTTCCTCTTCGCGAACGGCGCGTTTTTCGAGACGCCGGTCAACCTCGTGCGCGAAGCGCTGGCGGTTCCCTTCGAGATCGGCGACAGGGTGACGATTCCGACCGGGGTATACGACTGGGTGGAGTGGAATCCGAGCTTCAACACCAATCTGAGCGCGGCTTATTCACTCGCCGGCGTGGCCACGATCGGCGGGTTCTACACCGGGCACCGCGCCGGGGTCGCTTCCACCGTTACCGCACGGCCCGGCGAAAAATTCTCCGCTGCCCTGCGGGTGAACTACGAGAAACTGAATCTCGCCGAGGCTGAGTTCGATCGGGTGCTCGTGGGACTGCGACTCGCGTACTCCTTCACGCCGAGCATGTACGTGCAGACCCTCACGCAGTGGAACGACCAGGCGAAGAGTTTTTCCGCCAATGTCCGCTTCGGCTGGCTCGGGCCGGCGGGCACCGGGCTCTTTGTGGTGTTTAATGAAGGAAGGGAGACTGGCGACAACTCCAGGCCGCTCGACCGGGTGCTCGTGATCAAGTTTACCAGGCAGTTTGATTTGGGAAACTAGGGAATAGCTTGCTCCCCCCCGCCAGGGTTCCTAAGTTGACGGGGACACTCGACTTGGAGTACAGGTGGGAAGTCGTCTCCGCTCTCTGGTGGTCCTCGCAGCCGTCGCGGCGGCCTGCAATATCCAGGAGCGGCCACCACGAACTCCAGCCGTGGCGACAGGCGAGCCGACCCTCCGGGTTCCTCCCGACTCCGAGATCCCGTCTGGTGCCATGGGCTCGGCCATCCGCCGGGGCCGGGCTCTGCTCGCCGATACTCCCGACAGTCTTCCCGCGCACGTCGGCAGCGATCTGCGTTGTTTCAGTTGTCATCTGAAGGAAGGGACCCAGGCGGGGGCGCTGCCGCTGATCGGCGTGTATTCGCGTTTCCCGCAGTACCGCAGCAGGAACGCGCTCATCAACGTCCTCGAAGACCGGATCAACGACTGTTTCGAGCGGAGCCTCAACGGAACCGCGCTGCCCCGAACGGGCCGGGAGATGCGGGAGATCGTGGCCTACTTCGCGTTCATCTCCCGCGGGATCGCTCCCCCCGGCGAGGTTCCGGGGGCAGGGCTCGATTCGGTCGATGCTGAAACTTCGGACACGGCGCGGGGTGCCGCGATTTACGCCGAGACCTGCGCGCGCTGTCACGGTCCCTCGGGTCTGGGCACTGGCGTCGCCCCGCCCCTCTGGGGTCGGCGCTCCTTCAACATCGGCGCCGGGATGGCGCGGCTCTGGACCGCGGCCGCCTTCATCCGGCACAACATGCCGAACGACCGCGCGGTGACCCTGACCGATCAGCAGGCTGCCGATGTGGCCGCATACGTGGTGTCCAGACCGCGACCCGACTTCGCCGCCAAAGCGCTCGATTGGCCCAACGGCAATCCACCGCCCGACGTCGCCTATCCGACGCGGGCCACGACCGGCAAGGCGGTGCCGCCAATCAACCGCTGATACTTTCCCGCTGAATGGAGGTGCCCGCCATGCATTCCCCCAGCTCCACTCCCCGTCGCGGCTTTCTTGCGCGCCTGGCCGGCGCGGCCGCAGCCCTCACCGCTGGCGCCGCGCTCCCGCCCTCGGCCTTTGGCGCCCAGAAACCGGCGCAGGACCGCTGGCTCAACGGCCTCACCGGGAAGCACCGGACGCTGTTCGACTTCCCGCTGCACGGCGACGGTCTCCCCCAGATCCACATCTACAACTACATCAACACCTACCGCACGGCGTACGGCGAGGCGAGCTCAACGGTCAACACGATCGGCACGTTTTATGGGGCACCAGGCGCGCCGGCCAGCATGCCGCTTGCCTGGAACGACGCGGTGTGGGAGAAGTACAAGATCGGCGAGCTGCTCAAGCTCACCGACCCCGCGACCAAGCTGCCCAGCAAGCGCAACATGTTCTTCCGCCCGCGGGCAGGCGATCCGGTGCTCTTCGGCGGGGCGGTGGCCGTGGCAGGGATCGAGAGCCTGCAGCGGATGGGGACGCTCTTCCTGATGTGCAACAACTCGTTTCAGGCCTGGATGGCGTTCCTCTCCGGCAGCGGCAGCAAGGGCAATCCGGCGGAGATCGAGCGCGACATCCGGGCGAATCTGATTCCGGGCGTTGTGACGGTGCCGGCGATAGTGATTGCGATCGAGAAGGCGCAGGGGAGTGGGATCGCGTATAACAGGCAATAGTGCGGAACGGCGTCAACGGTGAACGGTGAACGGTGAACGGGAACTGCATGTCACCGAGAGGGAGCGTGGCGACCGAAGGGTGACAACCAGTGACTGCCAGCCCGCCTCGAGCCCGCGGAGAGCCCCGGTCATTTTCCTTTGAGCCGCTGAATATCCCGCCGCGCTTTCTTCGTCGGCCGGCCCTTGACCGGTTCTCCTTCCATCCGGGTCGCCAGCCGGTGCTGCTCGGCAAGGCGCTCGCGCGCCGCTTTGCCGGCGGCGTCCTCGTCGAACAGCCCCGCCGCCACGGCCGCGCTGCCCCGATGCCGGGCTACCCGGAGCACGCTGATCCGGTGCTCGTATGGGCCGATCCGGATCCGGATGCTGTCGCCGGGACGGATGGTTTTTGCCCGCTTGGGTTTTTCTCCGTTGACTTCGATCTTGCCCCCCTCGATCGCCTCCGCGGCCCGAGACCGCGTCTTGAAGAAGCGCGCGGCCCAGAGCCAAATATCCAACCGTGCGTGGGCGTCAGGGTCCATGGCGGTGAGCGGTAAGCGGTGAGCGGCTAGCCGGACGGATAGCCGATAGCTGATAGCCG
>CAZHSO010000072.1:0-15507 GCA_964535105.1 uncultured Gemmatimonas sp.
CTTTCCCCTTTCCCCCTTCCCCCTTCCCCTTTCCCCCTTCCCCTTTCCCCTACTGTACATGCTCCGGCCTCACAACCTCATCGAACTTGTCGCCGAGCGCCTTGAGATACCCGTCGAGCGTGCGGTGCTTGCCCATCAGGGACATCATCACCCGGAAGAGCGGATTGTTGACGTATCCGTCCTCGACGATGCTGACGGTGGTGCCGTTGCCCGCCGGGGTCAGGGTGTAGGTCCAGGTGCCGCCGAACGCCGCCTTCTCGTCGGCGTCGATCCGTGTCACGAGGCGGCGTGGGGGATTCGACGATTCGATGATGAGTCGCATCGTGAATCCGCCGGCCTCCTGTTCCCACACCTCCCGGCGCCCTGCCCCCTGCACTTGCCGGGCACTCGTGAGCTCGGACCAGGTTCCCACCAGCGCGGCCGGATTCCCGATCACATTCCACACTTCGTCGGGTGATTTTTCCAAGGTGACCCGGCTCTCGGCCCGGTGATTTTTCGGGATGCCGAGGCCGATCGCGAAGATCACCGCAGCCAGAATAGCCAGGCCGATGACGATGCGCACGATGACGCCCATATGTCCTCCTTGCTCGCTTAGGGGATCGGCCAGCGGGCCCGCTTGGACGCGCGCGGGAGCGTCAGCGGCTTGGCCGGCGATTGCTGCAGCAGCTTGAGCGCTTCGGCGACGCCGCGCTCGAGCTGGGGGTCGCGCCCGGCGGCGACGGACTTCGCATCGAGGGGCACATCGATATCGGGCGGAATGCCTTCGCCTTCCGCGGGCCAGTCTCCGTTCAGCGTGAACACGGCGCCCGACGGAGCGGTGATCGTTCCGCCGTCCACCAGCGCGTACGGCACGCTCGCGGCCACCAGCCCGCCCCAGGTGCGGGTGCCGATGATCGGCCCGACCTTGAGCTGCCGGAAGGCCCAGGGGAAATAGTCGCCGCCGGAGCCCGCGAGCTCATTCACCAGAAGCACCTTGGGCCCGAGAATTCCCGCCATCGGAAGCGGGAAGTGCAGCCCGCCCGGCGCGTCGTTGCTGACGCCGCCGATCGGCTGCCGGCCCATGTAGTCCACCATGTAATCGTCGAGCAGGCCGCCGCCGTTGAAGCGCTCGTCGATGACGGCGCCGGCCTTGTCCTGCTGTGCGAAGAAGTACCGGTTGAATGACGCGTACCCCGGACCGCCGGTGTTGGGCACCCAGACGTAACCGAGCCTGCCGCCCGAGAGGGAGTCCACCTTGCGGCGATTGTCCTCGACCCACGCGCGGGTGCGGAGCGCGTTCTCGCTGCGGAGCGGCACCACGGTCACCAGCCAGGAGCCATCGGAAACCGGGCGATCGTTGACCCGGAGCACGGTCTGTCGTTCGGCGGTCCCGTCGAGCAGACGCCAGGGATTGTCCGTCGTCCGCAGGTCGGCGCCGTTCACCTCGAGGATGTAGTTGCCGGTCCGGATCCTGAGCCCCGGCGCGTCGAGCGGCGCGCGGAGCTCGGGATTCCAGCTCTCGCCGGTGTAGATCCGCGCGATCTTCCAACGGTCGCCTTCGGGGGTAAGGTCCGCACCGAGGAGGCCGGTGCGGGTGGAATCGATGGCGGGGAGGTCTCCTCCTCCCACGAAGCTGTGGCCGACCGACAACTCGCCGCCCAATTGGTCGAGCACATAGGTGAGATCGGCGCGGTGCCGCACGTAAGGGATGAGCGGCGAGTACCGCGCATAGACGGCGTTCCAGTCGGCGCCGTGCAGAGCGGGATCGTAGAAGAAGTCGCGCTCCATTCGCCACGCTTCGTCGAAGATCTGGCGCCACTCGACCGAGGGATCGAGCTGCATTTGCAGCGCAACCTGGAGCCGCCCCTCGCCGGGGCGGGGAGGCGCCTCGGTGCCGGTGACAGTCCACTGGCCCGTGGCCTGGTAGAGAAGCTTTTTCCCGTCGCGCGAAATCGAGGACTGGCTGACGCCGGTCAGAAACACCTCGGCTTTCCGCTTGGACATCTCGTACTTGTGCAGCGTGGTCCCCGGCTGGAGCGGGATTCGCTCGGCCAGGAAGACAATTCCCGTCGGTCCGGCTGCAAGATCGGCGTAGTCCCGCACCGGGATCTGCAACGCGAGGATCCGGTTTCCGATGCGATCGAAGTCGATCCGCATCGTGGCGGTGTCCGCGCGAGTTCCTGAAGGGGGGCCGGCAGCGGGCGCAGGCGCGCCACCCGGCGGGGCTTCCGGCCGCGGCGTGGGCGCTGCCTGCTCCTCTTCGTCGCTCTGGGGCTGGAACGGGGTCGAGTCGGCGGCCCGGAGCAGCACCACGTAGGCGCCGCGGGTTACCTGTCGCCCGATGCTCGAGATATTGGCCCAACCGCTCGCCAGACCGAGATCGGTGCTCGCCAGGAAGTAGAGGTAACGGCCGTTCCGGTCCCAGGCGGGGCTCACCGCGTCGGCCAGCGGATCGGTGACCGGCGTGCTCTTCCCGTCCGCGAGCGACCACACCATCACGCGCCGGAACCGGTTGGGAAACGCCTTCGAATAGGCGAGCCACTTCGAATCGGGCGACCAGGTTATTCCGATGCCGCCGAGCCCGAGGAGACTGCCATCGGTATCGGCGGTGGTGAGTGCTCCGGTCGCGATTTCCAGCACGCGGATACGCGCGCGGTTGTCCACGAAAGCGATCCGCTTGCCGTCGGGCGACCATTCCGCGGAGTACGCGAATTTCGCGTCGCCGATCGCCACTTCGCGGGGTGGTGTGAGGCCGTCCTGCGCGCCGATCTGGAGCTTGTACCCCTTGCCCGTATCCGAGAACCAGGCGATTTCCTTGCCATCCGGCGACCAGACCGGTGTCCGGTCGGCGGCGCCGGCGCTTCGAGTAAGGTTGCGCGCATCTCCCTTTTCGACCGGGACCGTGAAGATCTCGCCGCGGGCCTGGAAGAGGGCGCGCTTGCCGGTGGCCGAGAGCGCCGCCGCCGAGATGGAGCGGCTCACGTCGGTCCAGCGTGGCGAGGCCCAGGAAAAGTCGCCATGCACGGTGATGGTGAGCTTGCGCGCGGCGCCGGTGGCGGGATCGATCGTCTGGAGGTAGCCATCCTGCTCGACGACCAGCGCGCCGCCGCCGGCGGCGAGGTACTTGACGTCGGCGTTCTTGAATTGCGTCACCTGCCGCAGCGCCGATTTGCCGGCGTCATAGGCCCACACGTTCACCGCATAGTCGCGGTCGGACAGGAAGTAGATCGTCTGGCCGACCCAGACGGGCTGGGTGTCGCTGCTCCGCTCATTGGGGAGGCGCGTTTCGTCGAGGCTCTCGACGTCGAGGATCGTGAGCGGCGTGTTCTGACCACCGCGGTAGTTGCGGAACTCGATGTCCCAGCGGGTCACCCGGTCATAGGCGAGTCGCTTGCCATCGGGTGACCAGGAGCCGCGAATTGCCATCGGCGCGGGGATGAGCTGCTCGATGCCGCCTTCCGCCGGCACCGTCCAGAGCCGTGCGAAGGAGGTCGGGGCGGTGTTCCGGTTGGACGCGAAGAGCACCTGTTTCCCGTCGGGCGACCACCCTCGGGCGTCGTCGTTCCCGGGGTGCCAGGTGAGCCGCCGCGGATCACCACCTTCCACCGGCATCACGTACACGTCCCGGTTGCCGCCCCGGTTCGAGGTGAAGGCCAGCGAACGGCCGTCGGGGGAGAGCTGGGGATCCGCCTCCACCGCCGACGTGCTGGTCAGGCGCCGTGCCTCACCGCCGCCTTTCTCGGTGATCCAGAGGTCGCCGCCGTACTCGAAGGCGATGTGCACAGCACTCACGGTAGGCTGGCGGAGGAGACGGGTGCCCTGGGCGGGGAGCGGGGAAGTGAAGGTGACAATGGCTGCGAGAAGCAGGATGCGACGCATCATGGACGTTCCAGTCGAGACGTAGTGGACGCGGCGAGGGAGAATTTCAAGTAACCGCATTGCGCCGCACCCCGCAATATCGGCCGGGAACCTCTCACCCTTTCCCCTTCCCCTTTCCCCCTTCCCTTTTCCCCACTTTGGCAATCATCCGGTCCAGCCGATCGAGATGCGTCACCGTCACCGAGACCGCGCCGAACTCCTCCTCCACCTTGCCGCGGAAAATGAAGGGGCCCTGGTCGAAGAGGACGTGGCCGCGCGACTTGTGCACGTCGGGAAAGAGCACCGTCTCGATCAGGCCGTGGCCATCGTCGAAGGTGGCGAACTGCATCGGCTCGTCCTTGGCGGTGTGGACCGGCTTGGCGGTGGTCAGCATGCCGGCGGCGAGGATGTGCCGGCCGACGTGCTCGGACAGTCGTGTCGCGGGGACCAGACGAAAACGGCGCAGGTCGTCCTGCCGGAGGTCCATGGGATGGCAGTCGGTGGCAAATCCGAGGAGCTCGCATTCTTCGCGGCGGCGGCGGTCGGGGGAGTATTCGGGAAGGCGGGGAGACGCGACGGCGCGAAGACGCGAAGACGCGAAGTGGAGATCGGCTCCTTCCGCGTCCTCGCGTCTTCGCGTCTTCGCGTCCACCTCCCAGAGCATTCCCGGCCGTGTCATGCCTCCGGAAATACTGTCGCACGCGCCTACCTTTATGAGCAAGCGCAGATCGTCGGGCTTGAGCCCCGCTCGCTCGCGGAGGTCCTCGATGCTTCGATATGGGGCTGCTTCCTTGCGCCCTTGCGCCATTGCGCCTTTGCGCCCTTCCTGCGCCATTGCGCCTTTGCGCCCCTCCACGATCCGCTCCACCCCATCGCTGCTCAATCCCTTGATGAACTGCAGCCCGACCCGGATCTCCTGCCCCCGCCCCGTGGTCCGGAACTCGCTCGCGTTCACGTCGGGTGGCCGCAGCAGGATTCCCGCGCGCCGGGCCTCCGCCACATAGGCGAACGGCGCGTAGAATCCGCCCCCGTTGGCGAGCACCGCGGCGAAGAATTCCGCCGGATAGTGCGCCCGCAGATACCCCGACTGCTGCGCCACCTGGATGTAGGAGCAGGAGTGGCCCTTGCAGAAGCTGTAGCCGGCAAAGCTCATCACCATCTTCCACACCTGCTTCGCGGTCTCGATGCCGCGCCCGAGCGCCAAAGCACCGCTGAAGAACTCCTCCGCGTAGGACGCCAGCGCCTTGACCGGCCGCTTCTTCGAGAGCGCCTTGCGCAGCCCGTCGGCCGTCGCGAGCGGCATGCCGGCAAAGGCCGAGCAGACATTGACCACGTCCTCCTGGTACACCATCACCCCGAAGGTTTCCGAGAGCACGTCACGAAGGCTCGGATCCAGCGGCAGATACGGCGCGCCGTGCAGGCGCTCGAGGTAGATCCGGATGAACCGGTTGGAGGCGGGGCGGATGATGCTCGTGTTGAGCACCAGGATCTCGAAATCCTCCGAGCGGCTCTTGATGCAGAGCATGCGGGAGGCCGGGGACTCGGTGTAGAACACCCCCATGGTGCGTCCGGTGCGGAAGATCTCCCGCGTCTTCGGATCTTCGCCGGCTTCCGCGCTGGTGTAGTCGAGCTGCCGCCCGGTATTCACCCGAACGGCGGCGATCCCGTCACGAATCACCGCCAGCGATCGGTTGCCCAGGAGATCGATCTTCACGAGGCCGGCATCCTCGGCGCCGTCCTTCTCGAACTGGATGACCGGGACTGTTAGGTCCGGGGCGCGGTCGAGCACCTTGGCGGCCGGCTCGATCGGGACGTAGTCGGTGAGTGCGCCGGGGACGATGACCACGCCGCCGGGATGCAGCGAGAGATGCCTCGGTGTTCCGACCAGCGAGGTGGCGCGCCGCGCGATCCCGAGCCAGGCGGCGGGGAGGTCGAGGCCGGTGAAATTGGGATGCTCGGCGAGGAGCTGGTCGATCGGGACGTCGTCGCTGTACCAGGGAATCCGCCGGGTGACGTCGCGAATTTCCCCCGGCGGACGGCCATCCACCTTGGCCACTTCGCGGAGCGCGCCTCGCAGCTTGAGCGTGTTATGGTTCGCTACCATCGCCGCCCTCGGCATCGGGTAGCGCCGGAACACCCAGGCGAGGATGTGATCGCGCTCGTCCCACGGAAAATCGAGATCGATGTCGGGCGGGTCTTTCCGCTCCGGATTGAGAAAGCGCTCGAACAGGAGCCCCGCGCCGAGCGGCTCCACGTGGGTGATGCCGAGACAGTAGGAGACGATGGAGTTGGCGACCGAGCCCCGGCCGCAGTGGGTGGGACCATGCTCCACGATGTCCTTCACCACCAGGAAGTAGTCGGCAAATCCCTTCATGCCGATGATCGCGAGCTCGTGCTCCAGCCGGTCGCGGGTAATCGGGGCGACGGTGCCGTAGCGCCGCTGGGCTCCCTGGTAGGCATAGGCGCGCAGCTGCTCGAAGGCGTTGGTCGCTTCGACGTAGCGGGGCGGGACGATGCGGTGGCCGATGGGAATCCGGTACCGGCATCGCTCGGCAAGCTCGCCCGCCCGATCGATTGCGTCGGGGACGTCGGGAAAGTGGCGGGAGAGCTCGGCTTCCGGTTTCAGCCAGGAGCCCGGATTGGACGGCTGGACGGCTGGTTGCTGGACGGCTGGAGGAAGGCAGTTACCAGCCGTCCAGCCGTCCAGCCGTCCAGCCGTCAGTGTTGTGTTCAGCGCGATGGCCCGGAGCAGCCGGTGCCGTGCGTGGTCCTCGGGATGCGCGAACATCACCGCGTTGGTGACCACCGGCAGAATCCCGAGCCGCCTCCCCGCAGCCAGCACCGCGTGGCGCTCCTTGCCGGGAACCAGCTCCGCATAAACATCCTGTGGGCCCGAGAGCGAGACGATGCGCTCGAGGAAGGGAATGGAAGCCGAGAGAATGAGCTCGCCGGTGCGATCGTGGGCGAGGAGGGCGGAAAGACGCGAGGACGCGAGGACGCGAGGACGCGATGAGATTCCCCGCGTCTTCGCGCCTTCGCGTCTCCGCGCCTGCCAGTGAATCTCCGTAATGGCACGACATATCGCCCCCCACCCACCGTCGTCCACCGCGAGCGCCACGCACTCCTCGTCACCCAGTACCAGGTGCGCGCCGAGGATCGGGCGGAGTCCTGCGTCTTCGGCGGTGCGCTGGAATTCGACGGCGCCATAGACGCCGTTGGTATCGGTGCAGGCGAGGGCGGGAAAACCGCGTGCGGCGGCGGACGCGATCATCGCTTCCGGACTGGAGGTACCCTGGCCCAGGGAGAACCAGGAGTGGGCGTGGAGGTGGGTAAACACCCCCTAGAAATACCGAAGAAACACCGAAAGTCAACGGACTCCGCCCCTTTGCTTCGGCACCGCGGCTGGTGATCGTGATGCAGTAGCGGGGCGTCATGTCATCACATCCCGTGCGGAGGCGTTTCTTCCCCGATGCTTGCGGAGGCGCTATGTACCGTCTGGCGCGCTGCAGGAGCTGCAGGGGCTCATCGATCAGCCTGCCCACGCCGGGCCCGGGCTCGCCCGCCCCGAGCTTGACGCGTATCAGGCTCAGACCGAATGGCTTCGCACCGTCGTGGCGCGTCTCAGGAGCCCGCACGACATGGCGACGGGACAGGCGAGCGGCAAGCGTCAGCACGCCCCGGTGACCGTCACACCGGAGATCGATGCGGTGCGGAAGGCGATCGAAGAGGAGAGCACGAAGTTCACGTCGCTGTCCAACGTCCTCAAGACCCGGCATGAGGCGGCGATGACGGCCATTCAAAACATGAAGTAGACCAGCCGGTCCACGTCCTGGCCACATGCCCTGGTGTACGTGGGGCGGTCGAGAATCGTCCTCGAAGTATGAAACTCGTCCACCTGATCGGGATCTTCCCGATCACACTGGTCTTTTCCGTCGGCTCCCTCGTCGCGCAGAAGACCGAACCGCCGCCTTCCCGATGCGCCCCGGAAGCGATGCTCCCGCCGTTCATGAAGAGCGCGCTCTGCACGATCAGCTCGGCCTATCACAGGCCCCTGCACCCGATCGTTCGAGGGATCGCTCCCGGCGGCGGTCTTGGCGCCGGTTTCGAGTATGACGGTCTGTTCGGCGGCCGATGGCATGCCGCCGCCAGAACCGCCGTCACCGTGCGGCGATCGTGGAGTGCCGAGGTGGGTGCCGGTTATCGCGGCGCGCGCGCGCGGGTGGAGACGTATGCGCGACTGCGAGACTTGCCCCAGCTTGAATTCTTCGGTCTGGGGATCGGTAGCGACCTGGCCGACCACAGCAATTACCGGCTCCGGGATGGGGTCGTCGGTGCGCTCGCGGCGGTGCGCCCCGCTCCGTGGCTGACGATCGGGGGGCGGGTCGAAGGAATCTGGCCCGATGTGCGTGCCGGCCGTTCTTCCAGGTTTCCGAGCATTGAAGCGGAATTCGACGAGTCCGACGTGCCCGGCATGACGGCACAACCGAAATTCGTACGGTCTCAGGCATCGATCGACATCGTGATTCCGCCGGGTTTGGGAGAGGCGCTGTACCAGGGCGCGAAGTATCGAATCGCCTATGCGATTTACTCCGATCAGGAGCTCGACCGTTTCGGCTTCCGCCGGCTCGATGTCGAAGCGCAACAGCAGTTCGCGCTGTTGGGCCCGCTTCGACGGCTGACGCTGCACGGGTGGGTCTCGATCACGGATACCGACCCCGGACAGGAGGTTCCGTTCTACCTTCAGTACACGCTGGGGGGGACCTGGAACCTTCGCAGCGTGCACGAAGATCTGATCGGATCGGACGGCACCCAGGCCACACTGCGCGGGTTCCCGAACTTCCGGTTTCGCGGCCGCAATCTCTTGCTGCTTCAGGCCGAGTATCGGATTCCGGTCTGGGGACCCGTCGACGCCTCGGTGTTTGCCGAGGCGGGAAAAGTGACGAGCCGCCGGGCGGATCTCGATCTCACCGCCTTGAAGCACAACTTCGGTTTCAGCCTGAGCCTGATGCGCGGGCCAGCGACCGCAGCGCGCGTGGATGTGGGATTCGGAGGGGGAGAAGCGGTGCAGGTGTTTCTCGGTATTCGCCGTGAGGTGGTGCCGTGATCGGTCGTCGGCTTCTTCTCTCTGTCGGTCTGCCCCTCGTCGCGGCGGCCTGCGCGCTCAATACGCGGCCGACTTTGAGCCCCGACAAGATGGCCGAGCTGTGGCAAGAGCCGGCGGATCTGGAGCGACGCAACCTGTTCTACGGACCGGGAGGTCCCGGGCGCGCGCCGGATCCGAGCGATGATTACGAATTCCTCGGGGCCAAGGCGACGGGCACGCAACCGGGGTACGACGTGAAGGACAGCCGGGGACGGGAATGGAGCGTCAAACTCGGCCCCGAAGCGCGCACGGAAGTCGTCGTCTCCCGGATCGTGTGGGCGGCCGGGTATCACCAGCCCTCCGCGTATTATCTGCCGCGCTGGACGCTCGTTCGCGACGGCAAGAAGTCGGTGCAGGAGGGAGGCCGATTCCGCCTCGAGCCAACGAGCCAGAAGAAGGTCGCGGTGTGGTCGTGGCGGAACAGCCGCTATATGGGCACCCGACCGCTTGCCGGCCTGTTCGTGCTCATGGTCATCTTCAATAATTGGGATCTGAAGTCGGCGCAGAATGCGGTCTACCAGGTCGGCCCGGACGGTGAGGATGCGCCCGAGCGGTATATGGTAAGAGACCTCGGCGCTTCGCTTGGAAAGACCGCATGGCCGACGTTCGGAAACAAGGACAATCCGGACGAGTTCGATCGGGAGCCGTTCATCCTGGGGGTCGAAGGCAACCGGGTGCGGTTTGGTTATCAGGACGCCTGGCTGGAGCCCCAGCTCCACAACAGCGTGGCGCCGGACGATGTGCGATGGATCTGCGAGTTGCTGGCGCGACTGTCCCCGAAGCAATGGAGCGACGCGTTTCGCGCCGCCGGCTTTAGTCAAGCGGAGGCCGATCGCTACATCCGGCGTCTGCGCCAGAAGATCGAAGAAGGTCTGAAGGTCGGGTCCTCGTCATGAGATGAGCCCGCCGGCCCGCATCCAGGCCGGCCTCCGCTTCGCGATCCGGGCATACACGGGGCACGAGTCCCGGTGCGCGCCGGGCAGGTATCCGGTGCTCTGCAGGAGCTCCCCCACGATCTCTCCGCCGGTGAACTTGAAGGTCGATCGAAAGAGCGACACCCATTCGGCTTTCGGCAGCGGATGGTGTGCGTCGAGCCATCCCGCGAACGACCCATGGGATTCCCGGAGAGCGAGCACCGTCCTCGCGTTGGCGATCGCCGCCTCCACCTTGAGCCGGTTTCGTATGATCCCGGCGTCTCCCAGCAGCCGCTGCACGTCCCGCGCGCCAAATCGCGCCACCTTCTCCGGATCGAAGCCTCGATAGGCCGAGCGGAACGCCGCCCGCTTCTTGAGGACGGTGAGCCAGGACAGCCCGGCCTGATTGATCTCGAGGATCAGCCGCTCGAACAGTTCGGCATCGCCGTCGAGCGGGAAGCCGTACTCGGTGTCATGATAGGGACCGTGCCACTCGTGGCCCCGCGCGATTTCGCAGTAGGAGGACATGGTTGCTCCGTGAGCGGTGAGGGGTGAGCAGTAAGCGGGAAGGGCGTTTCCCGCTCACCGCTTACCGCTTTCCGCTCACCTCCTAGGACATCTGGGCGAATCCGACAGTATTCCCTCCTGGCTCCCGCACGTAAATCTCCTCGCTCCCGTAGAACGTCTTGTGCCGCGGCTTGACCACCGGTGCGCCGGCCACGGCCTTTTCCACCGCGTCGAGGTCGTCCACCTGGATGAACAGTACGATCGACCGCCCGCCCAGCTCCGCCTCCATCGCGGGGTGGTCCTCCACGACGCTGGCCCGCGATTGATACATCACCTCGACTCCGTCCCGCTCCACACTGGCGAACATCAGCTTGCCATCCGGGCCGGGGACCTTGTGGACCGGCGCCAGGCCGAGCCCGCCGGTCCAGAACGCCAGGCAGGGCTCGACCTCAGCGACCACGAGCACCGGGGTGAGATGCTTGAGCATGGGAG
The DNA here is from genome assembly GCA_964535105.1 of uncultured Gemmatimonas sp. GTDB lineage: Bacteria > Gemmatimonadota > Gemmatimonadetes > Gemmatimonadales > GWC2-71-9 > JABFSM01. The sequence goes on from CAZHSO010000072.1 coordinate 10,894, forward strand.
CAACTCCGCAGTGAAGGGCAGAATCAGGAATAGCTCATCGCGGGCAGGCCGCAGGTCTTCCGGAGCAGCGAGAGCTGGCCGAGATGGTAGCTGTCGTGCTGCACCAGGAAGCCGAGGAGCCCGAGCGCCGTCCGAGTCTCGATCGGGAACTGGGTGTCCACGGGAGCATCGGCCTCCTTCGGCGTCATTTCCTTGAGCCGGCGGTCGAGCGCGTCGCCCGCCTCGGCCCAGGCGGATTTGATTTCGTCGAGCGAGGGCCACGCGGTGATCTCGTCGCAGCTCTTCCAGCCGATCCGGTCGCCCAGGGGGCTGTCCCGCTTTACGCCCATCAGGCCGAGAAGGTAGAAGCGCGATTCGACCAGGTGTGCGGCGACGTAGGCCGCGCTGTTCGCCGCCGGCAAGGGGCGCCCGCGGGCCGCGTCATCGCGAAGCCCGTCGAGGCAGTTGCGGTACAGCCGGGAATTAAGCCGGAGCGTTTCGGCGAGCGGAGCAATTCGGGGATCCATGGGCTGCTTCCTCCTGAGTGGTTGACTGCGGGGCACTTCTCGTTGACCCTTCTGCATGCACGCTCTCGTCTACACCGGCGCCGGTGGAGTCGAGGTCATCTCCTTCGAGGAGAGGCCCGATCCGGTACCGGCCGCCCGCCAGATCCTCATCCGCGTCCATGCGGCCGGTCTCAATCGCGCCGACATTCTCCAGCGTCGCGGCTCCTACCCGGCCCCTCCGGGGTGGCCGGCCGACATTCCCGGGCTCGAATATGCCGGCGTGGTCGCATCAGTGGGTGACGGCGTGTCCCGCTGGCGCGCCGGGGACCGGGTCATGGGTCTGGTCGGCGGCGGCGCGCACGCCGAATTCGTGGTCGTGCACGAGGAGGAGGCGCTGGCGATCCCTCCGCACCTGTCGTTCGCCGAGGCGGCGGCGATACCCGAGGCCTTTCTCACCGCCTATGACGCGCTGGTCACCCGGGGCCGGCTCGCCAGGGGGGAAGGCGTGCTGGTGCACGCGGTGGCGAGCGGGGTCGGAACCGCCGCGGTGCAGCTTGCCAGGGTGCTGGGCGCCACCGTCCTCGGCACCTCGCGCACACCGGGCAAGCTCCAGGCCCTCGGTGCGCTGGGGCTCGACTTCGGGATCGATACCTCCAGCGGCTCCTTCCGGGAGCAGATCACGTTTCCCGTGCACGTCATTCTCGATGTGCTGGGCGGTCCGGCGTTCCAGGAGAACCTCGCGCTGCTCGCGCCGCGCGGCCGGCTCGTGCTCCTCGGTTTTCTGCAGGGGCCGGTGGTTCCGCAGGCGAACCTCGACGTCATTCTCCGCAAGCGGCTCGAGATCATCGGCACCGCCATGCGCACCCGCGGTCTCGAGGAGCGCTCGGCGCTGATCGCCGAGTTCGCCGAGCGGGTGCTGCCGCTCTTCGGCCCCCACATTCGCAGCGATTCGCCAATGCTCAGCATGAGCGATCCCGAGCGAAGCGACGCGGTGCTCCGGCCCGTCGTGCATCGCGTGTTCCCGATGCGGGAGGCCGCCGCGGCGCACAGCGCCATGGAAGACAACGCTTCGATTGGGAAGATTGTTCTCACCTGGCGGGGGAAGGGGGAAGGGTGAAGGGGGAAGGGCCGCGCGGTTTTTCCCGTTCACCGTTGACCGTTCACCGTTCACGCTTCTGATCCTGTCCACCGCGCGCTGCAGCACGTCGTCCGCCGTGTCCGTCGCTTCGAAGAGATCCAATTGCGCCCGCGCCTCCAGGAGCCGGTCCACCGTCACCGTCACCGTGCGCACCGCGATACGCCGCGTCATCGCGAGGCCGAGCGCGCGCCGGGCGCCCGCCCAGAGCTCCTGGTCCAGCGCCGCCGCGGGCAGCGGAATGCCGCGTGACGAGGCGGTGCAGTCGGCGTATTCCACTTCCACCACCATTCGCCGGGCGGCGAGCCCGCGCCGCCGGAGCCGCCATCCCTGTGCCTCGGTGAGCCGGCGCAGCAGCGCGTGCAGGATGCCGAGGTCGTTGGTGTCGGTGGCGAGCGTATGGGATACGCGATACTCCGCTTTCACTTCCGGCGGCAGCACCGGCCGTGCATCGATGCCGCGGCTCTGCGCGCGGAGCAGCCGGCCCCGCGTGCCGAAGACGGCGCACAGCTCGCTCTCGGCGATCTCGGCCACCTGGCCGATCCGCTCGAGCTGATACTCGTCGAGTCGGACGAGGATGTCCTCGGGGACCCCCGGGAGCAGCTGCATCGAATGAGGGGCCAGGAACGGCGACTCGCTCCCACCGGGCACGAGCATGGGCCAGAGGTCTTCCCCCAGCCGTCCAGTATTCCAGCCGTCCAGTCTTCCTACCCGCGTCGCCGCCTCCGACACCAGCTTGTTTACCGCTGCTCCCACCGTGAGCGGGAGACGGAGCCGCGCTCCCGCCTCCCGGCGGATCCGCTCCGCGACGTCCACCAGCGGGCCGAAGAGTCGCTCGGTACCGGTGAGATCGAGAAAGGCGTGGCCGTAGCCGCGCGGCTCGATGACGGGCGCATAGATCCGAAGGATCTCGTGCAGCGCGCGGGAGGCGCGAGCGTAGAGCCGGGGATTCGGGGGAAGCAGCACGAGATCGGGACAGAGCTTCTTCGCCTGGCGCACCAGCATGCCCCGCGATATCCCCGCCGCCTGGGCTTCCGGCGAGAGGGCAAGCACAGTGGCGCGATCGGCACCCGGCGGTGCCACCGCGAGCGGCCTGCTCCGGAGAGCGGGCGCGACAATGCGCTCGACGGTGGCGACGAAGGCGGGTGGGTCGATGAATAGCACGGAGCGGATCATCAAAGCCTAACGGCTATCAACTGTCGGCAGTGGACTGGCGGCCATCGGAGTACATGCGATGCGGCGGGAAGCCGAAGGCTTCCTTGAGGGACGCGAGGCGCTTGGCGAGGGCCTGCTCGTAGTCCTTCCCGGCGCGCTGGTTTTTCCCGTATCGTCTTTCGTAACGGTCGATGAGCGCGGGGAATTTTTCGCGCAGCAGAGGAAGGAAACCGGAGCGCGCTGCGGGACCGAGCCGGAGCGCCTGCCCGGCCACCCAGTGCGCACCGGCCTCCTTCGCTGCTTCCATCAGTTGGGCGAGTTGAGCCCAGCCGTCGGTGATTCCCGGAAGAATCGGGGCGATCAGGACTCCGGCGTCGATGCCACCGTCGACGAGTCGCTTGAGCGCCCGCATCCTGGCGTGCGGCGCGGGGGTGCGCGCCTCGAGGCAGCGGAGCATTTCGGGATCCATCGAGCTGATCGAAATGTTGACCGATAACTGATGGCGGGATGCGAGCTCCCGGAGCACGTCGAGGTCGCGAACCACGAGTGGCGATTTGGTGATGATCCCGAGGTGCAGTCCGCGATGGTGGAGCAGCGTCTGCAACAGCTTCCGGGTGAGACCAAACTTCCGCTCGGCAGGCTGATACGGATCGGTGGCGGTGCCGATGACGAGCGGGGTGGTTCCGAGCTTGGCCGGCTCCAGGGTGCGGAGGAGGACTTCGGGCGCGGTGTGCTTGACGAGGATATTCCGCTCGAACGATTCATGCGGCGGCTCGATGCCCAGCCTCCCGGTCGTCCGCTCCAGGGTCCACTCGTGCGTGCGCCTGGCGTAGCAGTACGAGCAACCGAACTCGCAGCCGACGTAGGGATTGATGGACCAGAATCCCATGTGGGTGGAGACCGGTGGATTGAGCACCCGGCGGACCGGAAGCGAGAGGAAGCGGGTCCCGCGCGCGCGCTCATCGAGCACCGGCAGGTCACGGGAACCGGCCTCGATGGGAAGACCGAGCTGAAGCGCCGGCTCCCGGATGCGGGGCTGCATCTTCAGCCGCACCGCCCCCACCCACACTGCAGGCAGGTAAGGCATCCGGCCGCCCGTGCGAGCGGACCGGCACATTCGGGGCACACCCGGATGTCGTTATTGGATAACGGGTTGATCACCTGTAGCTGAGCCACGGCCGCCTTTGCTTCGGTGTTTGTTCGGTAATTTACAGAATCCATACCGTAAGTCAACCCCCGGCCGAGCCGCGCACCTCGCGCATTCCATGGCGTTCATCCCCCAGGGGGCGGAGCCGCCCACCGGCCACCGGTGTCTGGGTCTCGACGACTCTACCTTTCTCTCGGTTGCGTTCCTGGCGCTGCTGGTCCGCGGGTATGAATGGGATCTGCCGCACACCACAGTGGAGGCGTTGATGCCCACCTGGCCACGGATCCTTCGGGCGGCCGTCGTGATGCTCGGACTCGCCGTTGCGAGGTCCGCGGCCCAGGGTCCGCCGGTCCGTCCCTATGCCCACGGCGGTGTCGGCGTCGGCCGCTTCATCTTCCTCTGTGCCGAATGCGGATCGCCGCAGACGGCGCTGGTTCCGTCCGCGAGTTTCGGACTTTGGTTCCCCCGCATCGGGCTTGACGTCGGAATCGACGCGCTCGGCTGGACCCATATCGGCGATCGTTACACCGTGCTGACGCTCGGGACAACGGTGCGGCCCCGGTGGATGCCGCTCTTTTTCGGCGGCGGCGTCGGATTTTCCTTCCGGCAGTTTCCGGAGGTGTGCTCCTCATGCCCCGGCACACCCGGCACGCCGGTGCGGATACGAGCGACGGCGACCGATCCCGCCTTCA
>CAZHSO010000073.1:0-15334 GCA_964535105.1 uncultured Gemmatimonas sp.
CCCCCGCCTTCATCCGGGCCAGGAGATCGAGGTTCTCTTCCACCGTTCGATCCCGAAACTGGCTCGGCGTACCCGGCGTGGTGACGGTACCCCGGTGGGCGCGGATCTCCTCTTCAGTCTCGGTGTCGACGTACGCCTTGCCCTTCCGCACCAACAGCTCGGCGAATTCGTAGAGTTTCTCGAAATAGTCGCTGGCGTAGAACTCATTGTCCCACTGGAAGCCGAGCCACTGGATGTCCCGCTTGATGGCCTCGACGTACTTGATGTCCTCGGTCGACGGGTTCGTGTCGTCGAACCGGAGGTTGACCTTCCCGCCGAACTCGCGGGCAATCCCGAAGTTGAGGCAGATCGACTTGGCGTGGCCGATATGCGGAAAGCCGTTGGGCTCCGGAGGAAACCGGGTACAAATCGGGCGGCCGAAACGAGCGGAGGCCACGTCGGCGGCCACCATTTCTCGAATGAAATCCATGCGGAATAAACTAACCTCGGCGGGAACCCCACCCTTCCCCCTTCCCCTTGTTTTCCCCCAGTACTCCCCCTTCCCCCCCCCTTTCCCCTTCCCCTACTTCTCCCCCTTCCCCGCTTCCCCCTTCCCCGCCTGCCCCTTTCTCAGTTTCTCCTCGAATTCGCTCCGCCACGCCTGGGTTTCCAGCCACTCGGGCCGTTGGCTGCGTCTCAGCTTCCTGCCCCAGGCGTTGATCACGACGGCCGCCACAACGCCAACCGCCACGACCGCCACTCCGTAGGGGATCATTTCCTCGATCCGGCGTCCCTGCATCACACCGGCCACCACCAGCACGGCGGCAACCAGGAGAGAGGCCGTGAGAACAATGGTAGCAGCCATGAGCGTGTGCTCCGGCCGCCAGCCGGGGTCTTGAGTCATTGTGCCCTCCGTAGTCGAGTGGTACCGGCCAACGTACCGCGTGATTCGCGGTATGGCCAGCACCGAGGTGAACCTCGCGCCCCGGGTTCACCCGACGTAGCTTGGAGTACTCATGGCCGACCAGATCGAACGCCTGACGAGTGCCCTCGGCGGCAGCTACCGCATCGAGCGCGAGATCGGCGTGGGGGGCATGGCCACGGTGTATCTGGCCCAGGACCTGAAGCACGACCGCAAGGTCGCCCTCAAGATCCTCCGGCCTGAGCTGACCGCCGCGATGGGGACAGACCGTTTCCCCCGCGAAATCCACATCATCGCCCAGATGCAGCACCCGCACATCCTCCCGCTGTACGACTCGGGAGCGACCGAAGGGTTTCTCTATTACGTGATGCCGTTCGTAGACGGGGAGTCACTACGGGCCAAACTGGCCCGGGTGGGACCACTTCCGATCAACGAGGCGGTTCGGCTGCTCCACGAGATCACCGACGCGCTTTCCTACGCCCACGCGAGGGGCATCGTCCACCGCGACATCAAGCCGGACAACGTGATGCTCTCGGGCAAGCACGCCGCCGTCACCGACTTCGGTGTGGCCAAGGCGGTGAGCGCCTCGGCCGGCGACAAGCTCACCACCGTCGGGATCGCGGTGGGGACGCCCCAGTACATGGCCCCGGAGCAGGCGATGGCCGAGTCCAACATCGATCACCGGGTGGATATCTACGCTCTCGGGGTCATGGGCTACGAGATGCTGACCGGGCACCCGCCCTTCGAGGCCAGCACCGCACAGCAGATCCTCTCGGCCCATGTGCTGGAGCAGCCCAAGGACGTGCGGGAGTGGCGCGCCAACGTGCCGCCGCTCCTGGCGGAGGCGCTGCTCAAGTGCCTGGCCAAGAACCCTGCTGATCGCTGGCAGAGCGCCGACGAGCTGCTGGCCCAGCTGGAGATGGTGGCCACCACCCCCAGCGGCGGCATGACGCCGACGACGACCCGGCCCTACCAGGCGGCAAAGCCCGGACCCGCGCCCATACCAGCGCCCAAGGCCAGCCGGAAGGGGCTCCTCGTCGGGATCATCGCCACTGTGGTGATCGTGGGTGGTGGGGCGGCCGCGCTGCTGCTGAAGGGGGGCGGGGGCGGGGGGATCCAGCGCATCGCCGTCATGCCGATCGAGGACATTTCCGGCAAGGACGGGGTCTTCGTGGACGCGATGCAGGATGCGCTGACCAACGCCCTCAACAAACTCGGCACGGTTGGGGTGGCATCGCGCTCCTCCATGATGGTGTACAAGACGACTCCGAAGCCGACCCGAGACATCGCCAAGGAACTCGATCTCGATGCGGTGCTGGAAACTACGGTGTTCCGCTCCGGAGATGTGATGCGGATCAACATGCAGTTCTCCGACCCGGCAACCACGCGGAGCCTCTGGTCGGAAACCTACGAGCGGGATGTCAAGAACGTGCTGGCAGCGCAGAGTGAAATCGTCAACCTCACCGCTCAGGCGGTGGCCAAAGTCCTTGGAGGAGCCGGCAAATGATTCGGATTCGATTCGGCGGCATTGGTGTTTTTCTGGCGCTCTCGGCCTGCGGCCCGAAGGATTCTGGCCTGCCCAATGCCACTTTCCTGAGCCCCGAGGGCGCCAATCACCGGAACAGCCGGTTTTCCCCCGACGGCAGCCAGGTGGCGTATTGGACGCCCGCGGCCACCGGATGGGACCTGGTGGTGGCCAAGGCCGACCGGAGTGATCCCCGCACCTTGGTGACCGGGGCGCTCGGCAACAATGCGGTACTCTGGTCGCCGGACGGAAAGCTCCTCGCCTTCCAGTCGAGTGCCGCCAACATCTCGGATGTTGCCGTCGTTCCCGCCGATGGCGGTGAGGTGCGCCGGCTCACCGACGCGCCAGGGATCGAATTCCCGATTCAATGGCTCCCCAAGGGCGACCGGCTGGCCTACGTCGTGATCGGAGAAGGCGGCACCTTCCGCACCTTTGTCGCCTCCCTCGCCTCGGGGCAATCCACTCCGTTCCTGTCCGAGCCGCAACCGGCGTTCCCAAGCTGGTCGCCGGACGGGTCCCGGGTCGCCATCTCCATCAATGACCGCGGGTCGAGCACACTCTGGCTCGCGGACAGCTCCGGCGCCAACCGGAAGCAGCTCACCGCCGAGGGGCAGGAATCATTTTCCGGGTGGTCACCGGATGGCACGGAGATCCTCTACGAATCGCGCCGCACCGGCACCGGCGACATCTGGGTGCTGCCGGTGAACGGCGGGAAACCCCGCCAGCTCACCCGCGACGTTCGGGACGATTACAACCCCACCTGGTCTCCCGACGGGAAGTGGGTCGCCTTCGTCTCCAATCGCGGACGCCAGACCGATCTCTGGGCGGCTCCCGCTGCCGGCGGTCCCGAACTCCGAGTGACTGATGATGCCGCCGAAGAGGGCGGTCTGGAATGGGTCGGGAAGAGCAGCCGGCTCGCTTTCCGGACCAGTGCCCAAGTCAGCGCGCTCTGGGCGGTGACCGTGGCGGACGGGAAGGAGCGGCGGATCACGCCCGATTCAATCCGGATCGGAGGTTTTCGCGTGTCTCCCGATGGCGCCGAGGTGGTGTATCAGGTGCCGCGCGGGGGCGGGGTGAGTGATCTGCAGGTGGCGTCGCTGGCAGACGGCGCCCGGCGGACGCTGGTGACTGGCACGGCGGACCACTGGGTGTACGGGTATTCTCCCGATGGCAAGACGATTCTTTTCGGGTCGGACCGTTCCGGCAACAATGATGTCTGGTCGGTGAGCGCCGCGGGGGGAGAGCCCCGCCAGCTCACCAACTGGCCCACCCAGGAACAGACTGCGGATTGGGCCCCGGATGGCTCCGCCGTCTACTTCATCTCGGACCGCGATGCGAAAATCGGGGATATCTGGTCAGTCCCCGCCGCCGGCGGTGAGCCGCGCCGGGTTACCACCGTCGGAAACGTGAACAATCTGGCCCAGAGCTCCACCGGCCCGGACCTCTTCGTGAATCTCCTGGGGGGCCGGGGCGGCCAACTCACTCTCGCCAAGTTGCGGACCGGCGGCACCCTCCAGACCCTGTGGGACCGGAGCAACGTCTTTAGTGTCGTCTCCCAGGATGGCGCGACCCCCAGCGGCGATTCGGTGGTCATCCTCACCGCTCTGCCGGGTGGCGGCAACACCAACTTCCTGATCTCGACCCAGACCGGGCAGGGCCGCGAGATTCTTGGCAAGGGCGACTATGCCGGCGATTTCTCTCCCGACGGCACCATGCTGTCATACCACTTCGGTCGCCCCAATACGGACCTTGGCATCCTCAACCTGAAGGATGGTACCACCCGCCGGCTCACCAACACTCCCGAGAACGAAGGGGGATATTGGTGGACCCGGGACAGCAAGACGATCGTGTTTGCTCGCCGGGCGCCGCGGAGCCGGATCGCGACGGTGGACCTGACGCGGCTCCTCGCGGGAGGGAAGTGACGGGGCCGGACAGGCAGTGAGCGCCGGGGGAGCTAGATTTCGTCCATGCTGAGAGACCGCCGCGACATGACGGTGCGAGTAGTACCGCTTCGCAGTCGTGAGGCGGCCGAAGCACGGGTCGGAGGAACCGCGGCGGACCGTGTCGCCCTCGTCGCCAGGCTCAGCGAGGAACTGTGGGCACTCACTCACCAACCGCTTCCGGCGTACACCCGCGCGACGATGCCAATCTTGATCACCTCGCTCCGCACCCGATCCGAGCGCGACTAGGCGCCCGTGGTTGAGGATTTTCGCGACCTCCTGGTTGAGTTGCTCAGGGCCGACGCCAGGTTCTTGATCGTCGGCGCGCACGCGTTGGGCGTGCACGGTGTGCCGCGGGCCACGGTGGATCTTGATGTCTGGATCGACCCGGCCCCCGAGAACGCACGACGGATATGGGTGGCGCTGGCCGCGTTCGGCGCGCCGCTCGAGACACTCCAGGTCCGCGAGGCCGACTTCACCCGACCTGAAATGGTTGTTCAGTTCGGATTGCCGCCGTATCGCATCGACATCCTCACCGGCGTGAGCGGGGTCTCGTTCGAAGAAGCCTGGAACGAACGGATCGAGGACCAATACGAAGGCGTGCGAGTGCCCTTCATCGGACGAGCCGCCTTGATCCGGAACAAGAGAGCGAGCGGGCGAATGAAGGACCTCGCCGACCTCGAATCCCTTGGCGAATCGTAGCCTCCCTGGAGAAAACGATGTCAACGCCACGCTCGATGATCACCCTCGGCGCCCTGCTCCTCAGCTGGGCCGCTCCCTTGCACACCCAGGAGCCGGTCGACCGGACCATGATCGGACGCATCAGGGAGGAAGGGCTACAGCGCTCCCGGGTGGAGCAGACCTTCAACCAGCTCACCAACGTCATCGGTCCGAGACTCACCGGGAGCCCGGCCTACAAGCGGGCGGCGGACTGGAGCGCGGACGAGCTCAAGCGCTACAGACTCGCCGAAGTGCACCTGGAGAGCTTCCCCTTCGGGCGGGGCTGGAGCCTGGAAAAGTTCGTTCTGGAGATGGTGGAGCCGTACTACTTCCCGCTCACCGGGTATCCCGCCGCGTGGAGTCCCTCGACCCGAGGGGAGCTGCTCGGAAAGCCGGTTTACATCGGGGACCTCCCGGACTCCGCCGCCGTGCGGGCCGTCGCGGGGAGGCTGCGCGGCGCGATCGTGCTGGCCACCCAGCCGCAGACAGAATTCATCGTCGCCGACCGATTGCAGCCGAGCGCCCACGACGAGGCGGTCCGGATCGGGGCCCCACTCTTTCTCAATCCCAAAGGTCCGCTCGGCGGCAACCAGCTCGCGGCGATCATGCGGGAGGTGGGGGCCGGCGTGGTGCTCCGCCCGACCCAGGGACAACACGGCACCGCGTTCGTGCTGGGCAATCGCGCGACTCCCCGGGACGCGGCGCCAACGGTGGTGCTGGTCGCGGAGCATTACAACCTCGTGGTGAACGCGCTCAAGGGCGGCGCCCCGGTGACGCTACGGGTGCGGGTGGACGCCCGGGAGCACACTGCCGACACCAACGGCTACAACGTTATCGCCGAGATTCCCGGTACCGACCCCGCACTCAAGGACGAGGTCGTCCTCCTGGGCGCCCACCTCGACTCCTGGCACTCCGCCACTGGCGCCACCGACAACGCCGACGCCTCGGCCGCGCTGATCGAGGCGATGCGGATTCTGAAGGCGCTCGACGTCAAGCCGAGGCGGACGATCCGCATGGCGCTCTGGGGTGGCGAGGAGCAGGGGCTCTTGGGCTCCAGAGCCTATGCCGCGCGGCACTACGCGGGCGACTCCAACGCCACCGCGCGGGAAAAACTGTCGGTGTACCTCAACAACGATCCCGGCAGCGGCCCGATCTACGGCTGGTATCTGGAGGAGAACCCGCTGATCAAGCCGACCTTCGATGCCTGGCTGGAGCCGCTCAAGGACCTCGGGGCGAGGCGCAATGTGATGGCCAAGATCGGCAACACCGATCACCTCTCGTTCACGGCGCTCGGCCTCCCGGCGTTCAACACCCTGCAGGACTACGTGGACTACGACACCCGCACTCATCACACCAACATGGATTTCGCCGAGCGGGTCCGGGTGGAGGATCTGAAACAGAACGCGATCGTGCTGGCGACCTTTGCCTATCACGCCGCGATGCGGGCGGAACGGATCCCGAGGCCGCCCAAGCCTTCGCCCTGACGGCCAGCAGGGAACCCGATGCAACCAGGGCGACCCCATCGGGGCCGCCCTTGTGCGTTCGGCCGCAGCCGTTCCTACCGAAAGACCCTGCTCAAGGCACCAGCTTGAGCTCCGCGTCGAAATAGGAGCTCGTGCCGCTATCGAACGCCCGGATCGCGAGCCCAGCGCTTGCTGGTTGGTTGCACTGATATCTATCCCGTCCAGATGCACCTGGACATCGTTGTCGATCGCCAGCTTGATCGTGACTGCGCCCCCGCCGGCGGGCACAGGGAAGAACTTCCGGGCCCAGAGCGTCGTCGGGGGGCCGGCCGGCCACGACGTGCCGATGGTGATCGGGTCGGGCGGCACCTTCACCAACCTCGGACGGATGGCTTTGGCCCGGCGGGGCCTTCCGATCGAAGCGGTCCACGGCGAGGTGGTGAAGACGGCGGAGGTGGACCAGCTGCTCGAGTGGCTCTGCTCGCTCAGCGAGGAACGGCGGCGGAGCGTGCCGGGGCTCAACCCGCAACGGGCCGACATCATCCTGGCGGGGGTCGCCGTCACGGCGGAGCTGCTCAAGCTGGTCGAAGCCCGGAGCCTCACGGTGGGCGCCTTCGGGCTGCGCGAGGGACTCCGGCTCGAGATGATCGGCGACAGCGCGCCGCGCGGCCCCGATCCGCTCCGCGCCATGCGGGAGTTCGTCGATCGCTGCCAGGGTGAGCGCCGCCACGTCGAGCAGGCCCGGGTGCTCGCGCTGACGTTGTTCGACCGGCTGTGCGATGCGCTGGGTGCCGATGCGGAAGAGCGTCCGCTCCTGGAGGCCGCATGCCTTCTGCACGACGTGGGGCAGGTCGTGAGCTACCGGAAGCATCACCGGCAAGCTTCCAGCTCCTCCTCAACGCGGAACGCCTGAACCTCACCTCCCGCGACCGCTATCTCGTGGCCCTGATCATCCGCTACAATCGCCCCAACGGACCCAGCCGGAAGCACGAGGAGTTCAGCCGGCTCGCGCCCGAGCAGCAGGCCATCGTGCGGCGGCTGGCCGGCATTCTCCGAGTCGCGGACGGGCTCGACCGCGGCCACACCTCGGCGGTGGAACGGGTGACCACCCGTCTCACCAAGGACAAGCTCACGATCCGCGCGATTCCGAAGCACCGTGGCGCCGATCTGTCGCTGGAGTGCTGGGGCGCCACCCGGAAGGCGAACGTGCTGGCGCGGGAGCGGCGGCGGGAGATCGTCGCATTGCCGGCGGTGGTCGGGTAAGAGGTGAGCGGTGAGCGGTGAGCGGTGAGCGGTGAGCGCTGAGCGGTGAGCGGTGAGCGGTGAGCGGAAAATGAAGAGGGCGGTCCGGGATGGGCCGCCCTTTCAGTTAATCCGAGTCGTCGAGACCCGGCATCAGCCGCCCCTCACTGCACGGCCACCCGCATGTCGAGGAAGGCCGAAGTGGACCGGGCTGACGCCCGGATGGTCAGCAGGTTGGCGCCGGCATTGCCCTGCCCGGTGAGGATGAAATTGCTCGCGGCGCCGGGGAAGGCGCAGGCGTTCCACGAGAGCGAAGAGGCGTTCAGGAGGACCCCGTTCAGATAGGCCTGGATGACGTAGCGATCAACCGCCACGCGAACTTCGACGGTCTGTGCGGGGCCGGGGGGCAGAGTGAAGGTCTTGCGGACCAGAATGTCCGTCTTCTTTGCCCAAGCTGTCGCGGGCGTGTAGGAGCATGGACTGCCGGTCGAGGCAAACGGCGCGGTGCCGCCGGCCGTGAAGCCGTTGGTGCCCTCGTTGAACCCAGGGGTCTGCCACCCGGTGGGTGAGGTCGAGTTCGAGGCCACGACTTTATAGCTATACCCGCCCGAGCCGAAGGGGATGATGCCGGTGGCGCCGAAGGTCTGGGTGCCGGTCTGGAGCTGCACCGCCTGCAGCGGATTGGGAACCGGATCCGAGGCCGGGTTGAACGCGGGCTGAATGGCCATGAAGGGATCGAAGATCGAGCGCGGCCCGTCGTTGCCCACGACGGCGATGCCCCGCCCACTCGCCGTCATGACCTGAGCACCCACATTGGGGCCCAGTAACCAGGAGTCAGTCCTGGCGATCCCGTCGGCGGCAGTGGTCGCACTGGCCGGGGCGACGGAGCCGTCAGCCGTGGCGAAGTGCACCGTGGCATTGGCGCATCCGGTGCCAGCGAGGTCGGTGACGATGAAGGCGGGATCAACGGGCAGGGTCGTGATGATCCCCGCGGTTTGCCCGGTCCCGACGTGGGGCGCCATCTTGCAGGGGAGCGCGAACTGGAAGTCGCTGAACTCGGACGTTGCGCCGCCCCCGCCTACGTCGAGCCGGCGGCGCCGGGCGTTGAGTGGGGAGGGCCCCACGATCGCCGCGAGCTTTCCGACGGCGGCTCCAAGATTCCCGCGGGCAAATTCCTTGAGGACGCTTCGAAAAGTCGGCGTGGTCGAACCTGTGACGATGGCGCAGCCGTCGACGTGGGGCAGCGCGCGCACCACGCTGCCGTCCAGCCGGTGCAGGGTAACCCGGTGCTCCTGAGCGTCGGTGAGGCCGGAGGAGATAATGTCCCCGGCCACGTCGCACACTTCCACGATGGCCGGGTTGCCGAGCGCGGCGGTCAGGGCAGGCGTCGCACTCACGGTGACGCAGCTCCCGAAGGTCGGCAGATCGACGGCGCGGGGGTTCAGGTCGCCCTCCTCACAAGTCTGCAGCGTCAGGGTGTGATTGCCCGCCTGGGACTGAGGCGGCAGGGTCACGCCGCTCAAGGTGGTACCGCCATCGGTGGAGATATTCACCGTGCCACCGGTCTCCAGCCCGAGGGTGGCGGAGTCGCAGGGCCGGAGGCCCGCCGGGGTGCAGAGCGCGCCGATCTCGATCCGGAACGGGATCGGCAGATTCGAGCCATCCTGCTGCCCGACGAACTGATCCTGGTTGACCGTATGCAGCAGGCTCGGGTTGGCCACGGTATGGACGTCCGCGAAACCGAGGGAGACGTCGCCAACCTTGACCCGGATCCGGTAGAACACGTCATCCGAGACCACCACCGTCCAGCTCCCCTGGTACTTCTGAAGTCCTCCATTCACCGGCGCACCAAAGCTGGTGAAGTAGCCGCCGGGCCTGCACGGCGTGGTGAGCTGGACGTCCGACTCCGAAGCGGTGGGCAGAAGGTCCAGTACGCAGACCTCCACCGTCGGGAGGAGTCTCGGATTGAAATCGTCCGGATCGAAATTGGGATTGGTGACCGGATTGGGAACCATCGTCGGAAGGAAGAAGAAATCCGGGTTCCCGTTAGGGTCGTTGAACGACTGCCGGTGAGCGCCGTCGGAGATTTTGAGCGACGGGGCCGAACTGGAACGGGCGGTGTCCCCGGCGGAACAGCCTGCGAGCGCCGCAATGGAGAGACAGGCGACGAGAGTACGGTGGGTCATCTGGTGAATCCTCAGTCTCGGGCGATGGGCCGACAGACCAACTACAATGTCAAAATGCCGCCGGGGCTCGGACTCGGTCCGGCAGCGAACAGGTGATTCGACGCAGACAAGTTACGCCGCGAGCCGCATATTTGTGTTACATAACCATAATAACACCGTGGAGGGCACCGCAGCCAGTGCGCCCGGTCACCGCCGCCGCAGCAGGGCCTGAAAGTCGGGCCGGTTCACCAGGTCCCGCCACCACCAGTGGACGTTGTTATCGACCTGGAATGAGTGATCCGGATTGAGCGCGACATACCGCTTGAGCCGGCTGATTGCCTGATCGAGGTCTCCCATCTGAGCGAGCATGATCGCCTCATAGCCCATCAGCTCCTGAGTGGGATCGACATCGGGATCGGGCTCCGCCGCCCGCTGCAGCACCCGCCGCGCGCTGTCGGCAAGCTGAGGGATTCCCGCACGCGCCGCCTTGCCGATGATGCCGCCGACCAGCATCCTGCCGAGCCGCGACTGGAACGGCGTGCCGAGCGAGTCCCCCCTGGCCGCGAGGCGCCACGCCACGGGGATCGAGTCCGCGCTGCCCTGCGCGCTCAGCATGAGCCAGAGCCGGCAGGAGGTGAACCGCCAGTCCCGTGGGAATCGAGTTGCTCCCTCGGTGCAATAGCTCCTCGCGTCCCGGAAGGCCTGGGTGTCGTACGAGGCCAGATAGAGGCGAAAGAGGATCAGGTCTGCGTTGGAAAGAAACCGGTCCGCCGTGTACGCGTTCCGGGCCATGGTGAGCGCGGTGGAGACGTCCTTCTGGTCGTAATACACCAAGCTCAGCGTCGCGTAGGCCGCGGCAAGCGTCCCGTCCCCGCTCACCGCGGCAAGCAGGTGCTTCTCGGCGCTCTTGAGCAGCGCGGCGCGTTCCGCCGGATCCTTCGTCAGCCGGGTCAACCATTCCGCATACTCGGCCGTACCCAGCAACGCGAGTGCTCTGGGGCTGGACGGATACAGCTCGAGGGCCTCCTCCGCGTGGCCCTTACCGGTCTGAATCCAGGGGGCTTTGTCGCCCGGCTCCCGCTCAAGCCGTGCCCGCTGGAGTGCGACCTCTCCACGGAGCACGATCGGCTCGATCCAGATGAGGTCCTGCGCCGAGGCCTCCTTCAGGAGAGTGTCCGCCTCCGCGAGGAGCGCGGCGGTACGAGCCCGGTCGCGAGGCCCTACCTCAGCCGCCTGCTTGCGGCTGTTCTCGGCGCGATTTCGCAGCGTCCACGCCTCGAGGCTCAGGGTGCTGGCCTGACTTTCGGCGAGCTGGATCTCGGATCCGATTCGCTGCCGGAGCCAGCGCTCCACCTCGGCGGCAGTCGCATCTTCGGCCGTGAAGAGGGAATCTCGCGGGACGAGAATGGCCGTGGGCCGGCCGAGCGAAGCACCAGATGCGTCCCGGAGCCGTGTTGTAACTCGCACATTGCTCCCAGCGATCTCGACCGAGCCCTCGACCAGAGTCCCGACGTCAAGGGCTCGCGCAATGCTGTCCGGCTCGACGTTTCCATCACGGTAGGGCGCGACACCGTTGCGGGGAATCACCGAGAGGCCCTGCACACCGGTAAGCGTGCGGATCAACGATTCGGTGAGCCGGTCGGCAGCCGGGCGAAGCTGAGCATCCTCGGCCGTGAAGTAGAGCACCGCGATGCGCTTGGCCCGGGCCAGCGCGGCTGCGGAGGCGGGGGCTTTCGGGCCGGCGAACACTCTCCATGCGCCAAATGTCCCCCCAGCGGCCACGAGCCCGACCACCGCGAGCACCCACGGCTTACGCCACCAGGGCGCGGCCTCGACGAATGTCGCCCGGTGCGTCCCGGTCGGCAACCGTCGTGACGCGGTGTGCCGGATCGAAGTCCGGCGCGAGGAGGTCGCCCCCATCGGGAGACCGAGCAGCTCCATGAACTGCGCCGCGGTCTGCGGCCGGTCGGCGGGCACCTTGGCCATCGCGGCGAAAATCGCGTCCTCGACCTCTTCGGGAACGGTGTTCCGCACGATTCGTACGCTCGGCACCGCCTCCATGGAGTGCCGGGCCATCAGCGCCTGGGCGTTCTTGGCGGTAAAAGGGGGCTCCCCGGCCAGCATCTCGTACAGCATGCAACCCAGACTGTACAGATCGGAGGTTGGGCCCACGGGATCACCGACCGCCTGCTCCGGCGACATGTAGATCGGCGTACCGACCGCCATGCCCGTCTGGGTGAGCTTGTGGCCTCCGGCCTCACTCGCGGCGCGGGCGATGCCGAAATCGGCCACCAGGGCGTGGCCGCCGGAGATCAGGATGTTCTCCGGCTTGATGTCCCGGTGCACGATCCCGGCGGCATGAGCGTGGCCGAGCGCCTCGGCAACCTCGAGGGTGATCTGGACGGCATCATCGATCGGGAGCTGGCCTTCCCGGTCGAGCCGGTCACGGAGCGATTCGCCCTTGATGAAGGGCATGACGTAGTAGAGGAGTCCGTCGGCGGACCCGGAGTCGTAGAGCCCGAGAATGTTGGGATGTTGCAGCTTGGCCGCGAGCTTGATCTCCCGCTCGAAGCGATCGGCGCCGATGGAAGCGGAGAGCTCGGGATGCAGCACCTTGATCGCGACCTCGCGGTCGTGGCGCAGGTCCTTGGCGAGGAAAACAGTGGCCATCCCGCCCGAGCCAAGCTCGCGCTCGACCTCGTAGCGCTCGCCCAGCTTCTCTTTCAGGCGTTCGAAAATCGTCGCCAAGAGCTCAGGTGCTCCGATCGGATAGGACGCCGCGCATGGGGGTCCAGCTAATGGAATATGCCCGGCTGCGGCGCGAACGCCAGCGTCCGCCCCGCCGGGAGGGCCGGGACGTCGCGGTCGGGGACGACGGCACCTCTGGCGCGACCACCGGGGCGACCCGATCTTCTCCCTCGATGACCGCCCCCCTGATCCGGAATATCTCCGACACCGCGCGCTGGGTCGCCTTCTACCGCGCCATGGAGTCGGAGCGCCCCGACGCCGTCTTCAACGATCCCTACGCGCGCCGGCTCGCCGGAGAGCGGGGCGAAGCGATCGTGCGCTCCATGCCGAAAGGGAAGCGGATGGCATGGCCGATGGTGGTCCGCACCGCGGTGATGGACGAGATCATCCTGCGAGTGGTGAAGGAAGGCGCTGACTGTGTGGTAAATCTCGCCGCCGGGCTCGACGCGCGACCCTGGCGGCTGCCGCTCCCTTCGGCGCTCAAGTGGGTGGACGTGGATCACGCCGAGATGATCGACCTCAAGCTGTCGATGCTCGCGGCGGAACGCTCGGTCTGTCAGTATGAAGGGGTACGGCTCGATCTCTCGGAGCGCGGACCACGCCAGGCGCTCTTCGCGCGACTCAATGCCGGCTGCCGCCGGGCGCTCGTCATCACCGAGGGTTTGCTGGTGTATATGACGACGGAGTCGGTCGCGGAGCTGGCGGACGATCTCCATAGCCAGCCGGCCTTCCGATTCTGGCTGCTGGACCTCGCGAGTCCGGCGCTGCTCAAAATGCTGGAGAAGAGCTTTGGCAAAACGCTCAGGGCTGGTAATGCGCCGTTCCGGTTTGGCCCCGCCGAGAGCACCGATTTCTTTTCGCCCCACGGCTGGCGGGAAATCGAGTGGCGTTCCCAGTTCCATGAGGGACTCCGGCTCCACCGCACCTTCCCGATGGCCAGGGTCTGGAATTTCGTCTCGAGCTTCATGGGCACGCGGCGACGCGCCGAGTTCATGCGCTTTTCCGGTGTCGCCCTCCTGGAACGCGCCGAGCCGCCGGGCGCCTGACCTTGTCCCTCAGTGCGATGTCCCAGCGCGGGCCCGCAGCTGAACGGCCCCAACAGGCGCCGCGTCCACCGTCTTCATGTACGCGTTGGGGTCGTGGTAGAGCGCGCCCTCGGGAAGGAATTGATACATCGGGCCCAAATCCCGCCGGATCATCTCGTGGTAGAACTCCGGCAGCTGGTCGGTCTCGCCTTCCATGTAGCGGCGGACCGAGAGGTCGGTGCTGAGCAGCCGCCGGATGCTGGTGTGATACTTGATCCGGCCGAACCCCTCGGACGAAACGCCCCGGACCACGTTCATCCACTTGGGAATCATGGTGGGGGTGGCCATGAACCGCCGGGCGATGGCCTTCCACGTAAACGAGTAGCTGGTAAGGTCCACCACGTGGTCGTAGAACTCCGGCCAGGCGTAGTTCCTGGGCCGGACGTTCATGGCGTGGTTGTTGTTGAGGAAGAAGAAGGGGAACGGCAGCACCCGTCCCTGGCGCTGGTAGTCGAGGTTCAGCGGGGCCGCGCGGCCGAAGGAGGAAAGCAGCGAGTACGCCGGGAAGGCGCCCGGGGCGAGGTCGAGGAACTTCTTGGTCAGCTCGAACGGCTCCGCACCCTCGTCACAATCGAGCCCCAACACGAAATTTGTCTGGATGTAGGGGATGTAGCGGAGGATCATGTTCACGTGGTCGGCGACCTGCTTCACCTTGTCCATCCCAGTGCGGCTGGTCTTCGACTTGTTGCCCATGTCGTACCACGACTCGATCCCGGGCAGGATCGCCGCGAACCCGTTCTTGCGCAGGCGGACCAGGTGTGGCTCGGCGAGGAGCGAGAGGCTGCTCTCCGCGACGTGGCGCATCCGTCCCGGCGGCACCGCGGCCTCGATGGCCTCCATGTAGTCCTCGAAGCGCACACCGAAATTGGGGTCGTGCCAGCCGACGATGGGATCGCGATGCTTGGTGAGCAGGAAGACCAGGTCTTCCCGCAGCTGGTCGAAGCCCAGCGGCTGGTAGGGGACGGTCGAGTCGATGCAGAAGCTGCAGGTGTAGGGACAACCCAGACTGCCGATCATCGGGACTATCTTGATGGACGGCGCCTTGGCAAGGGTCGCCTCCACATACTTCCACCGCTCGGGCAGGCTGGGCAGCTCGAGCGGCTGCCGCTCGGCGAACATGTGCCGGCCGATCGGGCGGTGCTGGGCGTGCTCCTGCAGCACGTCCGTGATGATGGCCTTGTCGGTGAACCCCAGGACGTAGTCGAAGTACTTCTGCGCGTCCTCCGGGTAGCAGCGGGCATGCGGCCCGCCGAGGACCGTAACGGCGCCACGCTGGCGGAACCGGTTGCTCAGCGCGTAGGCGAGAAAGGCGGACTGGGTAAACGCCCCGATGAACACGAGGTCGAGGTCGGCCGGCAAGGCGTCCATCAGGTTTTCCCGGCCGGTATAGCAGACGAAATGGACCTCGTGTCCCTGCTGCTCACACCAGACCGCGATGGCCTGGGGCATGATGCTGGCCAGGTTCGGGTTCATGACCCGGCCGTAGAGCGATGGGTTAGGGCTCTTTGTGACGAGATCGAGCACGCCGATGCGAAGTCGTTGCAA
>CAZHSO010000074.1:0-15236 GCA_964535105.1 uncultured Gemmatimonas sp.
AATCGTTGTCCTGGTCGAAGGGCATCGGCTCAATCCCCGTGATTGTCCCGGTCAGCTTGTCCGACCCGCCGGCGGCGGCGCAGCCCCTAGCCTCCCAGGGGCCGGTGGTTCCCAATTCCACATCGTAGCGGACCGGCACCTTGGCTGGCACGCCGACAACGGTCCCGTTCACGTAGGTCGCCGTGTGAGCCTTGAGCGTGCCGTGGACGGGGCCGGGCGGAAGGCCGGCGACCCGGGCCGGAATTGCCGTGGGCAGTGCAGAACAAAGCACGCCGGTCGCCGACACGGACAAAACCAGGAAGAATCGTCTCATGTGACCTCGCTGTCGTTCGCTGACAATCAGCAGGAGGGATAGCCTAGTGCCGCGAGGAGTACTCCTGGTCGGGACACCACCGGAGCGCCATCGGCCCAGAATCTCTTGAGCGAGACTTCGCCGTGAGGCATCGTCCCCTCGCAGATCGCGTGCTTCACGCGTGCCCGCTCGCGAAGCAGATCGCCCCAGCTCCGGAAGCCCAGCGGACCCGTCTGGGTGCTGTGGCATAACGCGCAGTACGGTCGGTAGATGTCCCGATAGAGGCCCGGCTGGTCGGCCCACGCGCTCGGAACGTAGTTTTCATCAACCGTCGTACCGACCACCGTCTGCTTTGCTTGGTACATGTTCGTGATGTACTCCCGAACGCCAAGGGTCGCGTTGGAAGTGAAGATCGTCAGGTTAATCTGGCGGATAGCTTCCGACGCGCGAGACTTTCCGTCGGAGTATTGAAAGGAGAAGCCGCGGGGATCAAGCGGAAGCAGACTTGCTCCGGTGACCTTGCCCGTCTGAGGATCGAAGCGGCCGCCGTGGCATGCAAGACAGGCATGGGGCAGCATCCTTGGCCCTTTGCTGTCCAAAACAATTCGCGGTTCGCCCATCAACGGACGGCAACCCGCGCAGCTTCCGTCACCGGAGAACCTCAAGAAATGGGTTTCTTCCCAGGTCTGAACGATGACGGTGAGCGATCCCGCATCCCCGTGATGGAGCGCATTGCCTGCCCAGCACATCGTACTGGCGCCCGCCCCAGATCCCCGACTGGCGCAGCCCACAATACGGTCCTGGCCCATGTCCGCTTGATCTCGAAAGCTCGCATGGGGAATTGGGACATCCCCCCGCGACCAGGGCCACGCAGTGAAGTTGGTCCACTCCGTCGCCGGAAAGATCCGCAGTCCATCCCAGTCCTGGAATTCCTGGATTCCGTACAGTGCAAGTAGCGGGAATGCATAGGGCTCCGCCACGACCCTGAGTTCCTTGATGTCACACCAATCATTCGGCCAGACCAACTGGGCGGCGACCCACTTGCCCGCGTTGCAGACATGACGGTTGTACTCCGCCCAGCTGCCTGCCCCGTTCGGCATGGTGAGCAGCGACGCCAGGGCGACCGGCGCGACTCCTACCGCGGCAGAAGGCCAGGCGGAATTCGGCGTAAGCACTCCCCCAGGCTCATAAACCGACGCGACCCGGTATAGGTTGATTCCCGGAGGAGCCGCAGCGACGGTGTAGCCTCCGCCATCGACTTGGGTTCCTGGAGGGATCCCGGGACCGGTCACGAGCCATTTCTTGACGGGGGCGGCTGGGTGCCAGTCGAGCACTACTACACCCGGCTTGTCGGATCTGGCGTACAGAACCGGCGGATCCGCCGGTCGCGGCGGAGTGAAGTCGATGGTGGCGGACCCGAACTTCCCATCGGCCTGGTATGCCCTCACCTGGTAGGTATAGCTTCGGCTCGGTTCCGGAAGCAGGTCGCTCTTCAATTCCGTGGCAGTGATCGGAGTCTCGGTAAGCAGCCTCCAGTCCGTTGTACCGGAGAGCGAGCGGCTGACGCCATAGCCGGTCGCGCCTGGCACGGCACTCCACGAGAGCGTCGCGGTGATGGGCGTTCCGGTCACGTTCAAACCGGTCGGCGCCGGCCCGCCACTCAGAATCGTCAGCGTTCCACGCGTGGGAGCCCGTTCGAGCGGGGGTGGTGGTGGAGGCGGCGGGGCCGGAGCAGGCGCGACCGGGAGTGGCCCGGACGCGATCGCACCGGAGGCGGCGCGTGGTGTTACCGTCGGGTCAGTGACCGCTGTACCAGGCGCCTTGGTGCTCCCCGCCGCCTGAATGGAACCTCCGCTGGGCTGACCGGCGAGATCCGATCCTGAAAGTGCCGACTGCTGCGTCGCGAGCGCGGCCGCGGTCCCGGCAGTTATCCGGAGACGGGCCAGATAGACCGCGTGGTCGCCGGCATCCTGCCCGCCGAGGTACACCCGGAGCACCCGACCCCGCACGAAGCGCCGGTCGGAGAGCGTGTAGAGCCGCCGTCCATTGGTGTACATCTTGAGTGTCCCACCTTCGAAGCTTGCGGCGATTCGGCTCAACTGTCCGGGGAGGGTTTCCCGGAGATCCGCCGGTGTCGCCGTCTGATACATCGCTCCACCCCCCACGACCATGTGGTTGTCCACGTCCCAGACCACATGGGCTGAGCTGGTGCTCCGGCTGATAGTCGGCGTTCCCTCGAACATCAGGTCCGCGGGATTGCAGCACATCTTGGGAATGAGCTCGAACTCGAGGGTGAAGTCCTGCGGGAGCGCCTCGGGGAGGGTGATCAGGAACTCCGACTCGGTCGAGGCCTTGAGCATCCGGACCCCGTCCTTCTCCACCACTTGAAGGCTCCCTCGGAGAACCCTGATCCCGGTGGGACCTCCGCCGATTGGAGTGGAGGCGATGTTCAGCAAGAAAATCTCCCTCCCGCCGGGGGTAAACCCCGCCGTCTGAGCCACAGCTGTGACACTGAGCCCGACGGCGATGCCCAGCTGAACGCCGATACTCCAGGCGACGACTTCCGCCTTTCGCGATTCGTCCGTCATAATCTCACTCCCTGCCCGCCAAGAGTTACGCCAACGCGTGAAGTTGCCAGGTCCTCTTCTTCGAGGCCGATGAGGACGACGTCTGTGAAACCAGCTACGCCGAAAGAAGGGCAAGTACCAGGCGCAGCGGGGGGTGACCCTGCCGAGGCTCTAGTCGGATCTATCAGGGGCCGCACTTTCCGAGTCCCAGCGCGGCCATGAGGTAGTCGGGAAGAGATTCACCCTTGCCGTCGCGCCAGAAGGCCAGGAAAGGCGCCTCGGCGTGCGGCATGGAGCGCTGGGTGCACACCGTTGTCTGAATAGCGGCCTTGAGTTCGAAGAAATTCTGGTAGCTCGCGAAGTCGGTGCGCGAGGTCTGCTGCAGGTGACATCCCTGACAGTAGGGCTTGACCACCTTGCGATAGAGGTCCGGCGCCTGGGCCCAGCCATCCGGGATGTAAGTGTCATTGGCGCGGGTCCCCGGGACATCCGGCGCGCCGCCATAGAGACCCCGGATGTAGGCCGCCACCGCGGGGGAAGGGTTGGAATTGAGCACAATCATGTTGATGCGCCGGATGCTCTCTTCCTGCTCGGGCCGAGTAGGCGACTTGCCCGGGAAGACCAGCACGCTGGGGTCGAGCGGGATGAGCGATGCATCGACGACGCGCTTGGTGGAGGGGTCATAGCGGCCGCCGTGACATGCCAGACATGCGTGGGGTAGCTTCTTGGGTCCCTCCACGTCGAACCCGCTTTCGAGCTTCGGCTTACCGTACTGGCTCTCCGCATATTCGCCTGTGGCGCCCGCGAGTCCTTCGAACGCGGCGAAGAGTGGCCCGTTCATACCTTGTCGGATGAATGTCCAGCCCCGATTGGGATTCCCTCCAGCGACGGCGGCGAGCGCCGTCTCCGGGTCACCCCAGCCCGCTGTTCCAGGCAAAGGCCCGTGTGTCGACGCCCAGCACAACGTTTCCATCGTGACGGAGCCCGGGGGGCCTGGCACGAGCGGTTTGTGCTCGGAGCACATCACGTGGCGTCCTGCTCCCATATCCCGAAGGTCGGCGAATGTCCCCTGGAACACGGGTGAACCGTCGGGAGAAATCGCTCTGAGTCCTAGGCTCGAGCGGAACGCGTTATCGACCGGAAAGTTCACAATCAGATCCATCGCCGTCAGGCAGTCCCAGGGGTAGATCGCCGTGCATTTCTCCGGACGGGTAATCATCTCGGTGTAATACCCAAGTTGATCCGCGAAACTTCCGGCACCGTTGCGCATCGTGAGCCATCGCACCGTCCGCCATGGAACGGTGGAAAGGGTGACGGTGGCGGTTGGCCGCGTCGCGAGGTCCATCTGATTCGCGGGGAAGACGGCGGCTACCTGCCAATTCAAGGGAGCTCCCGCGGACAGTCCCTCCACGTTCAGGAATCCATCGGCTACTTGCACGCCGCTAGAAGGGAGGCCGGCGCCATCGGTTCGGTATCCAACTGCCCCTGGCACCTTTTGCCACGTCAGCGTGACCTCGCTCGCACCGATCTGACGCCCGCTGAAGCCGGTCGGGTTTACCAGGGCGGGTGGGGAGAAGGAAGCCCATTCGGAGGTGCCGGACCTGCCATCGGTCTGCTTGGCCACAACTTGGTATTGATAGCTGGCGCGAACATCGGTGATCGCATCGTCATACGCCGACGCGGAAATCGGGGTGGGCGTCAGCTGTTCAGGGGCATTGCTGCCGATGCGGCGCATCACGATGTAGTTAACGGCGCCTGCAGGACCGGTCCAGCGAATCCTTGCCGATCCCTGATCACCGGTGATCGGGGCGATAACTGCAGCAGGTCCGTTTGACATGACCGTTGGAGTCCCTATGGTCGGGGGGCGCGTAACCAGTAGCTGGTTGTAAACCATAGCGACCGCGGCCGAAGGGAATCCTTCATACTCTCCAGACCCTCCGGAGACGATGAAGTACTGTTCCCACACTCGGACGACGTATCGGGCTCCCGCTTTGAGAGGCGTGATTTCATACGATCTCATGGCCTTATCCGTGCCGTACGACTCGGAGCTAGGGCACTTGGCTGCATCCCCAGGGAAGAACTTGAAACAGATTGCCTCGTCGGCCTCCAGATTCCATCGAACGCTCCACCCTGTCATCTCAATCACACTCCCGCTCGGGAATATCACAGGAGCCTTCCAGCTTACTGTGGCGCGAGTTTCAGTGGAGAAAGCGACCTCGACACCGGTGGGGGCATACACCCCCGCAACTGCGGGGTCCATTGGCGTCATCGTGCCCGCAGGCTGTGTCATGGTCGTCACAGTGGAAACCCCCGACGTGGAGCCCGTCTGGGGCGATGAAGACGTCGGGGTGATGGTGCCGCTCTGCGTCGCGACCGGCATCACGGTTACAGGCGCCTGAGAGCTCGAGGCGGATCCGCTCGAGGCCACCGTCGTCGTAACGCTCCCTGCACCCGCCGCGATCCGGAGCCGCGCCAGGTAGACCGCCTGCTCGTCGTCGTCCTGCCCGCCGAGGAATACCCGCAGCACTCGGCCCCGCGCGAAGCGCCGGTCCGCAAGGGTGTAGAGCCGCTGTCCGTTGGTGTAGAGCTTCAGGGTGTTGCCCTCGAAGCTCGCGATGATCTTGGCGAGCTGGCCCGGCAGCGTCTCCCGCAGGGTCGCCGGCGTTGCCGCCTGGTAGTCTCCCCCGCCGCCAACGACCCGCTGACTCTCCCGGTGCCACAGCACCTGTGCGGAGGTGCTGCTCCGGCTGAGGGTCGCGGTTCCCTCGAACGCGAGATCCTCCGGGTTACAGCACTGCTTCGGAATGAAATCGAACTCGATGGTGAAATCCTCGGGTAGGACCTCAGGCAACGTCACCAGGAACTCGGACGGCGTCGCGGCGCGCACCATGCGCACGCCATCCTTTTCGACGACTTCCAGGCTGCCGCTGAGGAGCTTGAGCCCCGTGGGGAACTCGCCGAGCCGCACGGTCGCGAAGCTCAACGACACGATCTCCCGACTGCCCGGCGTGAAGGTCGACTGGGCGACCGCAGTGCGCACCGCAATACCCGTCCCCAGCAACAGTCCCACGGTGACCCAGAACGGCGACGGAGCTCTCATCATGGCCGCCTCACCAGACGAACGTGCCCTGGATCGGCGCCGGAGTCGGCTTGATCCGAAATGCGGGAACCGTCGACGTCTCCGAAAAGCCGTCCCAGCGCTGGAGCGACTTGCTGAACCCCATGAGCAAGCACATGTACTCGGCAGTCTTACCGATCGGGTCTTGGAGTGCCCCGGTAGGAATCGGAAATAGAACCGTCATGGTTTTCACGACCTGTCCGAGCACGACGGGGCTCTCGTCCTTGGGAAATACGTCTGGGGACGTCGGCGCGGCGAATGGCAGTGCGGAACTGGCGATCCAGCACGAGACTCTCACTCGTTCGATGTCGGGAGACAGCTGGGTCAGGTTCACGGGCATTTCGAATGTGACCATCGTCTCGTATGTCTGCGCTGCCGCCGAGCTCGGAACGCTTACCGCCCAGGCTAGCATCAGTACTCCAAGAACTCTGGGAAGCATTGGGACCTCCTTAAGGGGTTTTCTCTGCGCCGCTGCCTGTCCAGCCGACAAGCGCGATGGTCCGGGGTGCCAGGACTCCGACGCCGCCGGTCGCCGTGAACCCGGCCACAGCGATCGTCCGCGCGGCTACGACGCTCGAGCCGCCCGTCGCGGAGAACCCGGCCAGCGTAATCGTCCGCGAGGCCGCGACCATGAAGCCACCGGTCGCTGTGAACCCGGCCAGGGCAATAGTCCGCGGAGCCACAGCGCTCGAGCCGCCCGCCCCCGGAAGCCCAGTGATGGCGGGTGATCGCAGGCTGAGGACGCTCACGGCACCGGTGCCCGTGAACCCGGCCAGGGCAATGGTCCGCGGGGCAACGGGGCCAAAGCCACCCGACGCTACAAGCCCGGCAACCGCTATGGTTCGGGATGCGAGGGCGCTGAAGCCACCCGTGGCCTTGAAGCCGGCCAGGGCAATTGTCCGCGGGGCAACGGCGCTGAAGCCGCCACTGGCTGTGAACCCGGACAGGAGGATCGTCCGTGGTGGAGGAGGAGCAAACAGGGTTGCCAGTGCTGCACCCGCCGGGTTCCCGGTGCTCGTCGGCGTAGCGGTCGCACCCGGTGATCGTCCGTCGAGCATCGATGGCGGCGCTGGTGGAGGAGGCGGCGGGGCAGTCGGGGTAATACTCCCAGTCTGGACCGCCGGTAACGCGGAGACCGGCGTCGCCTGCGATGTCGAGGTCGCTACGATTACCGATGCCGCACCAGCGGCTACCCGCAGCCGCGCCAGATACACCGCCTGCTTGTCGTCATCCTGTCCGCCCAGAAACACCCGTAGCACTCTGCCGCGCGCGAAGCGTCGCTCGGAGAGCGTGTAGAGGCGCTCTCCATTGGTATAGAGCTTGAGCGTGCCGCCCTCGAAGCTCGCCATGATCTGATTAAGCTGCCCCACCAGCGTCTCCCGCAGCTTCGCCGGCGTCGCGGCCTGGAAATACGCGCCGCCACCCACCACCGTCTGCGTCTCCGGGCTCCAGCTCACCTGCGCCGAGCTGGTGCTCCGGCTCATGGCCGGTGTGCCCTCGAACGCCAGGTCTTCCGGATTACAGCACTCCTTGGGCATGAGGTCGAACTCGAGCGTGAAATCCTCGGGCAGCGCCTCAGGCAGGGTGATCCGGAATTCCGACGGCGTGGTGGCCCGGAGCATGCGCACGCCATCCTTGTCGACGACCTCCAGACTCCCTTTGAGCAATCTGAGCCCTTTGGGAAACTCACCCACCGCCGTATTCGCGAAGTTGAGAGCGATGATCTCCCGGGCGCCGGGAGTGATGGAGCTTCCCTGCCCCATCGCGTCGCGCGCTACGCTCACGGTACTGAGGACCAGCGCCGTGAGAAGGCCGCCCGCCCGGGCCACGACCGCTCTCATTGGGGCTTCGGGCTATTGGTGGCGATCCGAATCCTGGACACATACACCGCGTACTTGTCGTCGTCCTGCCCGCCGAGGCGTACCCACAGCGAGCGCGTGCGCACGAACTTGCGATTGGGAAGATTCATCAGTCTCTGCCCGTTGGTGTACAGCTTGAACGTGCCCCCCTCGAAGCTCGCCCGCACTTCGGTCAGCATGGACGGAAGCGCCGCCTTCAGCTCTTCCGGCATCGGCACCTGGATCATCTCGCCGCCTCCTACCGCTTGGAGGTGAGCGGGATGCCATTCGATCTGCATCGAGGCAGGACCGCGGTTGCTGGACCCCGTCCCCTCGAATACCAGATCACTGGGGTTGCAGCAGGCCTTCGGGACCAAATCGAACTCGAGGGTAAAATCCAACGGCATGATCTCGGGTAGCGGAATGAGGAACTCCGCCGGGTCAGAGGCGCGGAGCATGCGCGACCCGTCCTTCTCGACGGTGGTCATGTTCCCGTTCAGGAGCTTGAGTCCTTTGGGGAACTCTCCCACGGGGACCGAGGCCAGGTCGAGCACAAAGAGGTCACGACTCCCCGGCTTGAACCCGCTGCTCTGAGCCGCACTCGCTTCGGGCAGCGCAACTGTCGCGAGTAGTGAGGTCACCAGGACGAGTGAAACGGGCCGCATGGAGCTCCTCCTTAATACCAATCGTTAGGGAAGGCGTTCGATTCGATGTTCGTGGGTCTCACCCGGAATGACCCGCTCGAGAAAATTGTTCCCCGGTTTAGGATCGGGGGTATCACTCATGGCCACCACGGCGAACCCGCGGGCGACGCCGGTGGGAGGGGTTGTCGTCACGACGTAGAATTCGCGATAGGACCGGGCCGGCATGTTGCCGAGGCGGCATTCCACCCTCGCGCGGAGCTCGCTGATGCCGGTGCGGCTGGGGCCGGCGCTGCACCCGGCACCCAGGGTCACGATGCCGACCCCGACAGGGAGCAGGATCTCGAGCCGCGCCGCGAGCGCCTCGCCGAATTCCGAAGCGACGACCACTCGCGCGGTGAGATTCCCCTTCTCCTCCGAGATCGTCAGGCTCCGAATCTGCAGGTCGGCCTGCCAGAGCAGGTGCTGCCGCGTCGTGGGCCCGAGGCCTGCGAGGATACTCACCACCAGTGCGGCGAACCGCTCCATGACACCCTTCCCTTGCCGAATCAGGCCATCTGTCCGTAGAATCGCGGGACAGTCTAGCGCGCCCTCGTCAGACTCGGATCAAACCTCGTCAACCGGGCATCAAGGCTCGGGAACCCCTTGCGCCTCAAGACTATCGGCGGGCTGTGGATCGAAGGCGAACCCTCTCCGCCCCTCGGCCCGAGGCCGCTGGGGCTGCTGGCGTTGGTGGCCGCCGCGGGAAAAAAGGGGATTTCGCGCGATCGGGTGGTCGGGATTCTCTGGGCCGAGACCGGCGAGGAGCAGGCCCGGCACACGCTTTCCCAGACGCTGTACAGCCTGAAGCGGGATGCCGGGCAAGACCTGATCGTCGGCACCACCCAGCTGCGTCTCGATGCGTCGGTCTCGTGCGACATCTTGGAGCTGCAGGACGCCATCGCGGCCGGAGCGCTCGAGACCGCAGCCGCCCTCTATACCGGAACGTTTCTCGACGGGTTCTACCTGCCTGGAGCGCCGGGATTCGAACGCTGGGTGGAGGAGCAGCGGGCCGGCCTGCACCGTGAGGCGTTGCGGGCAATCGAGCGGCTGGCCAAGCAGGCAGACGAGGGTGGCAGACCCGCAGAGTCCGTCCGGTGGTGGCACCGCCTCAGCGAGCTCGATCCGCTCAGCGCTCGATACGCCGTGGGGCACATGCGTGCGCTGGCTGCCGTCGGAGATCGGTCCGGCGCTCTGGCCCGGTCGAGAGTGTACACGGAGGCGGTGCACCGGGAGCTGAACGCGGAACCCGATCCGGCCGTGCGCCAGCTCGAGCAGTCCTTGAGGACCGACCCCGCTGAGCCACGCCTGGTTCAGCCGGCTCCCGCAACGCCTCCGCAACCGATCCCGTCCGGGTCGGTGTCCGCGGCTACGAAGCCCGGAATCCCGCGCGTGCGGTGGCTGGCTGCCGCGGCGCTCATCGGCATTGTGGCTCTCGGGCTGGTGCTGCGCAGCGTCGGAAACCGGTCTGCTCCGGGACTACCCTTCCTCGCCGTTGGGGAGATTCGGACCACCGGTTCCGCCGATAGCACGACGCTCGGCAACGTGCTCCGCGACATGCTGGCGACCAGCCTAGGCGGGATCGAAGGGCTCCAGGTCGTCGCGAACTCCCGGCTGGTTGAGCTGATGCCGCGCGGACCTGGCACCACGCCGGGCATGATGAATGACGCCGCGCACCGGGCGGGAGCAACCGAGGTGGTCGAGGGAGAGTTGGCCACAGAACCGACGGGCCTAGTGCTCTCGCTCCGGCGGGTCGCGCTCCCCCGAGGTCTGGTACGCAAGGGCTACGTCGTTCGCGCCTCGGATCGCTATGCCGTTGTGGATAGCGCGGCCGCCGCGATCGCGAGGGACCTGAAACTCACTCCGCCGTCGGCCTCCGTCGCCCAAACCCGCACCTCGTCGCCGGGAGCCTATGCGCTTTACGAGGAAGGGTTGCGCGCCAATTTCGGTTACGACGCTCCTGCAGGCTATCGGCTGATGACTGCCGCGCTGGCTCGCGATTCCAATTTTGCCATGGCAGCCTACTACACCTGGCAGCTGAGCCGGACCTATGCGGACGAATCCACGTCGAATCGCGCGTTGCATCGGGCCGAACGACTGGCCCTGCGAGCGATCGAGCGCGAGCGCCTGCTGATTCAAGCCTCCGTCGCCGAGCTCCAGGCACCGCTGGTCAACGCGGCCACCATCGCGGAAACGCTGATCGTCAAGTACCCCACCGATCCCGAGGGCCAGATCCTGCTCGGCCTGATTCGCCACCGCCAGGGGGACTGGGCCGGCGCGGCCGCCGCCTACGAGCGGGCCTTCGCGCTCGATTCCCTGGCCGGTGCCCTTTCGGGTCCGTATTGCCGAGTCTGCGCGACGCTCGGGCTCATGTCGCAAGACTATCTCTGGTGGGATTCGGCCGGCGCAGCCGAACGCGCCGCAAGAAGGCTCGTGAACCTACGGCCGAATGAATGGCCGGCCTGGCAGAATCTCATCGAGCCGTTGCTGCGCCAGGGGCGCCGAGCCGAGGCCGAAGAGGCCGTCGTCAAGTCCGCGGGATTCAACCCCACCAACGCCTCGTCGGGCCCTCAGGTGCATCGCGACCTGCTGCGGTGGGGGCACTACGAGGAGGCAGACCGTCGCCTGCTTGCGGATGTCGGCAGCCGAAATGTCCTGATCCGGTCCGACGCCTGGTGGCTCTTGCTGCTGAGCCTTCGGGATCAGGGCCGGCTCCGCGAAGCGGACACCTTGATTCACCGCTGGCGGATCCCCAACACCACTCGCCTGGTTCCGGAGCCGGGGCCCGAGCCGGTCGATCTCGCGATGCTCGGAATTGAATCGGGCCGGCCCGGGGTTTCGGTGCGCTCCTTTCGCGAAGCTGCTGATCGGATCGCGCGGTCCGACATGCCTCGGGGACTCCGAGCCCGAAATGTGACCTGGAATCTGGTCCTGGCCGGGACGGCCCACGCCGCTGCCGGCGACACGGCCGTGGTCCGCCGCCTCGCGGATTCCCTGGAGACGCTCGGCGCGACCAGCACGTTTGGCCGAGACGCGAAGCTGCACCATGTTCTTCGGGGACTCCTGCTGCAGCGGGAAGGCCGGCACGCCGAGGCGGTGGACGCCTTCCGGCGCTCGCTGTTTTCGCTCACCGATGGGTACACCCGCACCAACCTCATGATGGCTCAGAGTCTGCTCGCGCTCGGGCGCGGGGGCGAGGCCATTGCCGTCCTGCGACCCGCCATCCATGGTGGCGTGGACGGCAGCAACACCTATGTGAGCCGCACCGAGCTGCACGAGGCGCTGGCACAAGCCTTCGAGCAGGCGGGCCAGCGCGACAGCGCGGTGGTGCACTGGCGGGCAGTGGAATCGGCCTGGCAGCACGCCGATCCCCAGTTCCGGAACCGTTATCTCCGCGCCAAGCTCAAGGCCGGGCTTTGAGGATACTCAGTTGCGGATCGCCATACCGTTTCGTGCAACCACCTGCCCCCGCTGATAGGCCGGCTTGCCGTTGACCAGGACCAGCTCGATTCCCGACGCAAGCTGATTCGGATTCTCGACCGTGGCGTTGCCGCGAATCGTTGCGGGGTCGAACACGGTGAGATCGGCCGCGGCGCCTTCTTGGAGCACTCCGCGGATTTTCATGGCCGGAAGCACCACGCTCCGCGGCAGCGTGGTCATTTTCTCCAGCATCCGTTCGAGCGGCATGCGCTTGTCGAGAGCATACCGAACCGCGGTCGAGAAGCACGCCGCGCCACGCGGATGCGAGTTGGCCCTGGGCTCCCGCTGGATTCCCCCGTCCGAGCCGATCATGCAGAAACTCTCGTCGAGCGCCAGGTCCAGTGTCTTTGCCAAGGGCATCGTCCCCTCCGGCACCGCCACCAGCGCCTGGGTCCTCCGATAGCGGGCAAAGTTCTCAGCGGTGAGCCGCTCCCCGGTGCCGGCCACGCGGAGGTCCCGGTAGGTCAGACCGTAGCGCTGCTGCCACCCCGGGTCGAAGCGCCGGGAGGAGAGGTAGGTGGCCCAGTAGGAATAGGGGTACACGCAGTTCGTGATGGCCAGGCCCTCCGCGATGCCCGCGCGGATCCGTGCCAGGGCCACTTCCATCCGGAATGTGCCTCCGGTGGAATGCAAATGGTCAATGTGAATTCGGGCACCGCTCAGCCTGGCCAGCCGCACCGCCTCATCCACTCCCTCGAGCTCCCGTTCGGCCGATGAATAGCGCAGGTGAAGGAACACGGGGCGATCGTACCTTCTGGCGAGCCTGGCGTACTCCACGAGCTCCTCGAACGGCGCCGGCTGGTACTCGAGGCTGTGCGACACGCCGAGCGCGCCTTCATCGAGGTTTCGCTCGACCTGCCGCCGCCGCTCCGCGAGGGTCCCTGCGCGGTTCCGGATCGCCATGAGGAAGGTCGACACCCCGTAGTTGATCGCATGGGGCAAAGCGCTCAGCCGATTGTAATAGGCGGCGCAATCGGCGGTCCCCCCGTGCATTTGCAAGGCAGTGGTCACACCGTCGGAGACTTTGTACTTCTCGAAGATCGGGAAGGTGACTGCGGGGTTGGAGGCGTTATCGGCGAGGATATCGATGAAGCCGGGGCTGACGATCTTGCCGGTGGCGTCGAGGCTCTCGGGCGCGCGGAGATCGGCGCCGAACCGGAGATTCCCCGCGGCGTCGATGCCGATATCGCAAATGCCCCAGCGCCCGTCGCGGAAGCACCTGCCGCCGCGAAGAATCAGCGTCAGCTCCGGCGGGGCAACCGAGGGACGCCCCACAAGCCGCCGCAGCGGCAGAGCTGCCGCGGCAAGACCGTCGATGAACTGTCGACGTTTCATAGGTCCAGTGAAATCCCCTTTGCGGTCACTTCGGAATCACGAGACTGGTGCACCTTCCGGGTCCGAGATCCGTCGCGGAAATCGTGGGCGCCACCGATGCACAGAAGTCGACGCTCGGACCCCCTTGCGTGATGGACGCCCGCACGCCTGCCGAGTCGCGGTCGGTGTTGAAGATCTCCACGTAGGACCAAGCCACGCTCGACAAAGTCAGCTAAGCCACACCTACATCCCAAACTGTGCAAATCCCCGCGGGCTCCTGCACCAGCCGGGACTTGTCCAGCATCGCCCCGAACTGTGTCGCCCTCGGGACGATGGTCGGCCCGGCGCATATTGCGTTCGGACTGGGGGCCGAGGCTTCCCCTTCGGAAAAGATCGCCTTGACATGGTACAGATGCGCGAGGCCGACCGCGGAGAGTGCACGAATAGGTGGCACTCAACCGGGCGGGATTCTCCGAGCCGAGGATGCAATGACGACTGATCACGGTCGAACAACGGCCTGGGCACATGTTCCCGCTCGAGGATCCGGCAGCGCCGACGGGTTGAATACCGGTGCCACGCAGACTCGCAGCACCATGCCGTCGTTATCCAGCCAAAGCGGCTTGATCACCGAGGGCGCCGGGGATGGCGCAACCGATACCTGTCCAACGTCAATCGGAACAGCCGGTTCAAAAAAAGTGCCTGTGAATTTATCGAATTGGACCGTGTATGACACCGCATTCGACATCGGAACCCAACTGACCGTGACCTCGGCACAGGAATAGAACATGCTGTCAGGGCAGGCGTAGGTCTTCCCGACGACGAAAGTAACATCAGAGATCAGAAGCTCACTTAGCTTCGGAGGCATGAGTCCGGCTATCCGGGCGAACGGCATGGTGACGGAATACTGAGGTGACCAGTACGCCGTGGTGGAGACCTGGGATTGAAAGACCGCCGCCACCCGAACGAGGAAGATGAAGCCGCGATCGCCGACGAACCACCGTGGGTTGGCATCCGCACTCGCCATGTTCCTCATGCACCCGTAGAATCCATTGTCAAAAAAGAGGTCTCCGTCACTGGCCGGGCAGTCGGAGGCCTTGTCCGCAGGTACCCGCTCGACAATGTATCCGGCAAGAGATTCTGTGGGCTTAGCAGGATTTGGCATTCCCGGTGGTCCCACGGCAACAAACGAAACCTTGACTAAGTCCCCCACGGGCACGACGCTGACTCCGGTGGGGGCGAGGGAAAGCGGGGTCGCGCTCGCCGCGGGGCCGGTGGCCGGCAACAGGGCCGGCGCGGGCGCAGGATTCGGCGTTGCGGTCGGCGGCGATGCATTGAGCAGCGTTGGCGCCGCCTTCAGGGTCGGGACCGGCCCCGCTTGCAGCACGATCGTCCCGCTGGTAACGCCCCCGCCCTCGGCAATGCGGAGCTTGGCCAAATAGAAGGCGCCACGGTTGTCGTCCACGCCGTGCATGAAGACGCGAAGGACCCGTCCGCGAGGGAACGGCAGGTTCGGCAGGTCGTACACCACTTCGCCGTTGGTCAACAGCTTGGACGCCGGCCCGTCAAATGCGACCCGGATCTCGGCCAGCTGCCCCATGAGCTCCGCCCCCATGCCTTCGGGCAGCTTGAACTCCCGGTCGATCCCGCCGCCATAAATCGCCAGGCCCTGGTGACTCCACGTCACCTGGGCGGAGCGCGGACTTTGGCTCAACGCCGGGGTGCCCTCGAAGGCGAATTCGGCACCACCGACATTCCCATTCCGCGAGACCACATCGAACTCCAGGGTGAATCGCGCGGGGAGCGTCTCGTTGAGCTGAATCAGGAATTCGACCGGTCCCACGCTCTTGATCACCGCACGCCATCCTTGTCCACGAACTGGGGAGCGCCGGTAAGCAGTGTGATTCCCTTGGGCAGACCCCCAGCCGGGCTGCTGGCCAGATCCAGCGA
>CAZHSO010000075.1:0-12659 GCA_964535105.1 uncultured Gemmatimonas sp.
CGATCCGCTCTTCAGTCTCTATTCCCCAATGCTGGTCTCCGCCCAGCAGGAGCTGATCCTTGCCAAGCGACTTCGCGCCAGCGTGGCGGGGGGCTCGCCGGACGCGGTCCGGGGAGCCGACGAGCTCCTCGAGTCGGCGCGGCGCCGCCTGCTCTACTGGGAGGTCCCGGCGGCGGACGTCGAGCAGGTCGAGTCGAGCGGCGAGATCCGCAAGGCGCTGACTTTCCGCTCACCGGTGCAAGGTGTCGTGATCGAGAAGTCGGTCCTCGGCGGTCAGCGGATCATGGCGGGCGAGACGGTGTTCCGCATTGCCGACCTGAGCACCGTGTGGCTGGAGGGCGAGATCTTCGAGCGCGATCTTCCTTCGGTGCGCCTCGGGCTGCAGGTGGTCGCCGAGTTCCCCGCTCTTCCCGGCGCGCCGCGGACCGGCCGGATCACCTACATCTACCCCACGCTCAACCCGGAAACGCGGACCGCCCGGGTGCGGGTCGAGCTCGCGAACCCGCGGCTCGCCCTCAAGCCGGGCATGTACGCCAGCTTCCGCTTCGCGGCGGCCACCGGGCCCGTCCTCAGCGTTCCCCGCTCGGCTATTCTGTCCACCGGAAAGCGCGACCTGGTCTTTATCCGTCTCCCGGATGGCGCGCTGGTGGCACGAGATGTCGTCCTCGGCCTGGCGACCGATGAGCGCATCGAGATTCTCTCCGGCCTGATCGTTGGGGACACCGTCGTGGCCTCGGCCACCTTCCTGCTGGATGCCGAATCGAATCTCGGAACCTTGCTGGGCGGGATGGGGAACATGCCGGGAATGGATATCTCGGCGCCTCCGCCTGCCCAGCCGGGCCCGAAGGCTCCGGTGGCTCCCGCGCTGAAGCGGCCGCCGAAGGACACCATGAAGATGAAGATTCCGGACTGACCGGCCATGCTCAAGCGGATCATCGAATGGTCGGTGGCGAATAGGCTGATTGTTTTTTTCGGTGTCATCGCCGCGATCACGGGAGGCATCTGGGCCATCACCCGCACCCCGCTCGAGGCGCTGCCCGACCTCAGCGACGTGCAGGTGATCGTACAGGCCGAGTACAACGAACAGGCCCCGCGGATCGTGGAGGACCAGGTGACCTATCCGATCGCGGCGGAGATGCTCAAGGTACCCGGGTCTCGGACGGTGCGGGGATACTCATTCTTCGGGATCTCGTTCGTGTACGTGATCTTCGAGGACGGCACCGATCTCTATTGGGCGCGGTCGCGCGTGCTCGAGTATTTGAGCGGGATCAAGGGCAAGCTCCCCGCCAACGTGACGCCTACGCTGGGGCCGGACGCGACCGGGCTGGGGTGGGTATATCAGTACGCGCTGGAGGACACGACAGGCCGGAAGAGCCTGGCCGAGCTCCGCAGCATCCAGGACTGGTACCTCCGCTACGCGCTTACGGCGGTGCCCGGCGTTTCCGAGGTCGCGGCGGTGGGCGGGTTCGAGAAGCAGTACCAGGTCGATCTCGACCCGGCCAAGCTGCTCGGCTACCGCATCCCGATCGCCGCGGTGATGGCGGCGATCCAGAACGCCAACGCCGACATCGGCGCCATGGTCGTGGAGCTCTCCGAGCGCGAATACATGGTGCGCGGGCTGGGCTACCTCAAGTCACTCGCGGATATCGAGAATGTGGTGGTCGGCGCGACCCAGAACGGCACCCCGATCCGGGTGGCGGAGCTGGGGCGGGTGAGCGTGGGCCCGGCGGTCCGGCGCGGGATTTCTGATCTCGACGGGCGGGGCGACGCGGTCGGCGGTATCGTCGTGATGCGGTTCGGGGAGAACGCGCTGGCAACGATCGAGCGGGTGAAGGCCAAGATTCGTGAGATCCAGTCGGGGCTCCCCGTGGGAGTCGTGCTCCAGCCGGTCTACGACCGCAGCGACCTGATTCATCGCGCGATCGAAAACCTCCGAGGGAAGCTGCTCGAGGAGAGCGCGATCGTCGCCCTCGTCTGCATCGTGTTCCTGCTTCACGCGCGGTCCGCACTGGTCGCCATCCTGACCCTCCCTATGGGGATCCTCATGGCGTTCATCGCCATGCGGGGGGTGCCGGTCGGCGCCGACATCATGTCCCTGGGTGGGATTGCGATCGCCATCGGCGCCATGATCGACGCCGCCATCGTGATGATCGAGAACATG
Source organism: uncultured Gemmatimonas sp. (assembly GCA_964535105.1). GTDB lineage: Bacteria > Gemmatimonadota > Gemmatimonadetes > Gemmatimonadales > GWC2-71-9 > JABFSM01. The sequence goes on from CAZHSO010000075.1 coordinate 2,162, forward strand.
CACAAGCATCTCGAGCGCGCGGTGGACGCGAAGGAGCGGGCCGCGGGGCGGAGCCCAAGCGTGCGGGCGCTCGACACCTCGGTCCTCACCGCCGCGGAGCGGTGGCAGGTGGTGCTCGACTCCTCGAAGGAGGTCGGCCCGGCGCTCTTCTTCTCCCTGCTGATCATCACCGTGTCGTTCCTGCCGGTCTTTGCCCTGGAGGGCCAGGAAGGGCGGCTGTTCAAGCCGCTCGCCTTTACCAAGACCTTCGCGATGGCCGCGGCGAGTCTGCTCTCGGTGACGCTGGTGCCGGTCACCATGGGGCTGTTCATCCGCGGGCGCATTTACCGGGAGCGGGCCAACCCGATCAATCGCTGGCTGATTGCCCTGTACGGCCCGGTGATCCGCTTCGTGCTGCGGCGTCGCTGGGCGGTCATCGGCGGGGCGTGCGTGGCGCTGGTGCTTACCGCGATCCCCTGGTCCCGGATCGGGGGCGAATTCATGCCGCCGCTCGGTGAGGGAACCATTCTCTATATGCCCACCACGCTCCCGGGCATCAGCGTCGCCCGTGCACGGGAGATCCTCCGCATCCAGGACGGGATCCTCAAGAGCTTTCCCGAGGTGGACCACGTCTGGGGAAAGGCGGGCCGCGCCAACACCGCCACCGACCCGGCGGGGCTCGACATGTTCGAGACCACCATCACCCTCAAGCCCGAATCGGAATGGCGCCCCGGGATGAGCTACGAGAAGCTGGTGGCGGAGATGGATTCCGCCGTGCGGCTGCCCGGGGTCACCAACGCCTGGACCATGCCAATTAAGGCGCGGATCGACATGCTCGCCACCGGGATCCGGACGCCGGTGGGAATCAAGATCTTCGGGCCCGACCTGGCCGAGCTCGAGCGAATCGGCAAGGAGGTCGAGCGGGCCGTCCAGATGGTGCAGGGGACGCGAAGCGCCTTCGCAGAGCGGGCCGTGTCGGGGTACTACCTCGACATCGACATCGACCGGGCCGCCGCGGCGCGCCACGGCCTCAACGTGGGCGACGTGCAGACCGTGATCGCGACCGCGGTGGGGGGCATGGTGATCACGCAGACCGTGGAGGGACGCGAGCGCTACGGGGTGCGGATCCGCTACCCCCAGGAGCTGCGCGACAACCCCGAACGACTCGCCTCCGTGCTGATCCCCACCTCCCACGGTCTGGGCGGAGCAGGAAGCGCCACGGCCGCCATGGGAGGAGCCTTCATGGGTGCCCCGACCTTCGCCGCAGGCGGAGAGGCGTTCGTCCCCCTTGGCCAGATCGCGACCATCAAACAGGTGGCGGGGCCGATGGTGGTGCGCACGGAGGATGCTCAGCCCACGGCGTGGGTCTACGTGGACGTGGTGGGACGCGACATCGCGGGGTATGTCACGGATGCCCGGAGCGCAGTCGCGAGCATGGTGCAGCTGCCGCTTGGCTATACCCTCGTCTGGAGCGGGCAATACGAATACATGCAGCGCGCGAAGCAGCGCATGAAGCTGGTGATCCCCGCCACGCTCGGCATTGTCTTCCTCCTCCTTTACTTCAATTTCCGGAGCGTGGGCGAAACCCTGATCGTGATGCTCTCGGTGCCCTTTGCCCTGGTGGGCGGGATCTGGTTCCTCTGGCTCCTGGGCTACAACTGGTCGGTGGCGGTCGCGATCGGGTTCATCGCCCTGGCGGGCGTGGCGGCGGAGACCGGGGTGGTGATGCTCATCTACCTCGATCACGCTTGGGCGGCGCGGCGTGCCGCCGGAGGCCGGCCGACCCTGCGTGATCTCTACGAGGCGGTCATGGAAGGCGCCGTGGAACGCGTGCGCCCCAAGCTCATGACGGTGACGGCGATCATGGCCGGCCTCCTCCCCATCCTGTGGGGCTCGGGCGCGGGCGCGAGCGTCATGAAGCGCATCGCCGCGCCCATGGTCGGTGGGATGGTCAGCAGCACCGTGCTGACACTGGTGGTGATTCCGGCGATCTACTCGCTCTGGAAGGAGCGGCAGGTACGGGCGCTCGAGACCGAAGGCGCGTCGGCTTTCTCACCGTGACGGGCAAGGCGCGGAGAAGCAAATGGCCTTCGCCTGACCATCCAATTCGTCACCTCATTTGATCGGGCTTGGCCTTGGCGGGCATCGCCGACATGCCGGCAGACTGCTTCAGGATCTCGGTCGTATGCTCCGAGACTTTCTTGGGGTCCGGCGTACTGGCATTCACTTCGGATTCCAGAGCGGTGAGATGCTCGCTGAGCGCCGTGACGTGGGTCTCCATGTGTTGCATCGTTTCCGACATCGGCGGCTTCGTTTGGTCGCCCATCATCGTCATCTGCGCCCGATGGTGTTGCTGCATCTGGTCGAAACTGCGCCTCATCTCGGCCACCGCCGGCCGAGCCAGATCGAGGTTGACGGTGTTCGACTGGGTGACTTGCCCTTGCAACGCCCGAGCGAACGTCGCCAGGTTGTCCCGGTAGGCCATCGCCAGCACATGATGGGGTCCTCCCATCATGCCACTCATGCCCGGCATGCCTTCCTGATGCTGGGGCATCTTGCCGGGTGGCGGCGTGGGGGTCTGCGCCATGCCGGTTGCCGTGGCGCCGCTCATCAGGAATGCCAGGAGCGTAGTCGCAGCCGGGACCATCGAATGATTCCGAGTCTTCATGCTACCTCTTATCCTTGGTCATGCCGGGGCGGTCCGGTGACTTGGGCGCCGCGGCGGGTGGAATTCTGAACCGAACGTGGACTATACACTGCCGAACTCTGCCGAAGCGAGAGTCAGAATCGATCGAGTCAACCGAGAGCGTCGTGCGATTCTGCTCAACCCGGCGGAACCGACAGGTGCTCGACCACAATCATCCACTTTCCGGCCAGACGCCGGAAGACCGCGGTCCACGCACCCCGTATGACGTGCGGGCGGCCGGTCGGGGCGATGTGCGGGATCGACCAGGTCGCGGTCAGCACCGCCGCGTCCTCGCTCAGCCGGTCCACGTAGACATCGCCCCAGACCCACTTCGCGTCGCGCATGTTCTGCCCGACGTTTTGCCAGAACGCTGCGATGCCCGCCCGCAGGGAATCGGCCGAGGCGACGATCTGCCCGCCACTCGCTGAGATCACCCGCCCGGTGTCGGGGTAGAGCGCGTTCATTCGCTCGACCACGCCGGGACGGCTGAAGTCGTAGGCGTCCTCGATCCGTGCCCGGAGAGTGTCGGCGAGCGCGGCGTCGCTTTGGGCCGGTGGTGTTCCGCAGGCGCCCAGGAGCAGCGGCATGAAGGATCGGACCAGACTGGCTCTCGATGCGAGGATCATGTCCACCTCGGGCGACACTGGTGTATCAGGGCGGTGACAGATGGCCGCGGCCAACTCTGGCGCCACCCTCTGGCGGCCTGACAGGTGGGCATGGCGCAGCATATGCGGATTATCGAACAAGTTGTCGCTCGTAGTATATTCAATTTGTCACCCGTGAGGCAGGAGGAGTCAGTGCGCGCACGCATCCCCATCGCGGTCGCCTTCATCACCGTCGGCTGCCTCGCAGCATGTTCCAAGCCCGCCTCCCAGAGCGGCCAGAATGCCCATCCGAACACAGGTGCCCGGGACATCCTGCTGGCGGAGGCACCCCGCACGGAGGGAGCGGTGGTGTCCGATCTCGAGGCGCGAAATGCGCCCAGATCCGCCCCGGTTCGCGGGGTGGCGCGGAAGAGTGTGGTTCGAGCGGCAGCGCCCGCCGAAGCCGGGCATGATCACGCGGCCATGGCGGCGCCAGCACTGGTCCAGGAGATGAGCAGGACAGTGACCGCCACGACCGACATTCCGCTGCGTTTGGCGATGGCGACCGCTCCGGCAGCCCCGATTTTTGGCGCGGCACGACCTCTGAATGGAGACGCCGGCGGCGCAGGCGACACCCGCGCATTCCCGGAGTTCGGTGGCCGCGGCCCGGCCATCATCCTTCGCGGCGGTCGAGGGGGAATTGATGACGACTGCGACCTGCACGGTCCCCGGGCGCGCCGACCGGGCGTGGCGATCAACCGCACTGCGCCTTCCCTGGGCGGGGGCGGCATCGGCAGGACCGGGATGTTGCGGGGGGGGATCCGGTGAGCGGTTAGCGGGTGTCACCCTGAGGCCGCGAAGTGGACGAAGGGGCCTATCTCCAGAATGAGATCGGCCCCTTCGCTGCGCTCAGGGTGACGCTCGAGGTGAGCGGTGAGCGGTGAGCGGTGATAGCTGCTCCACTACCGGAGCCTGCTTCACGGAACCCAGCCCCAAGCGCCTCGGCGGAGGGTGCTCATTGTACGACCACCGAGCCGGACATTCCCGGGTGGTTCGTGCACTGGTACGCGAATGTCCCGGCGGCCGTGAAGCTGCGGGACACCGAGCCCGCCACGAGATTCGGAACGTTCGCGGGCGAGCCTGTCGCCGGCGCGAAGGTAACGTTGTGCACGACCCCGGTGCTGTTGGTCCAGGTAACCGTTCCCGAGCGAGTGATCGCGACCGAGGACGGATTGAACGAATTCACGCTTGAGCCATACCCGTCATCGGTGCTGCTCATCGCCACGTTTGCCGTCCCGGATGGATTCCCGCCAGGCGGGGGCACTGGGGGCGGCGGCGGGGGTGTGGAGGTGGAGTAACCCCCGCCGCAGCCGGCGAGAACGAGGACGAGCCAGAGCACCCGAGTGTTCGACATGATTCCCTCCCCTGTGGACGTATTCCTCCGCGGATCTCGTCCGGTGGATCCATCGTGAGCCCGGTTGCAGGGTAAGCGGAGAGGTCCGCCCGGGTCTTGGACAGCCCCACGCGAGTTGGATGCGTTTGACTCGGAAGCGGGCGCCGGGCGCGCATCCGTCTTCCGAATGAGCGGTCGAAAGCACCATCCCCGAGCGTTCCCGCACCGGTAAGCGAACGTGTCAGTCCGACACGAATTTTCTCGGCCGCCCCCGTAGTTCCGCCACTAACCCATTGCGAGGACGTGAATTGGGGAGTGGCAGGATTCTGGAATGAACTCTGCATGCCCTTCGTCGCCAGCCTCGTCAACGGAGCGAGTAGCCTGTGTTAGACCGCCAAGGACCGAAAGCGCCGCAATTGCACACCGTGCAGGTTCCGGGCTTCGTCCTCAGGCTCGGCGCACACCCCGGAAGCTCGGAAATCGCCCGCCACTATCACGACGACCCCACCATCTGCTACGTGCTGCGGGGCGGCTTTACCGAGTATTCCCGCGGCGAGGCCGCCGATTGCGGGGCCGCAACCCTCAAAGTGATGCCCGCTGGTGAGCCGCACTCGAACCGCTTCGGCGCTGCGGAGACTCGGGGATTGCGGATCGAGGTGGACCGCGACCGGTTCGCCGAGGTGCCCGCCATCTATCGCGTGCTTGAGGAGCGGCTGCACACGTCGGGAGGGCGGGGCGCGGAACTCGCCCACCGCATGGTGGGTGAGCTGACGGCCGCCGATACGGCCGGTCCCATCGCCGCGGAAGGGCTGGCACTGGAACTTCTCGTGGAGCTCGCGCGGATCGGACCGCCGCGAGGTGAGGCGCACACACCGGCATGGCTCAACGCAGCGGAAGAGCAGATTCGCGAACGGTACCGGACCGCTGTCTCAGTCGGCGAGATTGCGCGCGAGGTCGGGGTGAACCCGGCCACGCTTGCCCGCGGGTATCGGCGACGCTTCGGCTGTACCGTCGGTGAGCGCATCCGGGCGTTGCGGGTGAAGCATGCCGCGCGCGAGTTGACCGAAACGGCGGAGCCGTTGAGCGAGATCGCGCTGCGGGCGGGGTTTTACGACCAGAGCCATTTCACCAACGTCTTCCGCCGCACCCTTGGCGTCACGCCATCGGCGTATCGGGCCGGCTTGCAGTAGAGCAGTAGATAGGTTAGCGGTGAGCGGTGAGTGGTCTGCCAGATAAGACAGTCGGCCATCAGACCGGACTGATAGCCGATAGCCGATAGCTGATAGCCGATAGCCGCTCTCATGGGCCTGGGTAGAGTTGAACTACCGACCTCACGCTTATCAGGCCACCTCACGGAAGCGGTCGCGCCGGCTCTGCCGACCGGTCGCTTAATGAAGGGCCGCGTACCTAACGGGCGGTTGGAGCTGGGCTACCGTAGGAACGAACACGCCGGGTCAAGCGAGCCGCCGGGAACGCAGGAGCCGCGGATGGTCGCGGAAACACCTGGCCAATGAGTGCGGGGTGGATGTTGCAACCGTGAAACATCCCGAGTGCGACACTCCTATTGCGCGATCCAGGTCCCGACACTATCGTCATATGGGCATCCCATAGGACGGAACATGGCGGAGAAATTGGATGTGCAGCAGGGCACGCTCGCCCTGATGATCCTCAAAACCCTCGAGGTCCTCGGACCGCTACACGGCTACGGCATCAATCGCCGCATCGAGGAGACGAGCAAGAACCGCATCACCCTCAACTACGGCACGCTCTACCCCGCCCTCCTCAAGCTGGAACAGGAGGGTTTCGTCACGGCGGAATGGCGCCAGTCCGAGAACAATCGTCGCGCTAAGTTTTATGCCCTTACCGCCGCCGGGCGCAGGCAGCTGGCCCGCGAAGCCCGCGACTGGCATCGGACCGCCGATCTGATCGCCGCCTTTCTCGCACCACGACGGGACGCCCCATGAAACACCTTCGCGCCGCGCTCGCCCGCATTGCCGGCATCTTCACCAAACACCGCGCCGACGACGATCTCCGCGAGGAGCTGCAAGCCCATCTCGACATGGAAACCGCCGAGTACATCCGGCGTGGCATGCATCCGGACGCGGCGCGCCGGCAGGCGCTTCTGGCGTCCGGAGGGCTCACCCAGGCCGTCGAGGCGGTCCGGGATCAGCGCGGACTGCCATGGCTCGAAAGCGTTGCAGCCGACATCCGGTACGCCCTGCGCGCGCTGCGGCACAGCCCCGCGTTCACCACGGTGGTCGTGATTACCCTGGCGCTCGGCATCGGGGCCAACACGGCGATTTTCAGCGTCGTCCGCGGCGTGCTGCTCAAGCCCCTCCCCCACCGTGATGGCGACCGGCTGGTCTACTTGCGACAGTCGACCGACCGGACAACGGGAGCAAACGTCCTCTTCTCCGTTCCGGAGGTCCGCGATTTCCGCAATGGTGCCCCGTCGCTGGGCGGCATCGCGGAATACTCCCCCTTTTTCTCCATCCTCCAGGGTGACGACGGCGCGGTCCGCATCGATGTGGGCCTCGTCACCGGCAACTTCTTCGAGGTCATGGGGCTTTCCCCCGTATTGGGACGCCTCACCCTGCCGGGCGACGACGGCACCGGAGTTCCGCCGGTGATGGTCCTCACCCACGAGTTCTGGATGAAACGCTTCGGCGGAGATTCCAGCATCGTCGGCAAGCAGGTGAGACTGGACGGCGGCTCCGTGACGGTGATCGGGGTGCTCCAGCCTGCGCCGTTCTTTCCCAACCGGGTGGATGCGCTCCTCAACATGGTAGTCAGCCCGCACCATCTGAGCGCCCTGATGGTCCAGGGCCGCACCCATCGCATGACCGAGATGGTCGCCCGGCTCACCCCGGGCGCCGGCGTGGAGCAGGCTCGGGCCGAGGTCGCCACGGTCTATGCCCGCATGCAGAGCGAATACAAGGAAGCGTACGATCCCGGATCCCACTATCGCGTCGCCGTCATCCCCTTCAAGGAAGTGCTGGGGGAACGGGCCCGGCTGACCTTGTGGCTGCTCATGGGCGCGGCCGCGTTCGTCCTGATCATCTCCGCGGCGAACGTGGTCAACCTGACGCTCATGCGCGGCGTGCGACGGGAACACGAGCTCGCGGTGCGCGCGGCGCTCGGCGCCGGTGTGCAGCGGCTCCGGCGGCTGTTATTAGTCGAGAATCTCGTGCTGACGTTCCTGGCGGCCAGCTTCGGCGTGCTCATCGCGATCGGCGGGGTCGGGCTGCTCACCTCGTTCGCCGAGCGGTACTCGCCCCGCGCGAACGAGATCCGCCTCGACGGCGTGGTTTTGGGCTTTACGCTCGCGCTTTCGGGCGCGCTCGCACTGTTGCTGGCGTTCGTGGCTTCGCTGCCGAAGGAGGGCAACTTCGCCTCCTGGATCTTGTCGGGCGGGCGGCGGATGAACGGAGGCTTTCGGAAGCAGCGGCTGCAGCGCGGACTCGTCGTCGCCCAAATCGCGGTGTCCGTAGTGCTGCTCGCGGGCGCCGGATTGCTCACCCGCACCATGATGCAGCTTTCCGAAGTGAATACTGGCCTCAAGACCGAGGAAGTGCTCACCATGCCGGTGCAGCTCCTGAATCTGCAACGGTTGGACCCCGGGGCCGACGCCGCGGCCAAGGCGCTCTACGACCGTATGCGGGACGAGATACGGGCCCTCCCTGGTGTCACCCTGGTGGGAGTCGGCTCCACGATGCCGCTCCGTAACTCGCTGATCGACTTCGACATCAAAGCCGAAGGCAAAGCACTCGCCGTGGGCGAGGCGATGCCGCACGCCGACTTTCGCACCGCGAACCCCGACTACTTCCGCGCCGCGGGGATCCCGCTCATCGAAGGGCGCGAGTTCGCCACGACCGATCAGCCCGGCTCCGGCAGGGTCGTGATCGTCAACCAGACGCTCGCCGACAGGTTCTTCCCCGACGAGGACCCGCTCGGAAAACAGATCGCGTGGACCGGCGACGTGCTGCGATTCACCCCCATCGGCGGTGATTGGCGCACGATCGTCGGCGTGGTCGGCAATACTCAGGATGGGGGGCTGGATGCGGAACCCCGACCCGTGGTGTTCCAGCCGTTTGCGCAGGAGCTGGCGATCGGCGGCGGGTTCGTGATCCGCACCGACAGCAACGCAAAGGCTCTGGCGGCTCTTGCGACGCGCATCGTCCGAGGCATGGCGCCGACGGTTCCCGTCGAGAACGTGCTGACCGTGGCGCAGATCAAGGATCAGAGTGTCTCGCCCCGGCGGCTGAATGCGGCCCTGATCTCGTCGTTCGGTATCCTGGCGCTGATCATCGCGGCGGTGGGGATCGCTGGTGTCCTGGCGTTTTCGGTGAGCGCACGAACCACCGAGATCGGCATCCGCATGAGCCTCGGAGCCGACGGTGGGCGGGTGCAGCGGATGGTCCTGCGGGAAGGGGGCGTGTTACTGGCGATGGGCCTCCTGCTGGGCATGGCCGGCGCCTACTTCGCCGCCCGCATTATTCGCGGGCTGCTCTTCGGTATCGCACCGCACGACCCGGCCACGTTCATCGCTGTGGCGGTGCTGATGGCGGCCATCGGGATCGGCGCGTGCTGGATTCCGGCGCTCCGTGCCGCGCGGGTCGACCCGGCGATCGCCATGCGCTCGTCGTAGGGAAGCACCCATGACTCGCAGGATGAACGCCCGGCTCGCCGGCGCCACGTTTCTCCTCTACATCGCGACCGGTCTCACCCACCTTGCCCTGTTCAACCGGGCAACCGGCGGCGCCGAGGGGGGGGTCGCCGCACAGCTCGCGGGCATCGCCCAGCACTCCCAGCTCGTGCGGGTGACCATCCTGCTCACGCTGCTCCAGGCGGCCTACGCCCTGGTGCTGGGCGTGACGCTGTGGGCGCTCACTCGTGATCAGGACCCGGACCTCGCGATGATGGGTCTCGGCTGCCGCGCCGGCGAGGGCGTGATCGGCGCCGTGTCCGCTGTCAGGACGCTGCAGCTGGTGGCGGTCGCGACGGCGAGCACCGCGGCGGCTGGCCCGGACTCGGCGGCGGCCCTGGCGCTCGGCGGCTTGCTGCTGAATCAGGGCGGCTGGAGCGGATCGATCACCGCAACCTGCTTCGCCGCCGGGAGCGCGCTCTTCTCCTGGCTCTTCCTGCGTGCCCGCAGCATCCCCACCCCGCTGGCCTGGCTGGGCGTCGCCGCCTCGGTCCTGCTCGTGGTGCTTCTGCCCGCTCAGCTCGCCGGATTAGGCCCGGTGACTATGGTCGCGTGGCTGCCGATGCTCGTGTTCGAAGTGGTGCTCGCACTGTGGCTGCTGATCAAGGGCGTCGCCGTGCCTGAACCCAGGGCCTGATCCGTGACCATGACGTACGTGGTACACATCCTCGCGGGCAGTCTGGGAATCATTTCCGGCTTTGTTGCGCTCTATGCGACGAAGGGGGCAAGGCTGCATCCCGGATCGAGATGGTGTTCGTCTATGCGATGCTCACGACGGCGTTTTTCGGGGTGCTGATCGCGGCCCTGCGGGGTGTGGCGCCGGCGATCAACATCCCTGCGGGGACGCTGACGGCCTATCTGGTCATCACCGCGCTGACCACGGTCCGACCCCCGTTTGCCGGGTCGCGCTGACTGGATCTCGGCTTGATGCTGGTGGCGCTGGGCGTGGGCCTGGCCAGCCTCACATTCGCGTTCGAGGCTGTTTCTGCCGGCGGCAAGAGGAACGGGATGCCGGCGTTTCCATTTTTCATGTTTGGGGTAGTCGGCCTGTTGGCGAGCGCATCCGATCTTCGGATCTTGCGGTCGGGAAGCCTCAAGGGCGCGTCCCGACTGGCAAGGCACCTCTGGCGCATGTGTTTCGCGCTGTTCAT
>CAZHSO010000075.1:12759-14942 GCA_964535105.1 uncultured Gemmatimonas sp.
CTGCTTCGGTATCGCGCGATGATACCGCTCATGTATGTCCTGATTGTCGCGCACTACCTCGCCTCGAGAATCGTGTCGCAAGCAAAGCCGCTGGTGCTCGCCGGCACGTCAGGTGCGAGTTCTCCCGCCCTGGTGATCGCCATTCTGAGTGCCATTGGCCTGGTCCTGTCCCTGATCGGGCGAGGCTATGCGGAGCAGGAGCCGAAATGACGACTCGTGCCCGTGAAACCTCACCGCAGTGAGCGACAAGAAAAACGGCTACCAGCCTGACCGATAGCCGATAGCCACTGTTCATGGGCCTGGGAGGAGTTGAACCTCCGACCTCACGCTTATCAGATGGTTATCCAAAGGCATCAGGTTCCGGCAGCTTCTCGGATTCCATGTCGATGTCTCACGATTTGCTCGGAATCGACCTGAGCGAATCGGAGGGGTTCTGGCCAGGAATTGGCACCCGAAGTGACACCATCAGAGGGACTCCAGTCGCGTTCTTACGGCTGGCTTGACACCTTCGCAGGCCCGACATATTATATAACGTAGTTATCACATTGTGATAGTTGTGATTGATAATCATGCTACCTGCCGCCTCCCCCGTCGCTGCACGGGAACTGGTGCATCTGCTGATCCTGCGAGAGCTGGTCGGACTGCGCGGGGGCAGCGGTGTGACCGTCAAAGGGGGGGTGAATCTGCGCCTCTTTTTCGGCAGCGTCCGCTACTCAGAGGACATGGACTTGGACGGAACGGCACAGGCGTCGGCGGCAATCCGACATTTCCTGAAGGGTATGTTCGAAGACAGAGAGTTCAGCCGACGGCTTCAGAGGTTTGGCATTCGCGGCCTCGACCCGGGGGAGGGCCCGAACAAGGACACCGAGACGACGTTCCGCTACAAATTCGGCGTGATGGTCTCGGGTGGCATCCAGTACCCTACAAAGGTGGAAGTCTCGTTCCGCAAACAGCACGCTGCCGATCGCGCTGTCATTGAGGCACCGGATCCCGAAATCCTGGGGGACTACGGGCTGGAGGCGCTTGAGGTTCGGCACTATGCACGGGAAGCCGCTATCCGGCAGCAGCTCCAAGCGCTGGGCGGCCGCCGGGAAGTTCAGGCTCGCGACGTGTTCGATCTCCACGTGCTGGTGCCAGACCCTCACACGGATGCGCTGCTCAAATTCCTCGCGGAGGAGCTTCGCCGTGACCTATTGAAGGAGGCTCATGAGCGGTCGCTGACGATTACCTATGAGGAGTATGAGGGCCAAGTGTTCGAGTTCCTCGGGAAGGAAGCACAAGCCCGCCATTACGGGGAAGCCAGGTGGGACGCAATGCGGCTCCAGGTCGCGGCGCTAATCGAGGCCTTGTTGAAGCGGCAGGAACACCAATGAACAAGGCTGCAGAGGTAGTTTGGAATGAGCTGTTGCCGCATTCGCCCGTGTTCAGTACGGCCGGCGTTGCAAGACTTGCCGGCATCACACTCTCCAATGCGTCGCGTGATCTCGCAAAATTGGCGAAGGACGGTATGGTCACTCGCATCAGACGAGGGCTATGGGCTGTTTCCAGCCACCCCGACTTTTCACGGTTCGCAGCCGTTCCTCACCTGTTTACGGAGCGCGCGGGAGCCTACGTGTCGCTGCTCTCGGCGCTCAATCTGCACGGCATGATCGATCAAATCCCGCGAGTGGTGCATGTCGTGACGAGAGCGCAACGGCCAAATCTGCACACTACGATCGCGAGCTATGAGTTCTATCGCATCCAAGAGGATCTGTTCGGCGGATTTCAGCCGTATCGCAGGACGGGAAACTTCGACATCGCGACACCCGAGAAGGCAGTGTTCGACACGCTGTATTTCTCCGCCCGCAAGGGTCGGCGCTTTGCGTTTCTACCGGAGGTCGAGTTACCGGCGAGGTTCTCAGCTACGGAGGTCGAGCGCTGGATCGCGTTGATCAAACATTCGCCGTTGCGGATTGGTGTTTGGGAGCGATGGAAGAGGCTTTCTGTCCGGGTCAGTGTCGGCGTGTAGTTACCTTGTCGGCCCCTTGCCCCGATCGATTTGGGCCGGTCTACCCAACTGCCACCAGCAACTGGTACCAGGCTCCGCTACCCCACATCAAAACGCCCCGTCCAGCGCCGTAACTGGAACCGGGGCAACGACTCCCGACAATGGGCCTGGGTAGAGTTGAACTACCGACCTCACG